>JAKAWN010000490.1 GCA_021827245.1 Acidobacteriota bacterium | reverse complement strand
CGTGCTCTTGCCCTGCTTGTAAAGTTCGAGAATGCGTTCGCGGAGGGGAACAGGAATGGCTCGCATGCACCCACTCTGACACAAATACCCTCGTTTTACAAGCTACATTATTTATGGAACTGCTCTAATGGGCGAGTTTCTTTTCCACGTGCCGCTGCGCGGCAGCGTATTTCTGCTTTTTGGTTCGGCCGCAATTTTCCTGGCCGGCACGATGGCGTTCGGCATCCTGATCAGCGTCATGGCGAAAAATCAGCTCATGGCTAATCAAATGGCAATGATTCTGACTTTCGTGCCATCGTTTCTTCTCTCGGGATTTGTTTTTCCAATCGGCAACATGCCCACCGTGGTCCAGTGGATCACCTACCTTGTACCCGCCCGGTACTTCATCACTCTGCTCAAAGCAATCTACCTGAAGGGCGCGGGTATCTCCGTTCTGGCGGGTGAGGGACTGCTGCTGGTTGTCTATGCGGCCGGCGCCATTCTGCTGGCGGTGGCAGCCTTCAAAAAGAAGCTGGTGTAACCATGTGGGAACGCATCAGGCATATGTTCGTCAAGGAGTTCATCGAGGTCTTTCGGGACCCTCGCATGAAGATTTTGATTTTTGTCGTTCCACTCCTGCAATTGATAGTCTTCAGTTACGCCGCAAACACCGACGTGCGGCACGTCGCCACCGCCGTTTATGACCTCGACAACACGGTCAGCAGCCGCGACCTGGTGAGCCGGTTCGTGGAATCCGGGTATTTTGACGTGGTCGAATACATCTCGAGCGACGCCCGGGAGCGCGATCTGCTCGACCGTGGCAAGGTCCAGGTCGTGCTGCATGTGAACCACGGTTTTGAGGGCGACCTCCTCGCCGGGCACTCAGCTCCATTCCAGATGATCATCGACGGAACAGACTCCAACACCGCTGGTATCGTCCTGGGTTACAGCAACACGATCGTGGATCGATTCTCGCAGACGGCCCTGGCGCAGCGAATTCTCCGCTTGCGCGGCGATGTTCGCCAGCCCGGCGAGGTGACACTTCAGACGCGCACCTGGTTCAACGAAAACCTCGAGAGCCGCACCTTTTTCGTGCCCGGCGTGATTGCCTTGATGATCACCCTGCTCACCTTGCTTTTGACCAGCCTGGCCGTCGTCCGCGAAAAGGAAATCGGCACCATGGAACAGATCATGGTCACGCCCATCCGTCCGGTGGAATTCATTCTGGGAAAGACTGTTCCATTCGCCCTGGTCAGCTTTGTGGACCTGGCGCTCGTAACGGTGGTGGGCGTCTTCTGGTTTGAGATTCCCGTCCGCGGAAGTTTGGTGCTACTGGTGTTCTCGATGTCCGTGTATCTTCTGAGCACGCTTGGCATCGGGCTCTTGATCTCGACCGTGAGTCAGACGCAGCAACAGGCAATGATGAGCACCTTTTTCTTCTTCATGCCGGCAGTGCTGCTTTCCGGCTTTATGTTCCCGATCGCCAATATGCCCGTCGTCGTCCAGTGGCTGACTTATTTGAATCCCATGCGGTACGCGATGGTGATCCTACGCGGCATTTTCCTGAAGGGCCTGGGCATGGACATCCTGTGGAATCAGATCACCGCACTGGCGGTTATAGGAGCCGTGACGCTGGCGCTGGCGTCGAAGCGCTTCCGGAAGACGCTGGCGTGATTGGCCCTTGGCCCCGCAAGCGCCTGCGAATGACAAACGAGTTCAGCTGAGCAGAGAGGAAAGCCGAATGAGAACTATACATCGCATCATTTCAACAGCGTTGTTGACGCTGGCGTGGGCCGGCTCCCTGCGCGCGCAACAGAAGCAGCCGCTGCACCTGACCCTTCAGGAAGCCGTGCGTATCGCTCTGCGAGAAAATCCTGAGGTGCAGACTGCCAATCTGAACGTGGTCGAGAGCCGCCAGAACCGTTCCATCGTCCGGTCGGCGCTGCTGCCCCAGGCAGGAGTCGGTGTTTCTGACGCTGCGACGCGGCGCAACCTGGAGGCATTTATCGGCTTTCGCATTCCGGGCTTCCCGCAGCACGTCGGGCCGTTCCAGACTTTTCAGGCCGGGCCGACATTTTCCTTTCCAGTGTTCGACCTGACACTCTGGCGCCAGCTCGAGGCCTCAAGCCACAAGGTGGCCGGAACCAGCGCTCAGGAATTGACCGTCCGCGAACGAACCACCCTGCTGGTGGTATCGCAGTATCTCGGATGCCTGCGCGCGGCGGCAGACCTTCGGGCAGCGCAGTCGCGCGTTCAGCTTGCGCAGGCGCTTTACGATCAGGCGGAGGAGTTACAAAAACAGGGAATCAGCACCGCGCTCGACACGCTGCGCTCCAACGTCGAACTTCAGAACGAGAAACAGCGGCTGATCGTGGCCGAAACTCGGCGCAAGACCGCTCTCTACGGGTTGATCCAATTGCTGGACCTTGATCCCCATCAGACGGTTGAACTAGACGATGAAACAAGTTTTTTCAGCACACCGGAAATCACTTTGCAAGAAAGTGTGGAAAGCGCCTATGCCAACCGGCCGGAAATCAAGGCTTTGGTTGCCCAGGAGAAAGCAGCGCGCCTTGAGCAGCAGGCGGCAGGGGATGAGCGCCTGCCCAAGGTGGAGGTGAATGGAGCCTGGGGATACCAGGGAACGTCGCTGCCGGCTTCGATTCCCGCTTATCAGTTCCAGGTTACGCTGGACGTCCCGCTGTTCACCGGCGGGAGGATTCGCGCAGAAAACGCAAAGGCCGAAATCGAATTGAGAAAAATCGGCCGCCAGATGGATAGCGTGAAGAGCCGCATCGCGCTGGAAGTGAAGACTGCCGTCGCGCAGCTGGACTCAGCGCGGAATGAAGTGGATGTCGCAAACCTTGGCGTCAAGCTTGCGAAAGAGGAAGTTAAGGATGCACGCGAGCGCTTCCAGTCAGGCGTGGCCAACAATATCGAAGTGACCACAGCCCAGGATGCCCTCTCGCGTTCCAACGACAACCAGATCTCCGCACTCTATCGTTACAATCAGGCGCGCGCCGACCTCGCCCACGCAACAGGGCAGATCGAAAAGCTTTACACACACTGAGACTGGGTTCAAGGAATGAGCCTATACGTCACGGACTATCGTTCAGCCGACTGGAAGCCCCTCAATCGAGCTGGAGTCATGCAACCCTCCACGTGTGCAGCCTTCAGCTTACAAGTGGCCCACGCTCAATTTCCCCCCACTTTAAATCCTGCTGTGGCAACTGCTTCGCATCAGCCCGAAGGACAAACCACATCAAGGCTGCCCGATTGCGCAAATGAGCGAATCTTGGCCGTTAGATGTTGCCTAGCATAGTACGCTATCCTTGGCTTTTCCTGCTTGCTGTTTCCAGATGCACCAGGTACCTCTAACGGAGTAGAGTGTGCCAAATCACGGTTAGTTGACCGTGTAATCGCGAAACGTCGTGCGCTGGCGTGTCTCTCGGGAGAAGCCTGAGTGGAGGGAGGGCTCGGAAGTTTGACAAAGGGGTCAAGTTGCCGGGTAACGGTTAACGTACTCTTGGATCAACGATTGATGGGTTGGCGACGAAAAGACGTCCCTTACAGACTCCGATGAGGTGCGGATAACTAATGGGAAATCCCCTTATCACCACTGATCTGTTCAGCATCCCAGGCGCGTTGCGGGGGAAATAGGGCGCCTTCTCGCAAAGGGTTTGCCGATTCCGCTCAGGTGGCACACGAATTCGCACAGTCAAAATTGTGCCCATTTTTGTGCCTACCAGCAATCCCGAGGTGTTACGACGGCTTATTGTGGGTTGCTCAACGTGGCCGCTTGACGAACCTGCCGAAAACTCACGCCAAAAGTCAGGCAAACTGGATGACAACGTCAACGGTGCACGTTGCGGGCCTCACAAGCTTCAGCGAGACAGTTTCTTCGTTTTCTTCAGATTTCACGCTTCCACCCGAGGCAGTCGCTTTGATAAAGCGCCTTCCGCTTTTGTAGGCGGTAACCGTGGTGGGGTAATTCTGAACAAGCTGCAGAGACAGCGTCAGACGGCTCGTCGTGGGGTCCCAATGCTCCACTTTCAATTCCACGCCGCCCATCGTAATGTGCCGGTCGGTCCCGATCAGTTGAGGATTGCCTGTTGCCGCACGCACGCTTAATATCTGGCATGTGTGCGGGGCCAACACTTCCGTATGCTCACTTTTTACTTTCCCGAGGAAACGCTGTTTCCAGAAATCAAACAACAAGTACTCACGATCTCCACGGAATCCAGCCCTCTCAAAGTCCAGGACGATCCTCCGGTGCGGAGGCGGTGTCAGATAAGCCGGGACGGGAAGCAGTTCCAGTCCTGCCGGCTTATCAGGCAAAGCCTCAAGGTGCTGATTTTCCTTAAGTGCCGCTTGGGCATTTTCTGCAAGCGCCCAGAAGGCCGGCCCCGAACTATCCGTGCCAAGCAAGGTGGCATCGTGATTAAACACTGACCGAAGAGGCGAACCGTGTTGGCTGCTGGCGAAAGCGTAGGGTACCTCGTTGGCATCGTAATCCCAATTGAACAGCCCAACCACAGCCCAAGTCCCGAAGTTACGCTGGATATGAAGAATCCAGATGTGCGGTGTGGAACTTTGCGGGTAGAGATCCATGGGCTTGATGTCCGCCACCGGCATCACTTTGCGGGCGATATTACGGCGCTCTTCGGAAAGCGCCGGAATGTCGTCGCCCAGCATCAGGAGCTGTCCCGTGAGGCCCACGACAGAGAACCACGTGTGGACTTCGTCCTCAGTGAGCGGCGGCCGAAGCAGCACTCCGTCCGGATCCGCATACCAGGCAATGTTGTGGGTGTAATATCCTCGCCGCATTCCTTCCAAAGCTGTCCGCACCGACCGGAAGGAAGGTGTTTCGCTGTGTTCATGAGAAGGATCAGAAGGTAGAAAGTTTATGATATCGGCAC
>JAKAWN010000489.1 GCA_021827245.1 Acidobacteriota bacterium | reverse complement strand
CACACATGCTACGTAGACGTTGCCGTAAGTCATGGCCATCATTGCCAGATCCTTCTTACGGGTCTCCTTGCCGCCGGCGGCGAATTTGGCGACGGCAGCGCGCGGGGTCGCTTTAGACATCTGGCCGCCGGTATTCGAGTAAACCTCGGTATCAAGCACAAGAACGTTTACGTTCTTGCCGGACGCCAGCACGTGATCGAGACCGCCGTAGCCGATATCATAAGCCCAGCCATCGCCTCCCACAATCCACACAACTTTCTTCACCAACAAATCAGCAACGCTCAGCAGGTCGCGCGCTTCGCGGGTGTCGAGTTCGCGCAGCTTTTCCTTCAGGATCCGCACTCGCTCGCGCTGTTTGGCGATATCTTCCTCGGTAATCTGATCGGCTGACAGAATCTGGGCAGCCAGTTCTTCGCCAAGATGTCCGGCAAGTTGGCCCACCAGGTATCGTGCGTAATCAGCCTGCTTATCAACGGCCAGGCGCATGCCAAGACCGAATTCCGCGTTATCTTCGAAAAGCGAGTTCGACCAGGATGGGCCTAAGCCCTCATGGTTCATGGTGTAAGGAGTGGT
Source organism: Acidobacteriota bacterium (assembly GCA_021827245.1). Next base: position 4,333 of record JAKAWN010000489.1, on the reverse strand, counting down.
AGGAAGGTTCCCGCCGTAAATCGACGAGCATCCGGTGGCGTTGGCAATCAGGCAGCGGTCTCCAAACAGTTGCGTCATCAGCTTGATGTAAGGAGTCTCTCCGCAACCTGCGCAGGCGCCGGAAAACTCGAACAGCGGCTCCAGCAGTTGCACGTCCTTCACTTGTCCCAAGCTCAACGGAGCGCGATCCATTTCTGGCAATTCCAGGAAGAAATTCCAGTTCTCCCGTTCCTGTTCCCGCAACGGTGGCTGGGACTCCATATTGATCGCCTTGTGGCGGGCTTCGCTTTTGCTCTTGGCAGGGCAAACCTGGACGCACAGGGAGCAGCCCGTGCAATCTTCAGGAGCAACCGTCAACGTGTAGCGAAACTGCTTAAAGTCTTTCCAGCGCGCTGCGGTTGACTTGAATCGGGCCGGAGCTTTTTCCAGCCACTTTGGATCGTATATTTTCGCCCGGATAACCGAGTGAGGGCAGACTAGGACGCACTTGCCGCACTGAATACACAGCTCCTCATCCCACACGGGGATTTCAAGCGCAATGTTTCGCTTCTCCCACTGTGCCGTTGCGGAAGGAAACGTTCCATCCGGGCCGAAAGCGCTGACCGGAAGCGAGTCGCCCTCGCCGGCGATGATCCTCGATGTAACATTCCGAACGAACTCCGGCGCCTGGGCCGGAACGGGTGGCAGGATATCGAAGCCGCTGGTTGCCTGCTTGTTAACAGGGACTTCGTGGAGATTATCCAGAGCCTGGTCAACCGCCGCAAAGTTCTTCTGAACAATCGTCTCTCCGCGCTTGCCATAAGTCTTCTCGATCGAGTGCTTGATGGCGCGAATGGCTTCGTCCCGCGGAAGCACGCCACTGAGTGCAAAGAAGCAGGTCTGCATGACGGTGTTGATCCGCCCGCCCATGCCTGCTTCCCGGGCCACTTTAACACCGTCGATTACGTAGAATCGCAGTTTCTTGTTGACGATGTGCTCCTGCGTGGTCCGGGGAAGATGCTCCCAGACGTCTTCAGGACCATAGGGGGAATTCAACAGGAACGTCGATCCCGGCTCCGCTGCTTTCAGAACATCAAAGCGCTCGAGGAATCCGAACTGATGGCAGGCCACAAAGTTCGCCTTGCTGATCAGGTAGGTGGAATGAATGGGCCTCTTCCCAAAGCGCAGGTGCGAAACCGTCACCGAGCCTGACTTCTTCGAGTCATAGACAAAGTAGCCCTGAGCAAAATTCTCTGTTTCTTCCCCGATAATCTTGATGGAATTTTTATTGGCGCTCACCGTGCCGTCGGAACCCAGGCCATAGAAAATGGCGCGTACCGCACCTGGATTCTCAGCGGAAAACTCCGGATCGTAGCCGAGGCTGGTGTGCGAGATGTCGTCATGAATGCCAATAGTGAAATGGTTCCTCGGTTTGGCATTCGACATTTCGTCCAGGATGCCCTTGACCATCGCTGGCGTGAATTCCTTGGACGAAAGTCCGTAGCGGCCGCCGACAACTCTTGGAACAGTGCTGGATTTCGCCTCAGGAGCTCCTGCCGCTTCGTTCAGCGCCGTCACCACGTCCATATAGAGCGGTTCGCCGATGCTTCCCGGCTCCTTGGTACGGTCCAGGGCCGCAATTGTCTTCACTGTCGGCGGCAAAACATCCATAAAATGTTCCAGGGAAAACGGTCTGTACAGGCGGATCTTGACGAGACCGACCTTTTCTCCCTTCTCAACGAGATGTTCGATGGCTTCCTGTGCCGCCTCCGCTCCCGAACCCATCATCACAATAACGCGTTCGGCATCCGGCGCACCGACGTAGTCAAACAAGTTGTAAGAACGTCCGATAATCTTTTCGAACCGCTCCATCACGTTTTGAACAATCGTCGGACAGGCCAGGTAATACGGATTGACAGCTTCCCGTGCCTGGAAAAAGACATCGGGGTTTTGCGCCGTCCCCCTGATGAACGGGTGGTCTGGCGACAAGGCTCGGTCCCGGTGAGCCCGAACCGAGTCCTGATCCATCAACGCCTTGATCTGGTCCTCGGCAATCTGCTGGACCTTGGAAATTTCGTGCGAAGTCCGAAACCCATCAAAGAAATGGAGGAATGGAACCCGGGATTCCAGGGCGGCGGCATGGGAGATCAACCCCAGATCCATCGCCTCCTGGACTGTATTGGAGGCCAGCAGCGCAAAGCCCGTAGCGCGTGTGGCCATCACATCGCTGTGATCGCCAAAGATGGATAGAGCGTGGGTTGCCAGGGTGCGGGCTGCCACGTGAAGGACCGCTGGGGTCAACTCGCCCGCCATCTTGTACATGTTGGGAATCATCAGGAGGAGTCCCTGGGAAGAAGTGAAGGTCGTGCCCAGCGCCCCAGATTGTACGGCTCCGTGCAGAGCTCCTGCAGCTCCGCCTTCGCTTTGCATTTCCATGACCTTGGGGACAGCGCCCCAGATGTTAGGCCGTCCTTCCACGGCCCACTGGTCGGCCAGCTCACCCATGGGGGATGAGGGAGTGATCGGGTAGATGGCAATGACCTCACTTGTTGCGTAGGCTACGGACGCCGTCGCCTCATTCCCATCAATCGTTCGCATGGTCCCTGCCATCTTTTTTCCTCCGTGCTATGAAAGCTCTATAACAGACTAAGGCTAGGGCAGAGGAGCAACACCCGCAGTGACGAGCGTCACATTCTTGCTGAACGCGATGGGCGAGACAATCCTGCAAAACAAGCGCTATTGCCTTGAACATTTCCGGAATCCATTGAAAATACGCCTCGGAAGCCAGTTGCGGTGCAGCAAAGACAGGAGCGTTGTAGCAGGTTAAGTTTGCCTGTAAACTGTTGTTTTCAGCCCACTGTATTTCTCCTGCCCATGCAGCCATGCTTCGCAGCGTGAACCTGCATCGCGGAGTGGGGGCCTTAGTGCGGGCAAAAACCGTATAATTCCGGGCGTTTCACATGGATGACTCATCAAAACACGCCGGCCAGAAAGCTCCTGCCGGCAGTTCATCCTTGGATCTGCCAGCCAGCCAGCCAGTAGATCCCGATGGAGAACAAGTTCAGCCGCAGGAACAGGATGCCGGAGAAGAAGGCCGCGAAGAAGCCGCAGGCGTTTCCGTTCCCAGGGAATGGGCTCGTGTATGCCGCCTGGCCATAAAGCAACTTGATCGCTGCGTGTCTCTCGAGCCTAAAGTTCTGCAGGGTGACGATCCCGACGCTATCCATGATTTGCGAGTAGCCACCCGACGCCTGCAACAAGTCCTCGACCTGCTTTTTCCACCGCCGCATTCAGGAGAACTTCGCAAGGTGCGTCGGCGTCTGAGGCGCAGCCGCCGTTCACTCTCGGAAGTCCGGAACGATGACGTGTTACTCGAACGCGTCGACGCTGCGCTCGCGCGAAAGCATACCGCCCGCAGGGAAGCATGGGAAGCAATCAGGGTTTATCTGAAAGAGTCCCGTTCCGTAAGGCTGGATAAGGCTCTGCGCAAACTGACCAAGGCCAATTTATCGGCCATCTACGTGCGCCTGAAGGAATGCCTCCCGGTAAAAGGGAATTCGCTTCTTGCAGCCGAAACCTCAGATCACCTTTGCGCCGGGCAAAATCTCACCGCCGAGCAATTCTATGCGCGCATCAGCGAAGGTTTGAAAGCAGTCTGGGAGGCCTTTGAACTGGAGGTTGCTCAGTCCCGGCACAAACCCGATCCTGCGGTGCTCCATCGCACCCGGATTGCCGCCAAGCGCGTGCGGTACCTGATTGAAGTCGTTCATGCTTTCGATGTTCCAGGAAGTAAAGAAGCATTAATCTGGCTTCGAAGCCTTCAGAAGCAACTGGGGCGCTGGCATGACCTGGTTGTTTTCGAAGAAACAGTCATTGGAATGATCGCTGATCCCGCCTTCCTGCGCGATCACGTGGAGTTGGCCCTGGAAATCGAACGACTCATTTTGAGGAACCGCGCTTTGAAGGCAAAGCTCGAAAGAAAATACCTGGAGATGACTACGGACAGGACGGGCTTTTTCCAAACCAAAGGGTGGGCTCGACGCGTGGTGGAGTCGCCAGCCGACTTGTTTGCCGAATCCTGATGAGCCGCCTTTCAGCTTCCGGTGCCGTTATTGTCCACCGCCCGAGAGTCGCCGGTCATCTCTGCCTCTCGGGACACCTGCGTGGCCACAGCTTCGAGTGACGGTTGCTCCTTCTCCCCCAGAACCCTGGTGATTCCTGCCCGCAGCTTCTCGAAAACGACAGGAATGTCCTGGCTGGCATCAACAACCTCGAATTGATATTCCTCAACAAGATTTTCGAACTGGGCCAGGAGGGCTGTCTGGTACTTCTGGAAGCTGTCGTACATGTCCTC
>JAKAWN010000488.1 GCA_021827245.1 Acidobacteriota bacterium | reverse complement strand
AGCATTGCCCAGACGCTCATGGACGAGATCGAGCCGCTGGGGGTCGCCGTCGTACTTGAGGCCGAGCATTTGTGCATGCGGATGCGCGGCGTGGAAAAACAGAACTCCTGGATTACGACCTCCGCAATGCTCGGAGTGTTCCGCACCAACGCGGAAACGCGCCAGGAGTTCATGAACCTGATTCGTCGCGCCCACGGCTAGCCCTGAGACCGAGGTTGGTGCTGACACTATGCGCAAGATGGCGAGGGCTGTGGTCCGAAACTCGGAGCCTGTGTCCGGTCGACGCGCTATGGTGACGACCACGTCCGGCCGCCACGCTGCTGGCGAGCCGCAAACGCGGGCTGCCGGCCCGGAGGCGTTGGCATTTCTTGCCGAGCGCGCACTGCGCTACGTGCGTCCAGGACAGGTGATCGGCCTGGGGACCGGGCGTGCCGCGGCTGCCTTTATCCGTGCGCTTGGAGCAAGCCGCATCAAAGTGAAAGGCATTCCGACGTCGGAGGGTACTGCTGAACTGGCCCGCTCTGTAGGAATCGAACTCGGCGAACTCGACGGCACTCATGCCATCGACATCGATTTCGACGGTGCCGACGAGGTTGACCCCGATCTTAACCTCATAAAGGGACATGGTGGCGCACTCGTGCGCGAAAAAGTGATCGCCGCTGCCGCCCGGCACCGTGTGATCCTGGTGGGTTCCGAAAAGTTGGTTGGGCGGCTTGGCGAACGCTGCAGTCTTCCCGTCGAGGTGATTCCTTTCGCTGCGGCGTTCGTACAGGAGACGCTTGACGAGCATGGGATCCGGGCTACAATCCGCATGAGCGAGAACGGACGCAGATTTCGGTCCGACAACGGCAACTGCATCCTGGATTGCGAGGTCGGCCCGATCGCCGACGCTCATCGCCTTGAGCACGAAATTCACACGCTTCCCGGCGTGGTGGGAACGGGCCTCTTCCTGGGCATGGCGGACCTGGCGATGGTTGTCACACCTGAACTTAAGGTGAAGCTCCTGACGCGCAACCGCGGCAATCGCAGCGCGAAGCCGCGGCGCTTGCCCTCCTGACGCTCGCTGGGTGGAGGTGCACGCTGGTGCGAAGCCAGCTACAAACGATTTATCGGGCTGCAATCCTAAGCGTCGAACCGTCAAAACTCGTTGCGAAAGCGCTTTCCGGCGAGTCTCGCGGGGCTGAACAAATTCCCGACACAATCGGACGCGCGCACCGGATTTATTTCGTTGCGGTGGGCAAGGCAGCGCGCGCAATGGGTGCCGAAGTAGCTCGGCGATGCGGGCGCAAGCTTGAGGCGGGGCTCGTCGTTGCGCCGAAAGGCTCCGTCGATAGCACGGCCGAGGATGGCGACGGCAAAGCATTTGGCCGCGTTTTTGCCGGACAAGTTGATGGCGAGAATTCGACGAAGGTGAAGTTTGTCGAAGCGGCGCACCCTCTGCCCGACGGCTCCTCGGTGGCCGCTGCCCGCGCAGCCCTGAAGATCGTCGGAAGGTCTGGGCACGGCGATGTGGTCGTTGTCGCATTGAGCGGCGGTGCGTCCGCCCTGATGGCGATGCCCGTGCCCCAAGTGACTCTTGAAGACAAGGTTCTTGTGAGCGACGCCCTGATGAGGGCAGGCGCGACGATTCATGAACTCAACGCGGTGAGAAAGCATCTGTCGGCGGTGAAGGGCGGCGGCCTGCTGCGGGCGACGCGTGGGGCAATCGTGCTCAATCTGGTTCTGTCGGATGTTGTTGGTAACGACCTGGGGGTTGTCGGTTCCGGTCCGGCGGCTGCCGACTCTTCCACTTTTGCGGAGTCAATTTCGGTACTGAAGCGCCGTGGCGTCTGGGGCCGGGCGCCTGAATCCGTACGCGAATATTTGGAACAAGGCGCCGCGGGAGTGGCTGCAGAGACCCTGAAACCGAAAGACCCGCTTTTGGCGCCGGTGATTAACGTAATTGTGGGCGACAATGGTCTAGCGCTTGACGGTGCGGATGAGCAGGCACAGGCGCTTGGCTTCAACGTTCGCCGATGGCGCGCGCTGCGGGGCCGGGCCGAAGACCTCGCTGTGACGCTGGCTTCCGATTTGGCAGGCGCGGCAGGCCATCGGCTCTGTCTTCTTTCCGGCGGCGAGCCTGTAGTGACGGTTCGCGGACAAGGACGCGGTGGCCGCGCACAGCATCTTGCGCTCGCGACGGCGATCGCGCTCGACTGTCTCGGAGCTCCTGCCGAATTTGCGGCGCTCTTTGCCGGAAGCGACGGTGTCGATGGTAACAGTGCAGCCGCAGGGGCCTTCATCGACGGGCTAAGCCTTGAACGGGCCGCGCGAGCCGGGGTTGATGCCCGAGAGGAATTGCGCCAGTTCAACGCGAATGGTTTTTTCGCGCAAACTGGAGATCTCTTCGTGACCGGACCCACCGGTACGAACGTGGCCGATCTCGCGATAGCGCTTGTCGTCTAAGCCCGAATTTCGTATATGGACCCAGCCCCTGTGCAAAGGGGTATTGAGCGTGATGACGTGATACCGGTTGCATGCGTATATCCGGCCTCTGGAATGAGGCGTTTGTGATCGCTCCGGGCCTTGATGGATTTGCGCGCGTCTTCATCCCTTTTCAGGGCATTAATATACTTGACAGACCAAGCCTCACTTGCTACTCTCTGATTCATGGCACTCGGAACCACACTCAGAGAAGCGGTTATCTACTTTGCAGACTATGAAAACTGCCGCGAGTTTATGGTCGAATTGCGCTGGCCGGATGGCGTCGTGCGCTGCCCGCGCTGCAATTCGGACCATGTAAAGTATCTGGAGAAAGCGCGGGTCTGGAAGTGCTACAGCAAGCACGAAAGTCCAAAGTTCAGCCTCAAGACCGGAACTATCTTTGAGGAAAGTCCGCTCGGTCTGGATAAGTGGCTTCCTGCCGTCTGGATGATCGTCAACGACAAGAACGGAATTAGCTCTTGGGAACTCCATCGCGCTCTTGGCGTAACTCAGAAGACCGCTTGGTTCATGCTCCATCGCATTCGACTTGCCATGCAGGACGACAAAGGCGGTAAGCTGTCCGGCCACGTCGAAGTGGATGAAAGCATGATCGGCGGTCTCGCCCGCAACACGCACAAAAACAAACGAGCAGAGAAGCTTCACGGTACTGGCGGAATGGATAAGGAGATTGTATTCGGCATGGTGAACGGGATGGCCGCGTTCGCGCTTTCCACGTTGAAAGCCGCCGTCACCATGCACTCCAGAAGGCTATTCGCGAGAACGTGGAGGCGGGTTCCGCCATCTACAGCGATGAACTCCGCTCTTACGAAGGACTGGCCGACGACTACGACCACGAAGTCATCAATCATGCGGTCGAGTATGTGAACGGCCATATCCACACAAACACTATGGAGAACTTCTGGAGTCTTCTGAAACGTGGATTGCATGGTACCTATGTCAGCGTCGAACCGTTCCATCAGTTTCGCTACATCGATGAGCAAGCCTTCCGTTACAACACTCGCAAGGGAATGAATGATCGTGCTCGATTCCAACTCGCCGTTACCCAGATCGTCGGTAAGCGCCTAACCTACAAAGCACTAATCGGCCAAGCAGGCACTACGACGGCCCTTTAATCATCGGAGCCACGGGCGCGGGAAACGGAAGCCTTAGGCTTCGGCCCGCGCTTGGGCTTCAATGCCTGTTGTTCTTGGTATTGCTTCTCGCGTCGCTCCATCTCATCGCGCGGCACGCCAAGAATTTTCTTTACTGCACCTTCAAAACGAGATTTGGCCTGTGGTCCTTCGTCGTATTCGTGAACGTCTTTTTGCTTCATGGTTTTGTTGGTGGCCATTTAAGTCGGATTGGCTTTTTCCTTTTCCATACCTCATCTGGCACGTCTTTAATAAGTGGTATCTTCGCAGAATTGCACAACTTGATTAGATCGGCCTTTCTGTAGAAACCAAATTTGGGCATTTTCAATACTCGCGCCAGTTGGAATGCTGGCCCCTTCAATAGATGCGCGAGGTCAGGGGTGAGATCGCCCCAAACATGCGGATCGTCGTTTACGTTTAAGAATTGATTGCGCATCTCCCAAGCGAGAAAGTCTGATGCCTGCAAACCCGCTATCCTATCGCTATCGTCTGGAGTGAACGAGATGCCCCTAGCGTCACGGCTCTCATCGATTTTGAGGAGTTCATTTAACTCTCCAGCATTCTCACTTCCTTTGTCAAAAATATAGGCCATGCGGTCCGATTGTACCTTGTAAGTCGCACACCACTCTCTGACAGTTCCAATGCAAGCACGCGCGCAGATCGGATATGGGAGAGCGTGAAATAACTCCAGCGCGTAATCCTTGGCAACTTCTTCCCAATCTCTGCAATAGATGAAATATGCAAATCCATATTGGGTATATCCGTAAATGAGGTCGCCAAGTTCAATTAGAAAATCATTGCCATACTTCTTGAGGTCCCAATCCGCTCGGTGAAATTCTCGTAGGCCGCGCTTTTTGGTCTTTATAAACCATCGCTTCTCGAGTTCCGCCCATCGGGCGGAATCCGCGAGGTAGCCCGCCACAACAAGCATTTTTGTCTGCTTCTTGCCGCTATCGTCGGCGTGCGCAGTAAATGGCTTAAATGTAACGATCATGATCGGCGTTCCAGGCTCCCAAAAAAAGAGCCTGTCGCAAGTGATCGAAACGGTCGTATTTGGCGAGGCTCATATCGAACCTCGCTTCTGCGGTTTGTCGTTGTCATCAGGCGAGCATAGCCTGCCCGAACTGGTACGACAAGTATATTGTTGCCCTTTTCAGGGCCGGTGGAAAGCGCGGGCTTGACGCTGGATTCGGCACGGGGCTAAGTCGAATAATTGAAGGGAAGATAGGAAAGCACGGATTGGTGAGTTGGGGGAGGAACAGATGCTGCGTCGCAGCCGTGGCCCGGCCTGATCTTCGATTGCGATAAC
>JAKAWN010000487.1 GCA_021827245.1 Acidobacteriota bacterium | reverse complement strand
AGCACGCTGCGACCCTGGCGCTGCGCACCCAGCAGGTGATCGCCCACCAGAGTGGCGTGGCCGATATCGCCGACCCGCTGGGCGGTTCGTATTTTCTTGAAAAACTGACGCTGGATACCGAGCGCGCCTGCTACGAATATTTCGACAAGATCGACGCCATGGGCGGCATGGTGGCTGCCATCGAAAAAGGATTTCCGCAGAGAGAGATTCACGAAGCCGCATACGCCTACCAGCGGGCCGTGGAGCGTAAAGAGAAAATCATTGTGGGCGTGAACGACTTCATTGCGGAAGAGGAACAGCCCGTCGACATCCTGGTGATCGACGAGAGCATTGCCCGGCGCCAGCGCGAGAAACTGGCCGGACTGAAGAAGAAACGTGGCGGCACTCGCGTCCAGTCAACACTTGAAGCGCTTGGGAGCGCCGCCGCAACCGACCGGAACCTGATGCCCTACATCCTGGGATGCGTGCGGGCTTACGCAACGCTGGGCGAAATTTGCGACGTGCTGCGCAAGGTTTTTGGGACCTACGAAGAGCCTGCGTTCCGGTAAACTTCAACCGTGGTTGCTCTGCGAAGCAGCAGCTTGCTACGCGAATGTTGTCATTCTGTAAGTCCCAATGCGGCCATTACGGATAGCACGTGATCGCCTTTTCCAATGCTCTCTGTGTCTCGAAAGCTTCAACACAGAGCGCACTGAGGAACGCAGTGTCCTCTGTGCTGAGCTTTTCCAATCACGGAGAGCACAAGAGGTCCCCTTCGGAGCAGCAAAAGGTTAATTCAATGACTCAATCACCAATCGCTCGATAACTCGATGGATCAATAGACATGCCTGACCGACGAATACGCGTGATTGTTGCCAAGCCTGGCCTCGACGGGCACGACCGTGGCGCCAAAATCGTGGCTCGTGCGCTGCGCGACGCAGGCATGGAAGTGATTTACACCGGGCTCCGCCAGACGCCGGAGCAGATTTCGAGCGCCGCAGTGCAGGAAGATGTGGACGTGGTCGGCATCTCGATCCTTTCCGGCGCTCACAACACCATTATTCCGCGTGTCTGCCAGTTGCTGCGCGACGCAGGCATGCAGGATGTGCTGGTGATTGTGGGTGGCATCGTTCCCGATGAAGATATCCCGAAGCTGAAAGAAGCAGGAGTTGCGGCGGTATTTCAGCCGGGTGCCTCGACCCAGGAGATTGTGGATTTCATCCGCAGCCAGGTGAAGCAGGCCCCGTGATGCCCTTCCCGAATTCCATAGAAAGGTTAATTCCTTGTCACGGCCAGTGATTGAAAGCCGAGTGAATCGAGACTCGCCCGAGTTTCGGGAAAACACCCGCCGAATGAAGGACCTGATGGGCGAAATCCTCAACCAGGAGGAGGTCATCCGCGAAGGTGGAGGGAAGAAGGCTATTGCATCACAGCACAAGAAAGGCCGGCTGACTGCGCGCGAGCGTATTGCCCGGCTGATCGATCCCGGAAGCGACTTCTTCGAACTGGGCATCTACGCCGCCTTCGAAATGTATGAAGAATGGGGTGGCGCACCGGCGGCAGGAGCTATCACTGGGCTGGGGCGTATCCACGGTCGGTTGGTGATGATTGTAGCCAACGACGCCACCGTGAAGGCCGGAGCGTTCTTTCCCATGACCGCCAAGAAGGTTCTGCGTGCACAGCAGATTGCTATCGACAATCGGGTTCCCACGATTTATCTGGTGGATTCGGCTGGGATTTTTCTGCCGCTGCAGGAGGACGTTTTTCCCGACACCGACGATTTTGGTCGCGTGTTTCGCCACAACGCCGTGATGAGCGCCATGGGCATTCCGCAGATTACGGCCATCATGGGCATGTGCGTGGCAGGCGGCGCTTACCTGCCCGTGATGTGCGACCACATTCTGATGACTGAGGGCAGCGGACTCTTCCTCGCCGGGCCAGCACTGGTGCAGGTGGCCATCGGTCAGAAAACATCGGCGGAAGAACTCGGCGGCGCAAAGATCCACGCACAGATCAGCGGCACGGTGGATTTCCGCGAGCCGGACGACGAAAGCTGCATTGCCAGAGTTCGAGCTTTGGTTGAAAAGATAGGCCACAAGCCATTGGCAGCATTTGACAAACAGGAGGCCTTGCCGCCGGCTTATCCAGCAGAGGAAATCTACGGAATCTTTTCCGGGGAACCCGCTGCGCAGTACGACATGCGGGAAGTTCTGGCGCGCCTGCTGGACGACAGTAGCTTTGAGGAATACCGCGCAGAGTATGGCCGGACCGTGCTGTGCGGTTACGCAAGGATCGGCGGCTGGGCGGTAGGCATTGTGGCCAATCAGAAAAAAACAGTTCAGACCGTCTCGCACGAGAGCGGCGAGAAGCGCATCCAGTTTGGCGGCGTGATCTATACAGAGTCGGCGGAAAAGGCTGCGCGCTTCATCATGGATTGCAACCAGAACACGGTGCCGCTGATCTTCTTCCACGACGTCAACGGATTCATGGTGGGCAAGGAAGCCGAATGGAGCGGCATCATCCGCGCAGGAGCCAAGATGGTGAACGCCGTCTCAAACAGCGTGGTGCCTAAAATCACGGTGATCTGTGGAGGAAGTTTCGGCGCAGGCCACTATGCCATGTGCGGCAAAGCATACGACCCGCGATTCATTTTTGCCTGGCCCACAGCACGCTACGCCGTGATGAGTGGGGACTCAGCCGCCAACACGCTCGTGGAAATCAAGGTCAAGCAACTCGAACGGAGTGGGAAAAAGCTAAGCGAAGGCGAGAAAGGAGAAATGCTCCAGTCGATCCGCGCCACTTACGAGCACCAGTCTGACCCGCGATACGCAGCAGCCCGGCTGTGGGTGGACGCCATCATCGATCCGGCGCAAACAAGGGACGCCCTGATCTGGGCGCTTGAAGCAGCGGCACTGAATCCTGAAGTGAAGGAATTCAAAACCGGCGTGTTGCAGACGTAAGAGCTTGCTTTCACAAAGGCGCAGAGGCGCAAGGAGAAGTTAAAGGGAAAGGTGAATGGAGACAGTCAAAATTATTGAATGCCCGCGAGATGCATGGCAGGGACTTAAGAAGATTATTCCGTCGGATGTTAAGGCAGAATACATTGCGAAACTTATTCAGGCCGGCTTCAGGCATCTCGACGCGGTCAGCTTTGTGGCGCCGAAGTTCGTTCCGCAAATGGCGGACAGCGAGTTGGTGATGGAGAAGCTGGCAGACGTTCTGCAGGCTGCAACAAACGGGACGCCGCCTGAAATCATCGGCATCGTGGTAAATGAGAAAGGCCTGGAGCGAGCGCTGAAAACTCCGGGATTGACAACGCTCGGATATCCTTATTCGATCTCCGCGAATTTCCGCCGCCAGAATGCCAACATGTCTCTGCGTGAGTCGCGTGAGCTAGTGGAAGAAATCCAGCATGAAACCCATAAAGCAGGGCGTGACTTCGTGGTTTATATTTCCATGGCCTTTGGCAATCCCTTTGGAGAGCCTTGGGGTCCGGAGATCGTCGAGGACGCCCTCGAATGGCTGAAGGGTTGTGGCGTGGAAACCGTCTCCCTGGCCGACACTGTCGGCGTGTCGACAGCTAAGGAAATAGGTGAACTTTTCGGACGACTGAAAAAGTTCATGAAGCACATGGAACTTGGGGTCCATCTGCACGCCCGGACCGAGGGAGCCCCGGAAAAGGTCCTGGCCGCTTACGAAGCTGGCTGCCGACGTTTTGATTCCGCTTTGACGGGCCTCGGCGGCTGCCCTTTCGCGGGCGACGAACTAGTAGGCAACATTCCAACCGAGGTTGTAGTCCCAACGCTTGCTGACCGAGGCCTGGAAACAGGGATTAGTCCCGAAAATCTGCAGGATGCACTGGAGTCTGCCAGGGCGATTCGCAAGCAGTACGCCGGATGACTCGGCAGGGAAAGGCCGATGTTGAACGATATACTGAAATTCGAAATTGAAGACGCCGTCGCCACTCTCACCCTCAATCGGCCAGAGAAGCGCAATGCCATTTCTCCCGAGATGATAACCGAAGTGCTTCAAGCATTGGATCAAGTTGAGAATAGCCCAGCCCGCGTGATGATCCTGACCGGAACAGGCAAGGCTTTTTGCGCCGGAATGGATCTCCAGGCACTTAAGGATTTTCGCTCACAGACCGAGGCTGAGATTGTCGCCGACGCCCGCAATATCGCCAGCCTGTTCCGACGGCTTTACGCCTTCCCCAAACCGACCATCGCGGCAGTGAACGGCGCGGCCATTGCCGGAGGCTGTGGCCTTGCCACTCTGTGCGATTTTACGCTGGCAGTGTACGAAGCAAAGTTCGGTTATACGGAAGTTCGCGTGGGCTTTATCCCAGCCATCGTTTCGTCCTACGTCGTCCGCCAGGTGGGTGAGAAGCGGGCTCGCGATCTGCTGCTCTCAGGGCGCATCTTTGGCGCGACTGAAGCGCAGTCCATAGGCCTGGTTAATGAAATACTTGAACCGGACAAGCTGCTTCCGCGAGCACACGAACTGGCGCACACCCTCGCCGAAATGAGCCCCGTGGCCCTTGGCCATACCAAGCGGCTTCTGCTGAAGTTTTCCGATGAAGAACTCGATCGCGAGACCGCGATGGTGATTGAAGCCAGCACTCGCGTCCGCACTACCGCCGACTTCCGTGAGGGCCTGGCGGCGTTCCTGGAAAAACGCAAACCTGAGTGGCACGGAGAATAGAGGCTCTCTGTCGCTGCGTTACGGCCTTCGAGACCGCGAAAACAGCTAACACTGTGGAGTAGGGTAGCAACTCAGTCGGAAGCGTGGAATTCCCGAAGAAAGTGTCTTATCCTTTGGATGGGAGGTGGACTTGTCCCCATTTTTGAGACAAACAGTTAAGACTCAAAATTCAGCGAATGGCATGAAAATGCCATCGAAAGGAGAATGGAGTCATGGGTTTGTCTCGACGGCAGTTTACGAAGG
>JAKAWN010000486.1 GCA_021827245.1 Acidobacteriota bacterium | reverse complement strand
CTGCGTCGGAGTCCTTTTCAGACTTCTTCGCTTTCTTTACCTTCTTAGATTTCGCTGACTTGGAGGTCATCTTCTTCTTGTCAGCATCGTTATCTTTCTTTGCGGGCTTTGCGTCCGAGTCGGGCTCCTGAGCTGCGGCTCGCGAGCCTGCCACGATCGCAACGGCGCCGCCGGCCAGGAGGGTACCTGCCGTGGCCAAGAACGACCGCCTCGGAAGTCTTCGCTCAGTGATGATCTGGTCATCCTTGAGAGTCCGCGATGTTTTCTGATCCATTGCCTTTGGGTCTTCTTTTACCATATTTCTTCCTCCTTCCTCGCAATGTCGTCCGGGGCTCAGTGCGAGGTACGGTTCTCCCCCGTGCGTGGTTGAGAAGAAGCCGCTTTGCGAATTAAGCCCACCTCATTCTATAAACTCAACCTGAAAGAAACCTGAAAGCGGAGGTCATTTTTTAGGGGCTGAATATTCCTCTTTCGCATTTGCGGACCGCCTTTCAACTCGTTGACACCTCCGAAATCACCAAGTGCGTGAGCGCCGCACGTCATCTTCCTATCTTGAACACGCGAATCTCGGCCGGTTTGTCTTCGCGCCGTGGCACTCCAACGTACAGGCCATCTAATTCGGGCGAAAATGCCGAAGTCGCGGCTCCCTCAACAGTGGTCACGCGCTGGAGTTGCAGGTAGTGATCCGCGTCACGCTGCTCGATTACATCCACGAAGCCTTCACCGCAAGAGATATAAATCAGACGGCGTGCGGGATCCCAGAACATGTCATCCGCAAAGCCATCGATGGAAACCTCAGCAACTTGATTTCCCGTGCGAGTGTCTAAAACTATCAGTCGCGGGGGTTCACGCCCTCCGAGGAATAAGCGATGGTCCGCTGCATCCAAGGCAATGGGTGTGTTTCCCTTTACCTGCTTGACTGGCCAAAGGGCGTGAAGCGCTCGTCTGCGACGGTCCACGACCGCGACCTTCTCATGACTTGGCACATTAGCAAAAATCCTCGAACCCTTCTGCTCGACAGCGATGCCCTGGGGCCGGCCAGGCAGCGGGATTTTCCCTTGCAATTTCCCCGAAGGAATAGCGATGACAGCAACGCTTGTCTCGCCTTCGCTCATGCAGCCCACGTAAAGCTCTTTGGCTTGCGCGTCGTACTGGAGTTCGTCAAGCCTGCTTTGGAGATCAATCGAGATGATGACATTAAGCGTCTCGCCGTCGTAAACGTACACGCGCTGTCCGCTGGAGACGTAGAGTTGATCGAACTCGGGAGCATACCGCACGGCGGCAGGCCTTTCACTCTTCAGACTGCGCAAAGGTTTGCCTGACCTAAGGTCTATGACTTCGACAGTGGCGTTGGTAGGGGCGGCTGCGAACAAACGTTGACGCTTGGCATCCACGGACATGTGGTTGAACCCACCGTGCAGACTGGGAAAAGTAACCGTTTGAGTCAACTCAAGAGACCGACTCTCCTGCGCCCGAGCCACCGCCATAATGCCGAGCGTAATAACAAGAAGGGGTAGTACTCTGGTCCTCATGGAATCCTCCAAACTCTCAAAATCAGCGCCGCCTTTCCTCTCATTTTTCCTCAGAAAGCCAGTGCTCGAGTCACCCGCATCTTATTCTTCGTACCTGAAAGAAAACTGAAGACCGAGGATAATGTTCTACAGCAACTCAAATCCCTTCAGTTTATTCATATAATTTTCAGGTTTGCCATTCATAATCTGCTTTTAGATTTGCCGAAGCTGAGAGTTGTTTCGTCGAATGCCCGAGGAGGCACGATGTCCCAAAGGTTGCAAATGCCAGAAATTCTTCTGCTGGCATGCGTGCTGCTGTTTCCGCTAAGCGCTTTGTGGGGGCAAACCCTCGCGAGCTTGCAAGGCCGGGTTATCGACCCCTCAGGCGCCATCGTGCCCCATGCGACCGTGCGTGTAATGGCCCAACCGAAAGGGCCGTCGCGGGTGGCAACCTCGAATGGTCAGGGCTTCTATAAGATTAGCGGGCTCGTGGCGGGCCGATACACAGTTACTGTTTTGGCTAAGGGTTTCGCCGTTTCCAACACAGATTTCGTATTGGCGGCCGGCCAAACGCTCACGCTTGACATCCACCTGGCGATTTCCCTGCAAACGCAGCGGATTGAAGTCCAGGGCCACGCCGCACGCCTCGAAATCGCACCGCAAAACAACGCTAGCGCCGTGGTTGTTTCGGGCCAGAATCTGAATGCGCTTTCGAACGATCCGGACGAGCTGCAAAACCAGATTGCAGCGCTTGCCGGGCCTTCCGTAGGAGCGGGCGGCGCCAATATCTACATCAACGGTATGACCGGCGGCGATATGCCTCCGAAATCCGCCATTCGCGAAATTCGCGTCAATGCCAATCCCTTCTCGGCGGAAAACGACCGGCTCGGCTACGGACGCGTGGACATCTTCACCAAGCCGGGAAGCGCGGCTTTCCACGGAGACGTTTCGAGCGAATACAACGACTCCATTTTGAATGCCCTCAGCCCGTTTCTTGCTGCTTCCAAAGAAAAGCCCCCCTCGTACCACACTTGGCTTTGGGACGCAGATCTCGGCGGCCCGCTGGGCAAGAAGGTGTCCTTCTTCTTCGACTTTCAGCGCCGCAACATCAATCGCGCCAGTCTCGTCAACACGGACGTGCTCGATTCCAGCCTGAATGTCGTGCCTTATGTTGCTTCCGTTCCGAACCCTCGCGTCCTTACCAACTTCAGTCCTCGGGCGGATTTCCAGCTCAGCCCGAAGAATACGCTCAGCGTCAGTTATCGCTATTTTGAAATCAGCGAGCGCAATGACGGCGTGGATACCCAGTCGCTTCCCTCACAGGCCTACGAGGCGACGCACCATCATCACAATGTTCAGATTATCGACACCCAGGTCTTGAGCCCGCGAGTAGTCAATCAAACGAGCTTCCAATACCTCCACTTCCACAACGCGGAGACCCCGCAAGACTTTTCTCCCACAATCAACGTCCTTGGGGCGTTCACGGCGGGCGGCGACAGCTCTGGCACCTTCAACCGCTACGAGACCCACTATACGTTCCAAAACTATACCACCATGACGCTCAGCCATCATCTCTTACGCTTCGGAGGTACTCTACTCGACCTGCCACGCCGCGAGGTCACGGATGGGAATTTCAACGGGACCTTCACCTTCAACTCTCTCTCCAATTACCAGCAGACCCTGCAAGGGCTGCGCGGCGGCATGAACATCGCCCAGATTCAGGCGGCAGGTTACGGCCCCAGCCAGTTCAACGTCACGGCGGGCAACCTTGGCGCTTCCATCAACCGTGTTGATGGGGCGCTGTTCGCCAATGATGATTGGAGTCTCTCGCCGCATTTCACCGCCAGCTACGGTTTGAGGGTCGAAGCCGAGAACGACGTCAGCGAGCACGCCGATTGGGCCCCTCGGGTAGGAATTGCTTGGGGCCTGGGCCACGGCTCGAACGTCAAGACGGTGCTTCGAGCGGGCTGGGGCATCTTTTACGAGCGGCTCGACGATGACCAGATGATGATCGCGGGGCGCCTCAACGGACAAAACCAACAAACCTTCATCATAAATAATCCAGATTTTTTCCCGACCCCGCCGTCTCTCTCGGACCTGACCGCCATCGCAACGTCTTCGCCCACGGTCTTCCGCATCGCCCCAAATCTTCGCTCGCCATATGATATGGACGCGGCACTGAGCCTGGAACGTCAACTGTCACGCAGCACGACAGTCTCGCTCACTTATTTGAACTCTCGCGGGCTTCACCGGTTCCTGACCAATGACATCAATGCGCCCTTGCCTGGCACTTTCAATGCCAGCGACTCGACAGGCGGTGTGCGGCCACTCGGCAACAATGTTGGGAACGTTTATGAGTACCAATCCGCCGGCATCTACAAGCAGACGCAATTAATCGCCAACGTCCAAGTCCGCGCCAATCGGGTCTCTCTCTTCGGATACTACGTTTTTGATGATGCTCATGGCAATTCGGGATTAAACGTGCAGAGCAGTCCCGCCGGAGACTTCAGCTTCCAAACGAACCCTTGGAATCTTTCAGAGGATTATGGGCGCGCCGCCTTTGACATCCGCCATCGTGTGATAATGGGCGGGAGCTTTGATATGCCCCTGGGCGTCCGTCTCAGCCCCATGATCATGGCGAACTCGGGGCGGCCCTTCAGCATCCTGCTGCCCCAAGACCTCTACGGGACCGGAGTTCACGATGCCCGCCCGGCGTATGCAACCGCCTCGACATCGCCGGCCAATCTGGTTGTAACGAAGTATGGCGGGCTTCAATATCGCTCCAGAACCGGGGGCTGTCCCAATCCCTCCTAACGCCGAGACAGCTCCCGCCAATTTCATGCTGAACTTCAGGCTCAGCCGTACTTTCGGTTTTGGCCGCGAGAGCGGCGAAAGACACGGCGGGGAGGAAACTGCGCCTGGGCCGGAGGGTCGGGTTCGAGGACTTGGCGGACGAGGACTGAGCAGCGGGGGCGGATCGAGCCTGAGTGGGGCTACGAAGCGTCATTACGCGCTGACACTCAGCATTTCCGTCTTGAACACGTTGAACAATGTCAACCTAGCCCCTCCGATTAACGTTCTTGGTTCTCCACTCTTCGGTCACTCTATCGGCCTCGCGGGCGGTCCATTCTCTGCACAGGTTGGAAATCCTGTGGCGAATCGGCTGATAAACGTCGGCGCTTCCGTGAGCTTTTGAAGTGCTCCCACTGAACCTCTCCTGCCGGAGAAGGCTTTCCGCGACAAAATCGCGGGGCAGACATTTCTGACGGTGAGAGTAAATCACCTAAGGAATGCCTGTGTCCAAACTTCCCGACAGATGGGATTGTCATTCGAGGGTTACCTTGACGTCCGCTTGCCGGATAAGTGATCGGAGCCCTAGAGAACTGGTCTCGCAGTCTAACGCAAAATTACGCGCCG
>JAKAWN010000485.1 GCA_021827245.1 Acidobacteriota bacterium | reverse complement strand
AAGTTGACCTGGGAAAACAGTCTCGCCTTGACGCGTTGAGGGACGAATGTTCTCGCAGGTGGGAGTGATGGAAACCAGCAAGGTGGGTGAGCTTCAGGGAGTTTGCAGGCCCTCATGGATCTTTTGGGGAAGTCCACGGCCCAGGAAATGTTTGCCCATGACAACCTGATTTACCCCTTTGGCTAGTTCCTCGACTGCGCGGCTCTTAAGTATGTAGCCGTCGACGCCTGCTTCCAAAGCCTGGGCTACGTAGTGGTAGTCGCGATGGACGGTCAGGATAATAGTACGAGCCTCCGGAATCAGTTTACGAATCTGGCGGGTTGCTTCAATTCCATTGAGGCGGGGCATCGAAAGATCCAGCAGCACGACGTCCGGCCGTTGTTTCTGAGCAACGATGATAGCCTCCTCGCCATCGGCCGCCTCACCAACCACCGCAAACCCTTCGCGTTCAAGAAGGGCTTTGAGGCTCCGCCGGACAGGCCCGTTGTCGTCTGCCAAGATGACTCTTAGCGTCATTAGAGGCTCGAACACGCTTTTCTGTCCCCGGGCATGAAAACGGCCGCCTTTCACGACCTGTTTCTTGCTCCTGAACCTTTCAGGAGGATCTCGCGGATTTTGTCACGTTTCACGTTCGAATGTGCCTGACTCGGTTCGCGAGGCTCCGCATTTTCAGGCTAGTTACTCTGTGGACCACTATCAAAACTGACAGTCTTCAGATCATTGTTCCGGCAAAAGCGGTGTGGTTCGCCGCTTGAAAGGGTATCCTATTCTTCATATAAAGCGCCGGTCAATCCGGTAAACACCTTAAATGCTCCCGAGATATGCCTGCGGGGCCGGCGAAGCCCCGGTTAACCAGTTACGGAGCCTACGAACTCGCAGGACTCCGCCCGGCAAGAAACGAGGCTTTCTTATGCCAGACCCGTAGCCCCTCGATTGTAGCACATCCGTAGCCCCTTAAGGCTGGACCAGGCCGCGGCGGATAGCGTACCGGACGAGACTTGCTGTTTCGTGGACGTCGAGCTTTTCCATAATCCGCGTTCGGTGGGACTCCGCGGTCTTGACGCTGATGTTCAGAAGGGAAGCGACTTCTTTTGTTGTTTTGCCCTCCGCAACCAATTGCAGAACCTGGAGTTCTCGAGGGCTTAAGGAATCGTCGGGGATATCGACCTTATTCAGATAGGCGTCCACGACTGTGTCGGAAATGTCCGAACTGAGGAAAGTCGATCCCCTTGCGACTTCTCGAATGGCCTGAACCAACTCTGACGCCGCGCGGCTCTTCAGGACATAGCCCCTGATGCCAGCACGGAGCGCTTCCAGAACGTACTGGGCCTCCGTGTGCATGGTCAAGACAATGATTTTGGTGGCGGAGCAGACCTGGTTGATCGCCTTAGCTGCGCCGATGCCGTTCATCAGTGGCATGGCGAGGTCAAGAACAGCGACGTCGGGCGATAACTCCTGGGCCAATCGAGTGGCCTGGTGGCCGTCCGCGGCCTCACCGACGACCTTGAAGCCCTCCTGTTCAAGAATGGCCCTCAGTCCCTGGCGCACCATCTGATGGTCGTCAGCCAGAAGAATGCGAATAGGCATCTTTGCCCTCCGATGGAACCAGCACGGACACTTCCGTGCCCTTGCCGGGACTGGAATTGATTATACACTCACCGTGTAAAGGAATTAACCGCTCTCTCATCCCAATCAGCCCAAGTCCCTGCCTTCCCTTCTGCCGCATCACGGCAGGGACGTCAAAGCCGACGCCGTCGTCTGCAATGGTCAAAAGGACGTGATTGTTTTCGTGTTTCATCTGGATGAAACCATGGGCGGCTTTCGAGTGCCGCATCATATTGTTGAGAGCCTCCTGGGCGACGCGGTATAAGGCCACTTCGAGTTGGGGTGACAATCGCCCGTTTGTGCTTCCCTCGACGCTGATTGGAATCTTAAAACGCTTAGAGACGCCCTGGGCAAGAAACTCCAAGGCCGGAACCAATCCCAGGTCGTCCAGGATAGTGGGGCGCAGTTCGTGGGAGAGGCGCCGCAGCTCAGATTCAATCTGCTCGATCAACTCCTTAATTTCCCCAATGGTCTGCTGGCCGGCGGGCGGCAGAGTGTGGGCCAGGCCGTCAATGGCAATATGGACCGACACGAGGATTTGGCTGGCCTCGTCATGAAGCTCGTGGGCGATATGGCGGGCGCGGTCTTCGAGAGCCTCATTGAGGCGGTGCAAGGCCTGCTCTGCGCGCTTGCGTTCCGTGATGTCACGGGCAATCCCCTGCACGCCGACCGTTTGCCCCTCCTTCAGAATCGGCCGGGCGCTGACTTCAACCGTTAGAGGGTGCCCGTCTTTGGCCAGAATTTCGAATTCCTGCGTTGGGGGCGTGCGGCCTGCCAGGAGCTGTTCGAACATCTTAATAGCGGGCTCGAAATATTCCAGCACCAGGAGGTTAACGGGAACTGGAGGAGGTTCATCGCGGCGATAGCCGGTGAGCCTTTCGCCAGCCCGATTGATAGAAGTCAGCCTGCCCTCCGGGTCTGTGGTGAAGACAATGTCATTAGCGTTTTCGAACAATTCACGGTAACGTTCCTCGCTGGCCTGGAGAGCGGCATTGGTTTCACGGTAGCCGCTGATCGTCATTTCATAAGGGGTGAGAGATTCGATCAGGAATTTTCCGCTCAGCTTTGCGATTCCCTGAATATCCTCGGTTTTGGACATGCGCGAAAGGGCCTGATTGACCGCGTCGTAATGCAGCGCGACCATCTCAAGGAGACTGGTCTCGCTCCCGAGCGCCTGCCGCCCCAGTTCATAGGCCTCTTCCAGCCCCGCTTCGTCAGTCTTTTCCAGGTAGTTCTGCAATGCGGAAGCGTAAAGCTCTAAGAATTCGAGATTGTTGGCTTTCATCCCGACTTTCCTTTAAATATGGCGACGAGCGCCAGAGCATCATCTGTTTCCAGGCAGTCGTGCGCAATTATGCTCCGTGCGATTTCATCAGGCGCACCGGGAAGACGGACTCGATGTTCGAATCCACGGCGGATGCCATCGGTCACAAAGACGATCGCATCCCCAGGAGCAACGTTTACTACCGCGGGGCGCAGGGGCGGCATCCGAACTCCGACAACTCCTTGAGAGAGCATCAGGCACTCGATCGAACGTTTCCCATTCGCCGGCGAGCGCAACAGTATGCCATCAACGTTGCCCACGCCCAGCCATTCCATGGTGTCGTCAAGTGCGCTCAGGAAAGCCATGCTCATGACAACGCCGCGTGACTGGCGCAATTCTCTGCTGCAGTGATCGATCACCTGGGCCAGAGGCAGGTGCGCACGCTGCTCGACGGCTTCCAGTGCTAATCTCGCGGCTCCAGCCGCTTCTTTTCCATGCCCCAATCCGTCGACGACGGCGACCAGTGTGCCCAGGTCTGTCGGCTTGACCAGGTACGCGTCGCCAGACAGGGTTTCGCCAGGCATCTGCTTCGCCGCGACTGCCCATTCAATCGTGTTTGAGCTCATTCGATCCATTTGATCGCGGTCACCGTTGTGCCATGGCCCTTACGGGAAACAATGGCAAACTCATCCATCATTCGGCGGACGCCCGGCAAACCGAGTCCCAAACCGCCGGAGCTGGAATAGCCGTCCTTGAGGACAGCTTCGACATCCGGAATGCCTGGGCCCTCGTCTTCAGCCTGGATCACGATGCCTTTCTTGGGTTCCTTCTCAATTGGCCAGCAAATGATGTTACCGTTCTTTGCGTAAAGCAAGAGATTGCGTGCCAATTCCGAAATGGCGGTGGCGATCAGAGCCAGGTCTGACGGGCCGAAGCCCAGCCGGGTACCCAACTCGCGTCCCTGCTGCCGAGCCGAGAGAATATCGTCATCGGATCTGATGGCCACCCGAACCTCATTTTTCGCGACTGCCATGATGGATCCGTTCTGCCCTGCGGTTCATGTACTCGAGACCTTCTTCCAGATCGAGCGCCGTGGCCACACCCTCGAGCTTGAGCCCCAATTGAACCATCGAAAAAGCGACCTCGGGCTGAATTCCCACGATAACCGTTTGCGCCCCGCGCAATCGAATCATGCTGGCAATCTCACTGAGAACGCGGCAGGCGAAGGAGTCCAGGACATCAAGTGCCGTGACATCGACGATGACCCCGCGCGACCTGTAGGTTCCTACCTGTTCCGTCAATGCGTCGCGAAGCTGGAGCAGATCAGCGTCTCTCAAGGCCGCTTGCACGGAAGCGATCAAGTACGGTCCCTGCTTGAGAATAGGAACCAACACGGGTCACCTGCCTTCTTCCTGCTGAGAAGATTCTTCAATCTGGGTAACAGTGAATCCCAGCGCGCGGTCGGCCTCTTCGATGCCGCCGCGAAGGTCGCCGACGGTATTCATTTTGGTGAGGTCAACGCCGATCGTGACCAGAGTCTGGGCGATTTCAGGAGACAAGCCTGTGACAATTGTCCTTGCCCCCAGTAACCGCGCTGCTTCGACCGTCTGGACAAGGTGGTTGGCAACCGACGAGTCGATGGAGGGAACGCCCGTAATGTCGATCACCACCACCTTGGCCCGATTGGCACGGATGCCGTGCAGAAGTTGCCCGGTCAACTGGCGCGCACGCTGCCCGTCAATCATGCCGATGATGGGCAGGATGAGCAGTCCCTCACGAACGGGCAGGACGGGCGTGGAAAGTTCCCGGATGGCGTGCTGCTGCTCGCGGATGATCCTTTCGCGCTCTTGCACGAAACCGACGGCCACTGTGACCGCAATCCGGTTTGCGGCGGGTTCGTAAGCATCCAGCACACGGTTCAACAGGTCAAAGTCGGACTGGTACTTCTTGAACAGCGACCTCGCCAGGACATCTCGAAGCAGGAGAACAATTCCAACCACCTCGTTGGTGTCGACACCCCTGGGGATGATTCGTTCAGAGAGGTTCCGCGCGTAAGCTTGCAACGCCTAGATCGG
>JAKAWN010000484.1 GCA_021827245.1 Acidobacteriota bacterium | reverse complement strand
GTTTTGAATGTCCTTGGCTTTTTCTTGTTTCAGTAGACAATCGCCCCGATGCACTGGGGTGTCACATTGGGGAGCTTGCGGATGGATCGACGAGATTTCGTCAAGACTGCGGGGTTGGGAACCGCGGCGTTGTTGTTGAACTCGGGTGTCGGCAGTGGCCAGGCAAATCCGGGCCAGCCGGCGCTGCCAAAGATCGAGGTCCACGGAATTCCTCACAGTAAGCCGTCGCCACTGGGAATCCCGGGCTTGTTCCCCGGGCGCGTGGTAGAAGTCTTCCACCCGGATTCCATTTCAGGCAATCGTGTTTCCCAGCCGATCATTGGCCGCATGCTGAATGAGGGGATGAAGGAGCTCACCGGCGAAAGTTCGTCGGCGGCGGCGTGGCGAAGGTTCATTGAGCCCCACGATGTGGTGGGAATCAAGATCAACCCCTCGGGGGCTCCGGTGTGCTATTCCTCACCCGAGATCGTGCGCGAGATCGTCGCGGCGCTGCGTTCGATTGCCGTTCCCGCCCAGAACATCGTGGTGTTTGACCGCTATGCCTACGAGATCGAAATGGGTTCATACCAGGCTCTTATACCTGCAGGAACTCGATTGGTGGGCATTGAATGCGGCGCCTTCGATGCCTCGCGTTACGATTTTGATGTGTATTGCGATGCGAATTTCTTCGGAGAGTCGGAGACGCGGTCCTTTCTCGCGAAAGTTGTAACCCAGGAACTAACCAAGATCATTAATATTCCGACGATGAAGGATCACTCGGCCGCCGGAGTGACGGGTTGCCTGAAGAACCTCGGCTACGGGTGCTTCAACAATGTGGCGCGCACCCACCAGGCACCCTACACATTTACCGATCCCTTCATCGGTTATCTTTGCTCCACCGAGCCTTTGCGCTCCAAGGCGGTACTGAACATCATGGATGGAATGCGTGAAGTTTGGCATGGGGGCCCCCTCACCTCGAATTGGGATTTCGTCTATGAAGCGAAGACCCTTTTCCTTGGTACAGACCCAGTAGCGATGGATACGGTCGAGTTGGAGGCCATCGACAAAAAGAGGCGAGAGGAGGGGGCGATTTCGGTCTGGGACCATGATCCCAAGACTTTGACTACGAACAGCGACGAGTTCTACCACAATCCCGATAAAAACCTGTTCTTTCGCCAGCCGGGACACATCGCCGCAGCCGGCAAACTTGGATTGGGCGTCTCCGACCTGAAACAGATCGATCATCGCCAACTCCGACTTACGTGAATACTACGATGGACAATCCCGCAAGCACAGATCGCGATTGGGTAACCTTACTCAGAGAAAACTCCCGCACGGGAGGATCGCACGAGGCGTCATGGCAAGTGCCCAAAGGCGTGCGATGGCAGTTTCGCGCCGGCAGGGCTATCCTTTCGGCACCTGTCCTGCGCGACAAGCTTTTGTACGTGACGGAGATTCATGGCGCAGTCTATGCCCTTGATGCTGATAGCGGACGCCCCAGGTGGACCCGCCAGCTTCCCAACTGGATTCACTCCACCCCCTCGATTTCCGGAAACACTCTGCTTTTTGGCTGCGACGGCGGGAAGGTACATTGCTTAGCACGCGACACGGGCAAAACGATTTGGGAGAGCGCCACGCGGGGGCAAGTGTGGAGTTCACCCGTTGTCCGCGATGAAACCGTCTTCTTCGGTAGCGCCGACGGCCGCTTCTACGCGGTGGAGCACAAGACCGGAAAGCCGCGTTGGACACAGACCCTCGGAGGGCGGATTTGTGCCTCTGCCTACGCTGCCGAGAAGCATGTTTATTTCGGTTGTGGCGACGGGAAAGTCTATGCTCTGGATGCCTCGTCCGGAAGAATCGAGTGGAGCACGCCAACGGGAGATGGTATCGATTCCACGCCGGCTGTGGTGGACGACATGGTTCTGGTGGGGTCGGAGGACTTCTTCTTCTATGCGCTCGATGCCGGCACTGGAGCCGTGCGTTGGAAATTCGAGACGAAGCTCGGAATATCCTCGTCTCCCGCTGCTTCTAAAGATGTCGTCTACTTTGGCAGCAAAGACAAAAATATTTATGCATTGGACATTCGGACCGGCAAGCTGAGATGGAAAACCTTCGCCGGCAGTGCGATCACATCGCCCCCCGTGATCAGCGAGCCCGTGGTTGCCGTGAGCGCTCAGGGCCCCGTTCTGTGCCTCGATACCGCTTCAGGCCAAGTGCTATGGAGGGCAGGATTGGGCAGTGGTCTTCAGTCCGCTCCGGTCTTGGCCGGCGGCCGCATCTACCTGGCAAGCCAGAATGGTATGGTCTATGCGCTGGAGTAGCCGCGTCCCAGGTGGGCCGCCGCAAGGCTCTCTCCTGACTGCGCCCGTTCTTTCGCCAGACCTGTCTTTCGACCAGGCGCACCCCCCTGTTTTCAGAAAACACTACGCCATGGGCGCGGTTTTTGAAATCGTCACTTACGGAACCAATCCCACACAAGCGTCCCAGGCGATGGATCATACCTTTCAGGAGATTGATCGCCTGGAACAGGTGATGAGCATCTACAAACCCGCGAGCGAACTGAGCCGATTGAACCGCACAGCGCACCTCCAGGCGCAAACGGTTACCCCGGATTTGTATCAGGTGATTCAGGAATCGTTGCACTATTCCGAGCTCTCCGAAGGTGAATTCGACGTCACGGCCGGGCCGCTGGCTGAGCGGTGGAAAGCCGTGGGTCGCGGTGAGCAGACTCCCAGTCCGGACGAGGAAAAGAGACTTCGATGCGGTGTGGGTTATCGCCAGGTTGAGTTGATTCCTCCGAATGGGATTCGCTTCCACTCTTCGCGCCTGGCGGTGGATCTGGGAGCGATTGGTAAAGGGTACGCCGTAGATCGGGCTGCCGCCGTGTTGCGCTCCTTCGACATCGAATGTGCACTGATCAATTCGGGAGGGAGTACGTTTTACGCAATGGGTACCCCTCCTGGCCAGTCCGGTTGGCTGGTTCACCTGTGCGACCCCTCCGCGCAGGTTGGTCCTCACGTCCTGTTGAATGAAAATAGCGTTTCAACATCGCAGCAGACGCCACCCAGCCTGCTGGGGATGCCCGCATTTGGACACATTATCGACACCGTCGCGGGCGAGCCATTGAAGTCGGCCACCGCCGTGAGCGTCGTGGCTGAATCCGCAACGGCTTCCGACGCTCTTTCCACTGCTTTCCTGCTCATGGGGCCCGCGAGAGGACAGGAGCTGGTGAAAAGACTACCGAATGTGGCTGCCATCTGGATTTCACCGGAAGGGCTGCGGCAGACCGTGACCAGTGGCCCGGAAATTCTGACGACAAGCGCAGCGCGGATGAGCCCTCGAAAAGCCGTGACGCGAAATCTGGACTAGCCTGGAGTGAACTCATGGATCGACGTCGGTTCGTTAAAAGCGCGAGTTGGGGAACGGCGGGATTGTTGCTCGGCTCCGTCGCCTCAAAGGGCCAGGACGATGTAACACGGCCGGAGTCACCGGTAATTCCCCAGACCGCCTGGGGCAGAGTGTGGATTCGCTGGACTGAGCCAGTGCTGCCTGCAAGAACTCTGCTCGCGCATGGTCTGGCAATTCCCTGGGGCGCTGCCCCGGCCTTGGTGGAAAGCGCCCGGAAGCAGGGCTATCGCGTTGACGCCGCAGTGACGCTCGGGCAGGCATCGGCAGCGGCGAACAACTGCCGCGCTATGGGGATTTCAGGAATCATTCTGGAAGCGGGTGATTCGGAGCAAGAAAAGGCCGAGAAAACCGCCAGCGACCTTCGGCTGGCACACCCAAACCTCACCGTTCTGTCTCCTGATCCCAACGCCAAGCAGCCGGCAATGATGGGAAGCACGGTGATTACCCAGCGCGGCGTCCTGCGGGTATCGAGCCCCACGGAGCAGCCGTGGATTGACTCTAACTTGGCCATGGTGGGGTATGATCGCGCCTTTCGTCCCACGCAAACTCCCTTGATCGATTTCCAGTGGGAGCTTTCCGATGCGTTGCAGCAACAGCTAGGCCCCAGCACGGAGAACTATTTACTCGCCGTGGCCGAAGCTGGCGCTCTTCACTCCGACTTGATCCTGAATTTGCATCCGAGCCTCGAAAAAGCTCTGGTGAGCGGAAGCGACCAAGGGTGGGCCGTCTGGGAACGCGTAGCGAAATACGTAGAGTTTTATCTCAGGGAGGGCGAACGGCCCGTCGCTTTTCCAGCCAACGTGGGCGTGGTGACTGACAACTATGACGCCTCGTATGAAACCACGAACTTAATGGCTCGGCACAACATTCCCTTCCGCGTGCTTCCCCCGAGCCAACTGACAGCGCAGGGTCTCCAAGGTCTAGACCTCATTGTCGTATTCGCCCAGCCGGATGAGGCTGCAATCCGACAGGTGGCGCGGTTTGTGAATAGTGGCGGAGTGGCGATTCTGGTGAGTTTACGTAGCCCTTTCCCCGGGCAATCGAGTGGGGCCCGCCGAGTCAGCGGCGATTCGGTGATCTATACGATGGGCAAGGGCAAAGTGATCGAACTTACTAAAGGCGTTGCCGATCCCGGAAAGTTTTCCGAGGATGTTCGCCGGCTCCTCGGCAAAGAGAAGTTGCCCATCTCTCTCTGGAATGCGTCCACCATCATCGCGATCCCTTACAAGCTCCCCGGCACCTCCACTGCTACGGTGGAACTGGTGAATTACTCTGCGGAACCTATGCCGGTACAGGTACGCATCCAAGGCTCTTACTCGGTGGTTCGCTATGAAACTCCGGAGCGCGGCTGCTGCGAGGTCCTCACGCCAACCCATCAAGACGGATTCACACAATTTGATGTGCCCTGGCTGAGGATCGGAGGACGCGTACACCTTGGCGCG
Source organism: Acidobacteriota bacterium (assembly GCA_021827245.1). Next base: position 119 of record JAKAWN010000484.1, on the reverse strand, counting down.
ATGGCCGACCCTCAAAGAAAGGGAGCGTAATCGCTTAAGATCCTGTATACGATCTATAGTCGTGTTGTGGCGAGGGTATCCGCGGAGCCATATGCATTCGCATATCCGGTGCGGTAATC
>JAKAWN010000483.1 GCA_021827245.1 Acidobacteriota bacterium | reverse complement strand
GTTGACCCGCAAGATCCCGGAGCGGGAATGGAAGCACTGCTCCTGGGTGACGGCGGGAGGCCAAACTCGGCGCACGCGCCTGGCGTGGCGCGAGGTCTTCCTGCAACACGACCTGCGCCATGCGGAGGGCGAACTGGAAGGGGTGTGGCTGGTGGTGGATTGGCCGGCGGGCGACCCCGAACCCTACCATTATTACTTGGCCCATCTTCACCGGCCACCGACCAAAGCCCGTTGCTTGAAGCTGAGCCGCTCCCGTTGGCACGTTGAACAGTACTTCCAGCGCTCCAAGGATGACCTGGGCTTGGATCATTTCGAGGGGCGTTCTTGGCGAGGCTTCCATCATCATCTGGTGCTTTCCGCTGTGGCGTACCTATTTATCCTGATCGTCTACTTACGCCGTAAAAAAAACTTTTGGTGCGACGTGGGAACAGATTCTGCGCCTGATCCGGCCTTGGCTGGTGAGATCGACCGGGCGCTGCTTCGCCTGCGGCACCAAGTTTCAGCGGATTTGCAATGACACTATATAACATAGTAATATTAGTCGCTTGTCGAAAAATTGCTGCGGCGGCGAACACTGAACCCGGCAAAAAGGAACCGATCTTCCCTGGGCGCTTTGTGTTTATAAACGCCCCGGTTGCGATTCAATTCAAACTGACACGGTGACAGGAAATTCGTAGAGCGTATTCTGGAGTTCTTGCCCCGTCTGGGCCGATGAGGATTTCAAAACCTGGCTCTCTTCAACCTGGTGAAATTGGTTCCCTTTTATCCTGATGCGGTCACTGGAAGTCAGACGCGTCCGTGGCAGATCCGCCTTCCATCATCAAAGTACCACCCCTTCCGTCCGCGTTGGAAGCTTCAACGTTTGCACCTTTAGCCACGCGCAAGCGCAAACCCCCGCTCCTGATCTTCTTTACGATGACCGCCAGGAGCATGGCGAACCCGACGAACGGGAGGAAGACCACGTACGCGATGCTAACGATCATCGCTACCGGCGCGAACAGAATCATGGGAATACGAAGGTATCGAACGTCTGCAGTACCCGGCAGTATGCCCTTTTTGCCCTCGACCGTCACTATCTCCCATTCGCCTTTGTTCCAATACAACCCACCTTTCGTCTCGCTTCCGCCTCTGCGTACCATTGCTAGTTACCTCCTGCCTTCCTTTTTTGTCATTATCAGTATACGGGCAGGACACAGTGGCGAAAATCGGGAGAGCGTCGTAGCGTGCACGGAAGAAGTTCTGAGAAACGAGGGAAACTCACCGGAGGAAGCCGGGAAAGCCTGCCGGAGCAATGCATGAAGACCACCCAGATCCATGTGTAGAATGACAGCCCATGACTTGCCAAAGCTCTGGGCACGCCACGGAGGTGCCCGTATAATCAAAATTATATCAGCAGGAAAGCACTCTTGTAATGTCTGTCATAACGCCAGGGGCGCCATTCGTGTCCTGAAAAAATGACGGCCGTTCCCTGAATGCCAAAGCTTCAATAAGATGAGTGCAAACGGCAGTCCGCTTCACGGGTATACCTTAAGGCCATGATGGGCGTGGGGGTGAGTCTGTGAGGGCTGCGACTCTTTTGGAGAAGGCAAGGTGCCTCAGAGCTGACAAGCCGTTTGTTTGTTGAGAAGGTATTCCGCCGTCCGGCAGAGGACGATCTGAAGATATGTGTCGGCCAAAGGGGCTTTCAAGCCGCGACATGTGGGATTTAAATGAGGAAGAGCTCCCGAGCCAATTCGCTCCACGTCTGATCGCCAAGCTGAACCGACAGGTCGCCTCTCGCCGTCCCGCCATCTTGCGCCACTGCTCCAGTTAGCGCCGGCAGATTCGCGCGCAGGCGGTTCGCAGCTTCCGTCATCCATTGCCTCGCGAGATTGCCACTTAGTAGATTCCGGAAGTTCGTTTCCGCATCCGGCGAGACCACCGTCAACAGCCACCCTTTTCCATAAGGGTCGGTACCGGGCAGGCTGGGATCCTTTGCCACAGCCTCATTGATGGTGGTCACCTCGCCTTCAATTGGCGATACAAGCTCCACTTTGCTCCCGTTCTTGAGAACTGTGAAAATCTTCTGGCCTTGCCGGATCCACGTGCCCCGCTTTGGGAGCAAAATCTCTTCGGCTGGCCCAATGAAACGTCCAGCGAGGTCATCTATCCCCACACGAACAAGAGTTGGGCTCTCGCGCAGCGCCCAGGTGTGTCCGGGATGATACTGAAAATGCGCCGGCAGCCTAAAGTCGCACACATATTCCGATTGTGCTTGGGTGACAGGTTTACCGCTCTCCTGCATCTTTGGTGCGGTCACCGTCATCCTTTTCCGGTTCCGGAAGTAACCAATCAGTATGAAGATCGCGAAGGTCAGCACGACCAGCACAACTGTCATAGAGCACCTTCGGCCCGGCGGGTATGGGTGTGTTCGCCCCAGATCTTCCTTCCAGTCATGGTCGGGTTCAGCCTGGGGGGTGCGCTTTTCGGGGAAACGTGTCCAGGCCTGCCCCAGATCTTTTTCCCGATCAGGGAAACAACCATGGCAAAACCGATAAACGGGAGAAAGAGATAAAATCCCAGGCCGAGGACCAAAGCTAAAGGCGCGAACAATATCCCCGGTATGCGAAGATACTCATCCTCGTCTGTTCCCGGGAGGGTGCCATTCGTCCTCTCGACCGTCACAATTTCCCACTCACCTTTTTTCCAGTACATGCCGCCTTTCGTCTTGCTCCCACCCTTGCGAACCATTGCTCTCTACCCCCTTTCTCTTCCAACATAACAATGGGCAAGTTTCGGACCAATGGACATCCGACCTTCCGATGGAGAGCAAGCCTCTTGTTTTGTGCATGATCGGTGGTCAATGTGATTTCAAAGGAGGCCCTTGAATCGCCATGACCGATGAAAAACGCATCTCTGCACACGCGATCGGGATCCGAAATATGATCGTATGTTGTTCTATAATATGATGTTATCATCATCTCGCTGAAACGATTAATCACTCATCATTGCTGTGCGCAATTCGTCCACCTTTAGCTGAATTTTTTCTCGTACGGGCAAAAGGCACTACGATTGTAAATTCCGGGCAGCGCATTATTTCGCAATCAGCGTTGCCAACCCATCAGCCGTTCAGACTAATCAAGGATGACATTCCACTCCAAGCTTCCACGGGACCGATTTATCCTGTCTCATCAGTACTCTCGAATGACTTTCCTGTCTGAAATGGAGGCTGAAACACTCCCGTCATAAGGAGGCAATGGCGCAGAAAGAAAGGCCAGAACAAATCTCCGAGGCGCCAAACACGACGGTTACGATGACAGGCGAGTTGAATTGCCAGGTCCTCTTCCAAGCCCCGCTAAACATCACTAGACAAACCGGGAATCCTCGCAAGATGCGTTAACTTCCGAAGCAACTCGTCACGGTTTCACGCCCATGGGAGCGAACCATTCGTCCGGAAACAAACGCGTTAGCCATGGCCCCCAGTGTCAATTGCGTGCGATTTTCCTCTCGGGTTTCGTATCTCCCCAATGGAGGTCGCAATTTGAGCAGCACTAATCGGTTACTGAGAACAGTCGCTTGAAAACCAATTGATCGCGGCTTCCCTGCGCTTCACGGCAATCGCCTTGAGAGGAGCGAGATTGCTGTACGATGCTCAACCGCAGCAAGCACACTAAGCCTATTCACAACACTAAAGTGGTTTCTCAATCTTTCGTTCGAGATTAGTTGATTACGTGGGGAGGACACAACGCACGTGATGATCGCACAGCGTCTACGACGGGGTGTCGAGTCGCGTTACGAATTGTAACCTTTCTGTCTGCTGGCGGGCTGATCGAGTTCCACGGGAATTTCCGCAAGAAGTCGCTGACTGTGACGGGTGTCACTGCGAAGCGCCGCGGAGCGGCGTAATTTGAAGTTGTGGCTAGCCCTCGAAGTGCCCCAGCGTCTCCATCGGCCGCCTAGGACGCGCTTCGTTCGAGTTTAGTTGCACCTTCGCGTTCCAACAGAGTGCGGGACGGGAGGCGATGCAATAAGCATCAGCGCTCTGCACAGCGCGAGAACCTGGCCTGCCAAGGTGTGCGGCATCCTTCCAGCTATCAGACTGGCATGTAATTTCCGTGCGCCGGAGCGAGGTCAGAGAACGGAGGATGAAGGGGGAGTGTTCGGTAGTTTGTTTTCAGCAAGATACTGTCCGGCGCTCCTAAACCGGAGTGAGTCATGCCTGAAACAATGACATCGTCAAACGTGCGCCGCAAGGTTCGAGGCACCGTATATGTCGATTGGGACCGGTGCAAGGGTTGCGGATTCTGTATCGAGTTTTGCCCGCCCAAGGTGCTGGTCTCCTCGGCATCGTTCAACGAACATGGGTACCATCCACCGGAGTTGGCCCGTGCGGACGGCTGCACGGGCTGTGACCTGTGCGGCCTATACTGTCCCGACTTCGCTATCTATGCGGTTCGCGAGCCTGTGCCAGGCCAACCGAAGGAGGAAGGTACACGTGAAGCCTGAAACGGAACGAGTGCTTACCGGAACTCATTTTCTGGATGGCGACCAAGCCTGCTGTGAGGGGGCACTTGCAGCAGGAGCAAATTTCGCGGCAGGCTATCCCATCACGCCTTCGACAGAGATTGTGGAGAGGTATGCGATCCGTGCTCCCCGGGTGGGGGGTATCTTTCTTCAAATGGAAGACGAGCTCGGCGCATCCATTTGCATTGTGGGCGCAACCTGGGGTGGAGCGAAGGCGTTTACAGTGACCTCAGGCCCAGGGTTCTCCCTGATGATGGAACACATCGGTTACGCAGCGATGACTGAAACCCCGTGCGTATTTGTCAACGTGCAGCGAGGAGGACCCTCGACGGGGCTCCCCACGCTTCCCGGCCAAGGGGACGTCATGCAGGCGCGCTGGGGTTCGCACGGCGACTACGAAATTATCGCGCTCAGCCCTAACTCGCCCCAAGAATGTTTCTTGGGGCG
>JAKAWN010000482.1 GCA_021827245.1 Acidobacteriota bacterium | reverse complement strand
TCTTGGAAAACCCTCCGCCCTTAGGCTTCTCCGAACACTCGAAGCCTTGGGCTACGTGTCCCGCGATGATAGGAAAAACTATCAACTTGAGATTGGAGCCTTTGTGGCCGGAACCCAGGAAAACCTTGTGATTGGAACTAAAACTTGGCCGCGGCTGGAACCATAAATTGGCCAGTGGGCGTGTGAAGGAGCTTTATTTTCAGTGGGGCTGATCTCAAGTTTCTGAACTGCTGGAACCATAAAGTGGCCGTAAGTGCAAAATGGAACCATAACGTGGCCGCAAGTGCGAAGCTGTAAGAGGGGAGGGCTACCGTCCGCAGCATTTTTTGAATTTCTTTCCGCTCCCACAAGGGCAAGGCGCATTCCGTCCGAGCTTAGGTGCTTTTCGGCGATACGGCTCCGGCAGGTCCGGGTCCGCCAACAGAGGACTGAAACTCTCTTCGTCGTCCTCGATACTCTCTTCGTCTTCGTGGAAGCATGCCCACCACTCCATTTCCTCGACAACATCGGAGATCAACGTGTAGCGTCGCTTCGCTCTCTCCAGCGTGACCTCCGGGCCTTCAGCCACTGCTTCCGCAATCTCTTCCCAGGTAATGAATCCCGGATTGATCAGGCCCTCGTGATACGCCTGACGAAGATCCTCCTCAACCTCTACGGGGCAGAGATCGGCGCAGGCCGCAGCCAGACCATCCCACGCCATGCTGGGTTTTCGCTCCAGAGCGCGGAACAAGCCGCGGAAGTAGGTCATCACCTCATCCCGGCTCCGACTGCCGCAGACTACGAGTGTCAACATGCCGTCCAGCGCCGCGGAACGCACGTATTCGTTGGCCTGCTCATTTTCCACAAGTGATGTCATGCCGCAAACGTCGCCATCAGAAACCGAAGCGAGAATCCTGCCCAGGTCATCGGTCACGACGTCGCCTGCCAAGTCGAATGCCAATTCGCCAGGAGTGGAGAAGATTTGAACCAGAAAGGGATAGGCCCGCGTTTCCCGGAGCTGAGCCAGCAGGTACATGGCATAGATGTGAATCATGCGCTCCCCATCGCTGGCGAAGGACTCAGGATCGCGTGCTGCGGCCTCAAGAACTTCAAGAAGGGGCGGGATGGTCTCGTCACGGCGGGCGACCGCTTCCTGAACCGCAGCTTCGGGAAAGCGGCCTTCGTTTCGCTCGAGGTGCGAGAGGATTTCTTGAACGTCCATAGGGTCCAGATAAGCCTATCACGAGCTCGAAGGCATAGTAATGCGGTTGCCCGCCATGCCTTTGCAAGGTAGATCTGAAGGCCGCCCGATCGCCTTTGGGGTCCCCATCGAAGGTGAAAAAACGCTTGACAGCGGTGACGTATAAATGTATCTATACATTCGTACATGAGACGTGACACGCCTGAAGATGTCCATTCCTGGTTCACTAAAGCGATCCGACAGATGTGGCCGGTGGCCGTCGGATCGCTCGCGTTGAGACGGGGCCGCTGCATTCGACCGAACTGCCCGACCTGCGCCGCCGGACGGCTTCATTCCAACTACGCACTCTACGGCCGGCGTGGGGGCCGGCGATTTTCGATGTATGTCCCGGACCGACTGGTTCCCGAAGTGCGGAAGGCAATTCGGAACGGCCGCCGCCTGCATGAGTTGATCAACGAGGCGGGCGTACGGTATGTGGCAGCGTTGAAAACGGAGCGGAAGCGGAAAGCGAAGGGAGAGAAATCGCGGGGCTTGAGCTGACGCAACGGATTTCTGCGGCGTAAGTGCCGAAGAGGGGGGCGATGCTGAATCCGGAAGAACTCTCGGCTTGGTACAAGGAGCTAAATCTTTCCCGCCGAGCGCGGGGGGTGATTGATCACGTTCGATCCTCGGAGCCGGCCCGGCGGGTTGGGGGCGGCCGTCGGAACGTGAGTGGCTGCTATCCCAGCCGCAAGATGGGTGTGATGATCCAGTTTGAGAGCCACCGCGTTGAGCTCGCCGGCATTTACGAGATGGAGCACGACGATTCCGTGCTCGAATACTACGACCAATCGGGTTCGATCAAGCTGGATTACTTGAGCGCAGGCGGTCGTCGCTTGGGTGTGATCCACACCCCAGACTTCTTCGTTCTTCGCAAGGAGGCGGCGGGCTGGGAAGAATGGAAGACTGAAGATGAGCTCGTCCGGCTTGCCCAGAAAAATCCAAACCGTTACCGGCTCGATGCGGAAGGGCGCTGGTGTTGCCCGCCCGGAGAAAAACACGCGACCGAATTAGGGCTGTATTACGGTGTGCGGTCCTCTCGGGAGATCAACTGGACTTTTCAACGAAATCTCCAATTCCTGGAAGATTACTTCAGAAGCGAAGAGTCGCCCGTCTCGGATGACGCCCTTGAAAGGGTGCTGGCACTGGTCACGGCGGCGCCAGGTTTGCCGCTGGAGAGCCTCTTCAGAGCCACCCAGGATATGGTTACACGGGATGAGATTTACGCGATGATTGCGGGCGACAAGGTGTACGTGGATCTCCGAGCCTCGCCGCTTGCCGAGCCGAGCAGAGTAGCGGTCTTCGCAAGGCGCTTGTCACAAGCGGGGTTCGAACAAAGGGCCCTGCCCCGTGGGCTGCTTCCCCGAACGTCGGTCGGGCATCTGAACGTGGGCAGCGTGCTGACATGGGACAGTGCGACTTGGAAAGTGATCAACATCGGACAAAGCATGGTCAGCCTCCTGCGCGACGACCGGACTTTGACCGAAGTTCCCACAGGCGTGCTGGAGGGATTGGTCAAAGAGGGCCGTGTTAGCTGGTCCCAGCCCGTTGGATTCGATGACGATAATAGCCCGACGCTTAAAAACTTGGCGGAAGCCAGCGTCAACGCATTGCGAATGGCCAACCGACGCGCAGAGCTGGTAAGGGAAAACCAGAGCTCTCCCCTTCGGAAACCGGTCTCTTCCCGCACGCTGCGCCGATGGAAAGCAGGGTATCGGCAAGCGCAGGCAAGTTACGGCAATGGTTTTGTGGGACTCCTGCCCCACACTGAGCGACGTGGTAACAGAACGGCCAGGCTGCCCGTGCCAACCCAAACGCTCATGCAGCGCTTCATCACTGAGGATTACGAATCCGCGAAACAGAAGTCGAAATTCACTTCCTGGATTTCTCTGAAGCTCGCCTGCGAACGCGAAGGCTTAGTGGCTCCGAGCTACCGGACTTTCCGTTTAGCGATCGCCCATCGGCCGCCCCATGAGCGAGTTCTCAAGCGGCAAGGCCGCAGGGCTGCCTACGCCCATGAAGCGTTTTACTGGTACTTGGAACAGACGACTCCCCGGCACGGTGACCGGCCGTTTGAAATCGCCCATATCGACCACACCCAGTTGGATGTTGAACTGGTCTCTTCCGACACTGGCAGTAACCTTGGCCGCCCATGGATGACTCTATGTACCGACGCTTTTTCGCGTCGGATCCTGGCCGTCTACGTCACTTTTGACGCGCCCAGCTACCGCTCCTGCATGATGGTCATGAGGGAATGTGTGCGACGGCATGCGCGCTTGCCCCAGATCCTCGTGGTGGACAATGGCGCGGAGTTCCGCAGCACGTACTTTGAGACTTTGCTGGCGCGATACGAATGTATCCGGAAAACCCGTCCACCGGCCGCGCCACGCTTCGGGTCTGTCTGTGAGCGGATTTTTGGCGTGGCGAATTCGCGCTTCATTCATAATTTGCGTGGCAACACGCAGGTCATGCGTTGCGCTAGGCAAGTCACTGCCGCGGTCAATCCCAAAAATCTTGCCGTGTGGAATCTGCCGGATCTTTGCGAGCATCTGGCGGAGTTCGCTGACGAGGTTTACGACACCACCTTGCATCCTTCCCTGGGTCAAAGCCCGCGTGAAACCTTCGAAAGAGGCTTCGCCATCACGGGTTGCCGATTGCAGCAAGTGATTCCCTACAACCGCGAGTTTCTAGTACTCACCTTACCCGCACCGAAGCGGGGCACGGTGCGGATACAGGCGGGCCGCGGAGTAAAGGTCAACTACTTATATTATTGGTCGGAAGCCTTTCGAAACCCAGAGGTTGAAGGTGCGCCTGTAGCTGTGCGATACGAACCGTTTGACGTCGGCACGGCGTACGCTTTCGTTGGCGGTCAGTGGGTTGAATGCCACTCGGAGCTATTCACAACTTTTCGCGGCCGCTCCGAAAGAGAATTGATGTTGGCTTCAAAGGAATTGTTGAAACGCTATCAGAATTACTCTCGGCAATTCCACGTTAACGCCCGCCGGCTGGCTGAGTTCTTGCAATCGGTTGAGGCGCAAGAGGTGTTACTGGTCCAGCGCCTGCGTGACCGCGAAGGTAAAGGGACAGGAACGATGCGCGCGAACCGCATCGCTCCCGAGAACTCACGAGATCAGGAAGAACTTACGGCCGAGGCAAGCCGAAACTGCGCCCCGGTGAGCGATGTGATACCGGAGAGTACCGAAATCTACGGGGAGTTCTGACGCTGTCAACTCATCTCGAATCATCACGACACACCCTGACCGAGGCATGGACCGAAAAGCTGAGGCGCTTTCGGGACTTCACAGTGGCCCACCCGCGCCTATCCGAGTCAAAAGAGAGTGTGCTGGCCGCGATCCGAGAGTCGGCTTCCAACACACTCGTCATGGTGTTTGGGCCCACCGGCGTCGGCAAGACTACTTTGTGCGCTAGGATCAAACAGATTCTGATCCAGGAGATGGCTGAGCATCTAGCCACGGATCGCGGGACAATCCCGGTCGTACACATAGACGTTGTGTCCCCCGAATCCGGCAACTTCAATTGGCGCGACCATTTCAGACGGATGCTCTGCCAGATCGAGGAACCGCTGGTGAATTATAAGCGCCTGCCGGCGGGCGAGGGGAATTACCATGCGGGCTGCCCCAGTCCGCTGAGCAAGCTCTGGGCCGGCGCCGAGTATCGGTACGCCGTTGAGCAGGCCCTTCGTTTTCGCCAGCCCGCAGCTGTGTTGATTGATGAAGCGCAACACTTC
>JAKAWN010000481.1 GCA_021827245.1 Acidobacteriota bacterium | reverse complement strand
CCGAAGTTGTAGGCCTCTACCACGGGCTTCCCCCCGACCTTCGCTCATCGACGACGGCCATCAACCCGAAAACGGCGAATGCTAAGATGCCGAAGATGCTAAACAACGGATTTACGACAAGGACGCCTGTCAGGCCGTTCAGGGCCAGGCAGAAAACGAGGCTTAAAATGCCGACGGCCGAGAACCGTTTCACAGACTGATGGCGGCGCCGGGCCAATTCAATTTCAAGTTCCGTAACCCTATCCTCTCGGCGACAAAGTTGCGCCTTAAGATAATCTCTCTCCCTCTGGAGGTGCATCAGGCGCGGGGAGGTTGGTGTCTGCAGGGCTTGCAAAGCATAACCCACTTTGACCTCCGCGTCCCAGACTGGCCTGAGGTGGACCTCAAAGCTTTCCGCCTCGTACCTATGAGGCGAGCCAACCTTGTAAGCTTCTTGAATAACATAATCTGGCGGCAGTTGCACCCTACGGAGAGCTTTGATCTCCGAACCGCTACCTTCCTTAGTCATACTCAATGCTCACCCCCTAAAGATGTTGTGCCTCGGCTAAAGGCCGGTGTAGAGTTCTGATGTCACAGTTTCCACGGCGGCAACCACCGCACGGACACGAGGGAGGTGTTCCATCACCGTCCGTAATGAGGAATCCCATGTGGCGAGAATGTCGAGATCGCCGTGGGCAACTTCATTCCTCAATTTGGCAAAGCTCTCCCAATCGCTACGCACAAGCAACGTGTTGGCTGGCTCAAGACGCCGAAAAGCCGCCGAGAAGAATTTGAGGAGGGGACCTATGCTGACGAACTTTCCCGCATCCTTTTGGACTCCCGCCTCCCGGTAAAGATCAGCTATCGGAAGGTTCTTCCTCCCAGAGAACGCCTGGTGCGTGGCCCGCAAGTAGTTCTCCAGCCCAGAATAAAAAACGAAGAGAGTGCTGAGCATACCAGTCGCGTCATTGTCCAGGAAGGCTTTCAAATAATCGCGAACGATCTTCTTGTCAGCCCGAGTGAGCTCCACCGTTCTTGCTCCCTCTTGCAGGAAGCGTTCTACCTTGTTCTTCAGGTTCGAATCGGTCTCATACAGCTCAGGTATGATTGATTGAACAAACAAGTCCCTACCCGCAATTTCTGAAAACGTCGCGTCCCCAATCTCTTCGTTTCCCACTATATGATCTGGGCCATGCACTATTGATATCTGCATAAATAATGCAACGGGGCTAGGACAAAAAATTAGGTAGATCGGATTCGAGGATGCAGCCACGGAGTTTGTCTGGGGAAGTTCGAATGCCGTTGATCGAACGGATGATGTCGTCCATCAATTCATCCCGGTCGAGCGGGCAGCCGTTGGCGAGTTCTCGCTTGGCCAGCGACCAAACGCCTTCGTCGGGGTTGATCTCCGGGGCGTAAGCGGGAAAGTGCTCGATATGCAGCCGCGGGTGCCGACGCAGGAGTTTCCCCAAAGGTTCGCCGTGGTGCGTGGAGGAATTGTCCAGCAGAACGATGACGGAACCTCGGAGGTGTCGCAGCAGCTCGCGGAGAAACAGACCCACTTCTTCCTGGCCGATGTTGTCGAAGTAAAGCAAATAGTAGAGGCCCAAGTGCTGTCGTTGGGGACTGACCGAGATTCCGGAGATGACGGAGATTTTGTCCCGGCGTCCCTGGCGATGACGCTGAAGGGGGGTGCAGCCTTGGGGGGCCCAAGTCCTAACCACCAGGGGAGCCAACAAAAAGCCCGATTCATCAGCGAAGACTAGGTGGGCGCCCAGCCGCGCAGCGTTTTTTTTACCCGAGGCCAGTCCTTCCGCTTCCAGCGTTCGATGGCCTCGTCGTCGCGCTCGACGGCGCGAGTTTCGGGTTTCTGAGGGCTCCAGTTCAGACGATGCATCAGCCGACCGACATGATCGCGATGGTAATCCACGCCGAACTCTCGCCGGATGACTTCGGCGATTCGTGCCGTGGTCCACAACTGCGTCCGGTAGCCGTGCGCCTGGGGTCCCTGGAGAAGCAGCTTCACCAAGCGTCGCCGCTGGCTCGAACCCAACTTCAGCGGGCGTCCCGGCGAGAAGCGGACCCGCAAGGCGTCGGGGCCCCCTCGTCGCTGCGCACGCAGCCATCGCAGAACAGAACTGGGGGCACAGTGAATACGACGCCCCACTTCGTTCAGCGACAAGCCCGTAGCCCACAAAGCCAGCGCCCGCAGGCGACGGTCTTCGATCAGATCGGCACTGCCCTTCGGTCGAGGCATACCTGTTCCCTCCTGAAGGTCAGTATATTGCATTATTTATGCAGATGTCAATAGCAAGCAGCGAAGAGGTGGGCGGGGCTGGCCCTCCTCTGCGGGGTTTAATGCGGGAATTGTTACTTTCCCGACGGTTTCAAAAGATCATGCCGATGATGTATTTCATACTATTTAAAGTCCGCCTGCCGAAGAGCCGCAGAGGAACGCATAAAACGCGTACCTCTGAGTTCCCCGCTCGCTGAGGAAAACCAAGAGTCGAGAGAGGAAGGAGTGGCATAAATTAGCAAGTAGCGCGTCCTCCGGGGTTGAGGTCCGCGGTTTTTCTGGTGATGGGCGTTCACGGTGCTGTATTTTAGCGCCATGTCGAGGCTGCGGTGGCCTTTTCTTTCTGACCGCTATTTCTTTGTGACCGTGCCTCTGCTCAAGGAGCGGACCCGCTATGCTGAAAAGCTCCGGAGGAGCGGTACGTTTTAGCCCACGGCGCAAGCCGGGGTTCGCCGACCGAGGTAACGGTTCTCAGCCCTCTCCTTGGGGAGAGGGTGGCGGCACTGCCGCCGGGTGAGGGGTCTGTAGCGGTGGGCGAGGGCCAAGGGCTCACGCACTGGGCTAAACTCTTTCACTCGTGTCCAAAATAAGTTTCTGAGGTATGGCGTGAACACGACAGTTACCCTCCGTCAGCGGCTGTTTCAGAATGACGTTGCTGAAACATCTCTGAAGGCCGTTGAGGAGGGCACAAGCCATGGTACAAGTCGCGAGTCTGTTCAATCAACTGCTGCATCACTTTCCCCGTCTGGAGTTCGGTAGTTGGGTCCAGAAGCATGAAGCTGAGCGTGCCGCCAAGGGGTTCGATTGCTGGACCCAATTCGTCTCGATGTTGTTCTGCCAACTGGGCCATGCGGATTCCTTGCGTGAGATCTGCAACGGTTTGAGCTGCTGCCTCGGCAAGTTGGTGCATCTGGGCATCGTCAAGGCTCCCAATAAGTCGACGCTGTCCTACGCCAACGAACATCGCCCGGCGGCGCTTTACCAGGAATTGTTCTATACGGTTCTGGCGCGCTTCCGCACGCAGGAACAACTGGGCATGCGCAAGCGCCAATTTCGTTTCAAGAACAAGCTGCTTTCGCTTGACTCGACCACCATTTCCCTCTGCTTATCGCTCTTCCCCTGGGCGAAGTTCCGCCGCGCCAAGGGCGGGGTCAAAGCCCATGTGCTCCTGGACCACGACGACTATTTGCCGCGCTACGTGCTGCTCACCGCCGGCCGCGCCAGCGACGTGAGAATAGCCCATCATTTTAATCTGCCGCCGGGATCAATCGTCGCCGTCGATCGAGGCTATAACGACTTTCGCCTCTTCGCTCGCTGGATGGCTGGGGGCGTCTTCTTTGTCACTCGGCCCATGCACCACATTGCCTACGCCGTGGTCGAGTCCCGGCCCCTGCCGCAAAACAGCAACATCCGTTCCGATGAAATCATCCGGCTGTCGAGCAAGATGGCTCGACAAACCTTCAAGCACCTCTTGCGCCGCATCGCGGTCTGGGATGCCGACCAGGAGCGCGAAAGCGTGCTGTTGACCAACCATTTCGACTTCGGAGCGACGACCATCGCTAAAATCTACAAGGACCGCTGGGAGATCGAGCTGTTCTTCAAGGCGCTCAAACAGAACCTCAAAATCAAGAGCTTTGTCGGCACCACGGAAAACGCCCTCCACATCCAGATTTGGACAGCCTTGATTGCCATGCTCCTGCTGCTGAAGTGGCTCCATCACCTCTCCCAAGCCAACTGGTCGCTCTCCAATCTCGCGACCATGCTGCGTCTGAACCTGTTTACCTATCGGGATTTGCGCAATTGGCTGCACAACCCCTTTGGAACGCCGCCGATAGCCCCAGGCCCCGAACAGCTTGTTCTTTCACTGGCATGATTTGGACAGGCAACCAACTTATGAAACCGAAACCTCCTTCTCATTTACCCATCCACCCTGTCCTAAAGCCTTTCTTGGTAAGAGCCAGACGATGGAGGTTCCGTTATCTTGGACAGCAGTGATGCCGAGAACACCCCTTCATCGTTAATGGATCTGATTTAGAGCCTCAGTCATGCGTTTAAGGGCCACCATTCCCGGGTCGTCTTTCCCGACGCTCTTGTCGGCAAAAATGCGAGCCCGGCCCTGGCGGGCGGGCTGGCTGCGGAATCGGTCAAGGCATTCGGCAACCGCCCGGTCAGCCACCGCTGCGAGCGCTGAAGGCTCCGTGAGTCCTTCCGTCGCCGCGCGCGCGGCATCGAGAGCGTCGAGCACCGTTTTGTCGCCAAGCTCGCCGCCGCTGCGCTGCGCCATGGCTTGGGTGGCATTGTCCAAGAGCGAAGAGACTTCCGACCATGCAATCTCCGTCCGGCCTTTCGTGGCTTTGGCGGCGCTCATCAATCCCGTCGCCAGCAGCGTGCCGTAAGTTGAGCCGGAAAGCTTGGTGAAGGCCTGTGCGCATTTCAGGAGCGCCATGCCGACGTCATCGGGCAGGTTGGGCAGCTCGGCCTCGACGGCGCGCGCTCCCCTCACCAGGCTTACGCCCAAATCGCCGTCGCCAAGCTGGGCGTCGAGCAGGTTCAATTCATCCGCGGAGGCGTTGAGTTTTGCAATAATGCGTCCCAACGCGCCGCGCAAGGTATCTGTTGTAAAAGTTGTTGTCATGTTAAATCCTCAGGAATGGGCAATCGCAAGGGGCCTTCAGCAGGGCTTCGAGTTCCTT
>JAKAWN010000480.1 GCA_021827245.1 Acidobacteriota bacterium | reverse complement strand
GCCCATTGAAGAGCTGGCCCGTCGTGGCTTTGATACGCTGCGTTTCGGCCCCATGCGGCCTGTGGGCATCATCGATCCCCGCACGGGCCGACGGCCTTACGCTGTTGTGCAACTCCGGGCGGAGAATCTGCGCTATTCGAGTTACAACCTGGTTGGCTTTCAAAACCATCTGAAATTTCCCGAGCAGAAGCGAATCCTGCGCATGATCCCGGGGTTGGAGAACGCGGAATTTCTCCGTTTCGGGCAGATTCATCGGAACACTTATATCAACGCTCCCAGCCTTCTGAATCCGGATCTCAGTTTGCGTGTTGCCCCGCAGGTCTTCATTGCCGGGCAATTGTCCGGAGTAGAAGGTTACGTCGAATGCATCGCAACAGGGTTGCTGGCAGGCATGGCTTTGGCGTATCGAGTGCGGCAGGAATCTTTCGCGCCGCCGCCCCGGACGACGGCCATGGGCTCGCTGGTCCATTACGTCACTCACGCCAGCCCGCAGAACTATCAGCCTGCAAATATCGCTTTTGATCTTCTGCCCCCCGTCGAGAACCTGCCGCGGCAGGTTACGCGTGACCGCCGTGCGCGGCGGGAAAAGCAGTGCGAGCGGGCACTCCAGGACCTGCAGGTTTGGCTTGCAGAGGGCAGCAAAGGCTCACCCGTTGCCGGAATGACGACAGTCCATTGCGTCGATGAGCTTGACCCGCTTGCCGGCCGCCCCGCCCTCACCGAAAACCTTGAACGAGCAAGGGAAAACTGAAGTCCATGGATGACCTGATCGAGCGTTATATCAATTATCTGAAGTACGAGCGAAACGCTTCGCCGCACACCATCCGGAACTATCACAGCGACCTCGTTCAGTTCCGTGATTTTCTTCGCGAGGGGAGCAAAGAGGCTTCGGTTGATATTGGCACGGTTAAGTCGCTAAGAATTCGAGCCTTCCTCGCGCACCTGTTCCAGAAGCAGGAGAAGAAGGCGTCGATTGCGCGCAAGCTGGCTGCCATCCGGGCATTCTTCAAATTCCTCGTAAGAGAAAGTCTGATTGTCGGAAATCCCGCCGCGACTGTTTCAACGCCCAAGTTGGACAAGAAGCTTCCCCGAATCATGACTGAGGAAGAAATGAATACTTTCCTCGACCGCGTGGCCACGGCGGCTCGGGGTGGCGAGTCTTCAATCATGCGCGACCGGGCAATCCTGGAATTGCTCTACGCCTCGGGCCTTCGTGTCAGCGAACTGGCTGGCCTCGACCTGCGAAGCGTCAACTTTGGCGATGCTTTCGTTCTCGTCCGCGGAAAGGGCGACAAAGAAAGGATTGTTCCGTTCGGCTCAAAAGCTAAGGGAGCGCTTGAGGCTTACCTGCCCGCCCGCGAAAAGCTTCTCCGCGAGACCCGTACCGGCAGCCCGGCCCTCTTCCTGAACGTCTATGGCCGCCGCCTTACCACGCGCTCGGTGGACCGGATTCTCAAACGCTACGTGCGAACGTATGGCCCCAATGTGAAAGCCAGCCCGCACTCGCTACGCCACGCCTTTGCTTCTCACCTGCTCGCCGAAGGCGCCGACCTGCGTGCCATTCAGGAAATGCTTGGCCACAAGAGCCTGGCCACCACGCAAAAGTACACCCAGGTCTCCATCAAACAGCTGATCGACGTCTACGACCGCACCCACCCAAAAGCGTAGTCAGTGACGGAAGTGGGGACACGGAACCTAAAACCGCTCCTGTGTGGTCGTGCTCTTCATTTCAAACCGGCACGCGCGTTGACGGCTAGGCGCCGGGATACGCTAAAATGGATTGTTTATGGCGAGCTCATGACCACGACTACGCGACCCAGGGTTTCTGTTGTCAAATATCTCAACACGGTCCCTTTGATCTGGGGGATGCTGAAAGGCGATCAGCGGGGAATATACGACCTCGATTTTACCATTCCCGCAAAGTGCGCCGACGACTTGCGAAGTCGGGAAGTTGCTGTCGGCATCATCCCCTCCATCGAATATCAGCGAATGGAACGGCTCCGCATTCTGCCTGGATGTTCTATAGCCTCAAAAGGAGTGGTGAAAAGCGTTCTGCTGCTCAGCAAAGTGCCTGTCGAGGAAATTCGAACCGTTGCGCTCGACAACTCCTCGCGAACCTCAGCGGCACTTGTGGAGGTCCTGCTGCGAAAGTTCTATTCACTGACTCCCACTGTAGTCCCAGCAGACCCGGAACCGGAGAAGATGTTACAGCGCGCTGATGCGGCGCTCCTGATCGGTGACCCGGCTCTCACGTTGGATGGTACCGCGCTGAAAGTCTACGATCTTGCGGCGGAGTGGAAGAAGTTCACGGGCCTGCCCTTTGTTTTTGCGCTCTGGGCGGGTCATGAAGACGGCGATCTTGGCCGCTTTTCCGCCGACTTTGAAGCCTCAAGAGATTACGGTCTTCAGCACATTGACGACATCGCCCGGGAGTACGCCACTCGGATGGGGTTGCCGCGGGAAGCGGTGAAGGTTTACCTGAGCAAGAATATCGATTATTCTTTGGACGAGGAAAACCGCAAGGGGCTGCAGCTCTTTTATCGCCTTGCACATGAGATCGGCATCATCCGCGACGAAAAGGAGATTCTTTTTGCTTAGGGCCCGAACGCCCGGCGAAAAGTTTTGATCATCGAGTAACGATCTATGGGTTTGAAGCAGGAACAGGCACTGCAAATGTTGCGCTCCGACGATCTGATCGGCCTGGGCATGGAAGCCGATTCTCTGCGCAGAAGGCTCCATCCCGGGAACGTTGTGTCGTACCAGATTGACCGTAACATCAATTACACCAACATTTGCACGGAGTACTGTTCCTTCTGCGCTTTTTACCGCCCCGTCGGCTCCCCCGAAGGTTACGTGCTCCCGCTCGAAACAATTTTCCAGAAAATTGATGAGACGCTGGCGCTGGGCGGCACCGGAGTTCTGATGCAGGGTGGCCTGCATCCCGACCTTAAGATCGATTACTACGAAAACCTGCTTTCCAGCATCAAGAGCCGTTACCCACAGCTCCATTTGCACTGCTTTTCGGCCCCGGAAGTCCTAAACATCGCGGAACTGTGCGGGTTGACCGTTCGCGACACGCTGATGCGGCTGATGGATGCAGGTTTGGACTCCATTCCCGGGGCAGGCGCGGAAATTCTGGATGACGAAGTACGAAGGCGGATCGCGCGCTTGAAGTGCAGCACCGAGGAATGGCTTTCCGTGCATCGCACAGCGCACCAGTTGGGCATGCGGACCACCGCCACCATGATGTTCGGCTGTGGAGAGACCTTCGAGCATCGCGTCGCGCACCTTGAGCGGGTCCGGCGGCTTCAGGAAGAGACGAGAGGATTCACCGCTTTCATTCCCTGGTTCTTCCAGCGCGAAAACACTTCACTTGGGCGCTTCATCAAGGAAGAAGTCACGGCGGTGGATTATCTCAAGACACTTGCCGTCAGTCGCCTCTATCTTGATAACATTCAGAACGTTCAGGCATCGTGGCTGACGCCGGGTCACAAGGTTTGCCAGATAGCTCTTCGTTTTGGCGGCAACGATGTAGGAAGCATCCTCATTGAAGAGAACGTTGTATCAGCCGCGGGTTGCGGTCGCACCTCTTCTGAGGAGAAACTTCGCCGGATGATTCTTGATGCCGGCTTTCGTCCCGTCAAGCGTGACACGCTTTATCGCAGTTATTTCCTGAACTAAGCCAGCCTCGCAGACGGCCGCTGGGTGCTGCTCGCTGTTTTACGCTGATGACCGAACTTCGATGGAATCCGACGGTGCGCGAATGGGTGTCAACCGCCTCACACCGGCAGGACCGCCCCCAGATGCCGCAGGACTGGTGCCCATTCTGTCCCGGTTCAGGCCGCGTTCCAGACAATTACGACGTCTATATTTACCCCAATGATTTCCCCGCCTTTTCGATCCCCCCGCAGGTTCCAGCCATCGAAGGCGACGATTTCTACCCCGTCAGGCTGTCGTACGGCAGATGCGATGTTGTACTTTACCATCCTGACCACAACACCTCCATCCCTCAAATCCCTATTGACCACCTGACGCGTCTGGTGAGAATCTGGCGTAAGCGGTTCTCAGAACTCAAAGCAATCCCGGGAATCCGCTACGTGCTGATTTTTGAGAACAAGGGAGCGGTGATCGGCGTGACTATGCCCCATCCGCACGGGCAGATTTATTCTTTTCCGCTGATCCCGCCGCTGATTAAGAAGGAATTGGCCGCTGCGCGCGCCCACCACCGCAGCCACGGTCGGTGCCTTTTCTGCGACATTCTCCAGAAGGAGCGCAAAGGACGCGGGCGAATCGTGGCAGAGAACCAGGCGTTCACGGCATTTATCCCGTTCTACGCCCGATGGCCTTATGAGGTGCATGTCTATCCCCGGCGTCACCTGGGCGCCCTCGATGAGTTTAAGCCTTCGGAGGAAAAGGCGTTGGCTGAAATGCTGAAATGGGTGACACAGAAATACGACAACCTGTTCCAGATGTCATTTCCTTACATGATGCTCTTGCACCAGGCTCCCACGCGCGGCCGATATCCCTATTACCATTTCCACATTGAGTTCTATCCGCCACATCGCAGCAAGGAAAAGCTGAAGTATCTGGCAAGCGTCGAAACGGGTGGCGGATTGTTCTTGAACGATTCGTTGGCTGAGGAAAAAGCGCGGGAGCTGCGATTGGTAGCACCCAAGTTACGCAGCGAAGTTGGTTGATCGCGTCACAAATTCAAGCCAGGAAGCGCAGCATGATCCAGGAAGACTTTCAAAACATTTATGGCACCGCGCCGGATGTGGTTTCCCGCTCGCCAGGGCGCGTGAATCTGATCGGAGAGCACACGGATTACAACGACGGTTTCGTGCTTCCCGCGGCGATTGACCGCGCCATCGAGTTCGGAGCTCGTCGCCGCCGGGATAGCGCCGTCCATGCTTACTCGATTGATTTCAAGGATGAAGTCGAGTTCAGTCTGGATGCGATCGAAAAGGACCCTCAGCATCCCTGGAGTAA
>JAKAWN010000034.1 GCA_021827245.1 Acidobacteriota bacterium | reverse complement strand
CGTACGGTTTCTATCTCTCGAACGCCATGTTTGGGAGATTTGATCGCGTAAGTATTCTGACGGCGAAGGTGGCGATCCACGTGGATGGTATCAGCAATGACGTTCAGTTTACAGGATTGGATGCAACCCTCGACGTCGCGGAGCCCGTTTACGTTGACATCGAAGGGGGATCTCCCGTGACCTTTATCGGCGGAGATATTGAAGGTAATGCAACGTCTGAGCTGATGCATATTACGCAGACGGGTTCGGCGACAACCAATGTCCACCTGTTCGGGACGCGGTTTGAAAACACCACCGGGGCAGGAATTGTTGCCGACGAAGGGCGTTTTTACGCCTATGCGGTTGGGATGAGCGTCCCAAGCCCCTTGGGGTTTGTGATCGGAAACAATCTTCCGACTTCCAATTGCCAGATCTTTGGTGGACATGGAGCCTCATGGACGCTTGGTCCAAAGGCCAAGGGCATCGGAATTCTCGGGTACTTGTACAACGGCTCGCCGCCGGTCGACAGATCCGTAAAACGTAACGCCATCTACAACAACCCGTCAAGCAACATCAACGCAAAGAACCTTGGATGGACGACCGGCGATGGTGCGCCCAAAGGTTCATGCAAAGTAGGAAGCCTATACTCCAGGCAGGACGGAGGGCCTGACTCCACGCTCTACGTCTGTGAAGGCCCCTCGGGCGTGTGGGCGGCAAAATAGAGCGCGTGCAGCCAAACTCGAAGCGAATATGAAAATCGTTCTGAATGCTGTATCGGCCAAGATGGGTGGGGCGGTCACGTACCTGACTAATGTTCTTCGCTGCCTGCCGGGGCCCGAGAGTGGGATGGAGTTCACGGTTTATCTGCTCCCGGAGACCGCTGCGAAGGTGCATGATGTGGCCCCGAACGTCCATCTGGTGCTCACGCGGATTGGCAACGCGAACACGCTGAAGCGCTTGTGGTGGGAGCAGGTGACGCTCCGCCGCGCGCTCAAGAAGATGCGCGCGGACGCGCTCTACTCGACGGCTAACTTCGCCATGTTCCGCTGCCCGGTGCGCCAGCTCCTGCTGGTCCGCAACACTCTCTACTTTTCCAGGATTTATCGGAAGATGTTCCTGTCCCGGCATCCTCTGAAAGCCCGGATCGACTTCGAATTGCGCCGCTGGCTGATCGTCTGGAGTGCCAAGAGCGCCGACGTGGTGATGACTCCCACGCAGGCCATGCTCGATGAGTTGCGGGAATACGTTCGCCTCGACGATCGAAAAACGCTGGTGAACCATTACGGAGTCTCCTTGGCGGAGTTGTCCAACGGGCAAACAGAGGAACATCCTTTCTTACATTTCTCTCGTGCCGGCGCTATCAAGCTCCTGTTTCTTTCCTATTATTGCGAGCACAAGAACTTGGGAACCCTCCTGAAGGCCATGCCTGCCCTCAACCGAAATGGCGGAAAAAAGTTCTTCCTGAAGACCACGGCCGACCCGGCATGGGAAGAAGCTGGTTGGACAATCAGTCAGTCAAACGACCTGGCCCTAGTACAGAAGCCTGAAGTGGCGCGCTGGGTCGAGATCGTCGGTCTCCAGAACCGGCAGCAAACCGCCCGGCTATACGCGGAGGCGGATATTTTTGTCTTTCCCTCACTCACCGAGTCCTTCGGCTTTCCGATGGTGGAAGCGATGGCATTCGGCATTCCCATAGTGGCCGCCGACACTCCCGTCAATCGCGAAATTTGCGGAGACGCGGCTGTCTACTTCAATCCTTTGGACGCGCAGGACCTGGCCCAAAAGGTCACAGAATTGGCCACCGATCCGAGCAGGCGCTCGGCGATGAGTATGAAGGGAAGAAGACGAGCCGAACTGCGCTTCGACTGGAGAAATCATACCCGTCTGATGATCGAAAAACTCAGACCGGCCCCAACGGTGCATACATCACCGGCGCTCGCGGGTCGGCCGAGAAGGGAGTGCATGAGAAACTCTTAAACCCATGTCGCTGGATGCCACAAGAGATTACTACGAACGTTACTGGACGCCGGGAACAGAAACTCCACCCGATCTCGACCCGCTGACGAAGGACCGAATCAATGTTTTCCTCCGCCAAGGCGCGCCTCACCAGGGCAGGGTGTTGGACGCCGGGTGTGGCGGAGGACGGTCCACAGCCCTCCTAGCTGCGGCGGGGTACCAAGTAACGGGGATAGACATTTCTGCGGCGGCCCTTCGTAGAGCCAAAGCGAACGTCTCGTCCGCGGGGTTGGTGATGGGAGGCGTCGATTCGTCTCTTCCCTTCGCGAACGATTCATTTGACGTTGTGTTCTCCAGCGAGGTGATCGAGCATCTGGTCGACGTGAACAGAGCCTTAGCGGAAATGCGCCGGGTCCTTCGACCTAGCGGCAAGATATTCCTGAGCACCCCTTACCACGGGCGCCTTAAGAACCTTCTTCTCGCCCTTCGGGGGTTTGACCAGCACTTTGATCCCGCTGGCCCCCACATTCGCTTCTTCTCGCTGAATTCGCTGACTGTGATGCTGGACCGAAACGGTTTTCGTGTGAGGGGACATTTCTGCATGGGCCGCTTCTGGCCGATTTGGATGAACATGTTGGTTTGGGCAGAGAAGGTGTGATGCACTACATCCCGTGCATGAAAAGCGGCCGAAAAATCTCGCAACGAGTTCGCGGTTAAAAGAGCCATGAACCCCAAGGTTCCACTGTCGGTCCTTATCCCGGTTCGCGACGATGCGGACAATCTGGGGCGCTGTCTGGGGGCGATAAGCGGCTGGGCAGATGAAATAGTGGTTGTGGATTCGCACAGTACAGATGGCACCGCCATGATTGCCGAATATTATGGGGCAAAAGTCGTCCAATTTGATTATCGGGGCGGCTGGCCAAAGAAACGCCAGGCGACCCTCGATACTTTCCCCTTCCGCAATGAGTGGATCCTCTTGCTGGACGCGGATGAGGTCCTCCTCGATCCCATTAAGGCAGAAATAGCAGCCGCCATCGGCCAAAACAGGTTTGACGGTTTCTGGTTGAAACTCGAAATCTATTTCCTGGGGCGGCAGCTTCGCCACGGGGATACGCAGTTTTGGAAGGTGGCTCTCTTCCGGCGGGGAAAGGGTCACTACGAAAAGAGATTGGAATCCCAGGATCAGTCAATGTCAGACATCGAAGTGCATGAACACGTGGTGATAAATGGAGTAGTTGGGCGTTTGAAGAACCCTGTCATGCACGAAAATACCAACTCGCTAGAGCGCTACATCCAGAAGCATAACGAATATTCCAACTGGGAAGTCAAAGTGTTCC
The DNA here is from genome assembly GCA_021827245.1 of Acidobacteriota bacterium. The sequence continues at coordinate 24,546 of JAKAWN010000034.1, read as the reverse complement.
TGGAGGGCCGAAACGACGAACTACCTCCTTCACTTTGGGGCGTTCAGGCACAGAGACGGCGCTGGCTTAAGCACGCCCTGCTCCGATTTCCAGGGTCACCGGTTCTCTTGTTCCTGTATAAGTATTTCTTGGGCTTGGGCTTCCTCGACGGCATTCCTGGACTCTACTACTGTTGCTTTCAAGCCGTTCATGTTTTCCACATAAAAGCAAAACTTTTCGAGACTGAGCGTCAGATAGTGCTAGCCAGGCTTGAGGAGAAAACAGTCGGTACCCGCCCTGACCGCCTTTCCCAAACCCCTGACTCCCAAAAGGCCACAAGAAGCAACGCATCAGTCCTGGAGCAGTTTGTAAGACCGGAGGCAGACCCTCCGAATTAAGGAGGACAAATCCCATGTATATCTTAGGAATTAATGCCTACCATGCGGGTGCATCGGCCTGTTTGATCAAAGACGGCGAATTAATCGCCGCCGTTGAGGAAGAACGTTTCCGGCGTCTCAAGTATTGGGCGGGATTTCCTTCCCAGGCCATCCAGTGCTGCCTGGAAAAAGCGGGGATTACCGCCCATGACCTTGACCACATCGGAATCTCGCGCGACCCGAGCGCCAACCTTTACAAGAAGGTCCTTTATGCTTTGCGACGCCGGCCGAGCCTGCATTTGATCAAGGATCGGCTTGGGAATATGGCGGCGGTGCGGGACGTGAGGAACGCCTTCTGCGGCAGCTTGAACCTCGACCCTGCCTCCCTGCGGGCCGAGTTCCACAACGTGGAACATCATCGCGCCCACATGGCCAGCGCTTTTTTTGTTTCACCCTTCAAGGAGGCTGCACTTCTCTCAGTAGACGGGATGGGCGATTTTGTCAGTACCATGACCGGTCGCGGCTCGGGAACCAGGATGGAAGTGCTCGACACCGTCAATTATCCGCACTCTCTTGGCATCTTCTTCACCGCGGTCACGCAATGGCTTGGATTTCCAAAGTTTGGAGACGAAGGGAAAGTCCAAGGACTGGCGCCCTATGGCCAGCCGACCTATTTCGACGAGTTAAGCAAGATTGTTCGTCTTCGTCCCCATGGGAGATTCGAGCTCGACCTGGACTATTTTGTTCACTGGGCGGAAGGCGTGGATATGACCTGGGACGAGGGTTCCCCAACGCTTGGAACAATCTATTCCCAGAAATTCATCGACCGCTTTGGGCCTCCGCGCCAGCCGCCTGCTGAAATCACGCCGACCTACGCCAACATGGCGGCGTCGTTGCAGGCGGTGCTTGAGGAAGCAGAATTTCACATCGTACGGAACCTGCACCGCGTCACAGGCCTCGATGCATTGTGCATGGCGGGTGGCGTAGCCCTGAACAGCAGCTTTAATGGGAAAGTTATTACTCAAACTCCCTTCAAAGAGATCTTCATTCAGCCTGCGGCGAGCGACGCCGGGACCGCACTGGGCGTTGCGTACTACATTTATCACCAGATCCTCGGGAAGCCGCGCTGTTTTGTCATGAACCACGCCTACACGGGACCGTGCTTCACGAACGGCGGAGTTGAAAGCGTCATCCGGCAGGCTGATGTGTCGTATGAAACTTACGAACTGGAAGATATGGCCAGGGCCGCAGCGAGACTGATTGCTGACGGCAAGGTAGTAGGCTGGTTTCAGGGTGGAATGGAATGGGGTCCCCGGGCCCTCGGCAACCGAAGTATACTGGCTGACCCCCGCCGACCTGAAATGAAGGATATCCTCAACGCTCGCATTAAGCACCGGGAGAAATTTCGTCCTTTTGCGCCCTCTGTTTTAAGCGAGTCCGTCGGCGATTATTTCGATCAGACTTATCCCGAACCTTTCATGGTAAAGGTGTATAGTGTGCTCGATCATAAGCGCAAGGAAATCCCGGCGGTGACTCATGTGGACGGAACCGGACGGCTGCAGACGGTTGAAAGAGAGGCAAACCCTCTCTACTGGCAATTGATTCGGGAATTCGGCAACCTGACGGGTGTTCCGGTAGTCCTCAACACATCCTTCAACGAAAATGAGCCCATTGTCTGCCAGCCCAGCGAGGCGCTCGATTGCTTCCTGCGAACAAAAATGGATGCGCTCGTCATCGGCAATTACCTCATCCAAAAAGACCGGCAGAACCGGCCCAGGGAAATAGTGTTAACCGCCAGTTCTAAAATCTGATTTGACAATCACCCTCGGCAGGCGAGAGTTACCCCCCTCGATATTGCAGGTGCCGCATTTTAGCCTCTGTACTACTAAACCTGGAAATGTTTGCGCGCCGCACAAATTTTGTAGCACGGGCGTCCCGCCCGTGACACGGCCAGGATGGCCGTGCCACGTTTTGGTTGCGGCACCGCCCTGCGAAAAGCCTTCGCGGAGTTAGCGCGATTACAGCCTCGTTTGTTCATAGGACTTTCGGGTTTTATAGAAGATCTCCAAGGCGAACACGGTTTCTATCCAATCTGACCACTCAAGTGCCGGGCTGCATCCTGACGCAACGAGAAAGGATTGCATGCGAATCTTAATCCTCAACGAGTATTTCTATCCTGATGTGGCATCTACGGCGCAGCACAGCACTGATTTGGCGGTGGCTCTCGCTCAGGAAGGGCACGAAGTCACGGTAGTGGCAGGCCAGCAAGGCTACAGTGATCATGAGAAAAAATTCCCACGGAACGAGACTTGGAAAGGTATTCGTATTCTCAGGGTTGGAAGCCTGCGGCTGGGGAAAACGGCTCGGTGGCAGCGAGCGGCGCACTTTGCCAGCTTTCTGGTCGCGTGTGGGTGGCAACTGCTGTGGTTGCGGTCCCAGGATGCCGTGATCGCCATGACCACTCCTCCCCTGTTTTCATTCTTTGGAGCACTCTTTACCCGGGTTAAAGGGGGCAAGCTGTACGCCTGGATGATGGACCTGAATCCTGACGAAGCCGTGGCGGCTGGCTGGCTGGCGGCTGGAGGAGTGACGCACCGCTTCCTCGAAAGGCTGCTGAGATTTTCTTTTAGGGAAGCTGAACGAATCGTCGTGTTGGACCATTTTATGCAGGAGCGGATTGCGGCCAAGGGAATTGAGACCAGCAAGATACTGGTGTTGCCACCGTGGTCTCACGATGACGCGGTACGGTACGATCCCGTGGGCAGAGAGGAATTCCGGCGCGAACACGGGCTGGAGGGCAAGTTTGTGGTGATGTATTCGGGCAACCACAGCCCCTGCCATCCCCTGGATACGCTTCTGGAGGCAGCGGAACAAATTCAGCAGGAAAATCCGGACGGATCTTCGATTGTGTTTTCTTTTGTGGGCGGCGGGAGCGAACTGGCCAAGGTGAAGAGATTTGTCCGGGAGAAAAACCTCAAGAACGTGCTTTGCCTTCCCTACCAGCCGATCGAGAAACTGGGCGCGTCGCTTTCAGCGGCCGACCTGCATGTCGTGGTAGTCGGAGATCCCTTTGTGGGGATCGTTCATCCCTGCAAGATCTATAACATTCTCAGACTGGGAGCACCTTTCATATACATCGGGCCGGCCCAGAGCCACATTACGGAGATGTTGCCCGCCGGCGCAGTTGGCCGATGGGCCCATGCGTTCTGCCATGGGAATGCGGAGGGAGTTGAGAACTGTATCCAGCAGTGCTCCCGGGCGGTCGCGCAAAGGTTCGAAGAAGAAACCTACCTGGCACTTGAGTTTTCAGCTGATTTGCTTATACCAAGGTTCATGGCATCGATCACAGTGCCAACTGAAATCCAGTCAATCGTTGTCCAGGCGTCACTGCAGGACCGGCCAGGTGCGGAGGCTGTTTACGAAGATGCCTTGGAGAAATGAAGGTATCAGTGGAAAGAATACTGGAACGTAAGCTCCTCATTTGGCGGGCTGGTCCGCAAGAGACGATTGACCAGATTTGCGGATCGGTTCTGCCAGGCGACGACCCAGTCTCAATCCTTCCCCGTTGCACGAGCTTACCCACACATCATGATAGTGGAATTCCTCGACGACCCATCAAAATACAACCGGGCCATCCCAAGGTGCCGCTCAGGACTGGCGATCAAGCTTTACGCACTGCGCGGTTTGAACCAGCTTCCGTGAGATGAGCAGTATTCCTCTCTGCCTGCGTAGAGACCTCTTTCGCTTGCAGCGATTGAGTGTTCACGTTTCGAAAAAGCCATGCAATATATGCCGATTCTAATTCTTATGGGGATGATTGCTTCCGCTACAACCTGCCCAAGGGACGGTCCCCTCAAACGGAGGATCTTTCGAAGGTATTCGATTTGCCAGCTCGTTCAAGCAGGGATCCACTACCGGGGGCATCCAGGAAGCCATCAACAGTTTTGGTGCAAAGCCTGCTTGCGGAACGGTCATTGTGCCGATTGGAATTTTGAGTGTTTCCTCGGAGATCAACCTGTCAGGACGCAATGGATGTCGCATTATCGGAATGGGATCATCCGGGCCGAGTGAACTGGACTGGAAGGGGCCTGCGAACGGAACGATGTTCCTCTTCGACGGGTCCTACTATAACGTCATTTCAGGGCTGTACCTTAACGGGGAATCGACTGCTGGCATTGCCTTTAACCTCCAAAGCTCTGCAGGGTCTACCGCGCACAATCGTATCGAAGATTGCAAAATCGCAGGCTTCCTGGGAACCCCCGGTTACGCTTTCCAGATTGGAGTGAAGGCAGTCGCCAATGTTTCAGAGAACGAGATTGATCATGTGGTCGTCTATCGCACGCGGACGATGCTTTACCAAGATGGAGCGCAGTCATTCACTTGGGTTTACGGGCTCTATTCGGGTGCAGGTGTATCGAATAGCGTCAACATCAGGGCTGGTTGGTTGTCGATGAACGACAGCGAGATAAGCGCGCCCGGGGTAGCCATTCGAATTGGGCAGACCGGAAGCAAGGTCTATGTTAGGGATTTAGATTGGGAATCCACTGGAAAACTCCTGGTTGTCGAGGACGGGAAATCTCAAAACGTTGTCAACTTGGACAATGTTCGAGCCCTCTATCGTGGCTCTTCTCCGGGGACAATCATTCAATTTGGCGTCAGCACTGGGACCTTAGGGGCCTTCAATCTAACAAATTGCAAATTCTCGACTCTGCTTTCAAATGCCCAGGCAACCATCAGGGTCGATGCCGCTGGGGGCAATCCATCAAGTTCGACGACAGCCGAACAATTTATAATAGCAGCCCCTCCGCTACGGTGCTTTTCTTCCCCGGCGCTGGCGCGGTTACGGGCATCTCGAGCTCGCTGAATCACTCCCTTGATGTTTTCTGGGGGAAAATCACTCTCGGACACTCCGGGCCAACCATAAGTTTCGGCCGCGGGATTCCGAGTGAGCCTTGCGTTGGAGGCAGTATTTATATGCGAACTGACGGTGGTCATCACAGTAGTGATTACTTTTGCGAGGCTGGAAAATGGACGCCCCGATAAGACCTGACCCTACTGAATTGCAGGTCAACATCCTCCGCGGCAAATTCTAGCGCCGGGCTTCTTCCTATACACGAATAAGATGAACAATAGTTCGCCAATCAAGAGGCGTCTGACAGTTTGATGTATGGAGATAAGCGACAAACGGCGATCCAACCAGCGGATTGTCTTTCAGGAGGGAATGACAATCGGTTGATTCTCGACAACTCTGCAAAGAATGATCTTGAAAAACATTGAGTTTTCCCTGAATAACACGCACGTTTTCGATTGTGTTTCTGTGCATGAATTGCTTCAACTGGCCCGACTGCTTCGCAGCCATACGCTGAAACGGAAGAGATCCGGGCGGGCGAGGCGCGCATAAGGGCGCCGTCAAAAAAGTGAAGAAAACATGACGCGGGATTTTTGAAGGATGTTTCCAACGCTGCTACAAGAGCTGAATCGCACAAAGAGGAGCACCCACGTTCGCATCCCCGCGTTGCTGGACGACAGATCCGCCCGATTCTTCTCTCTCACCCAGTAGAAGCTTGGGACCAGTAGTCCCAACAATACAGCCCACTATGGCAACCACCACAACCGGAATTGAAAGTCCCTCCAGATCGGAAATAGTCTCTGAAATCAAAGACGCCTCAAGCTACAGGCGCTGGGGCAAGAGAGTATTTGACCTAATCGCGTCGGCAGTGGGCCTGTTAGTAACTGCGCCCGTCCTGCTTATCTGCTCGTTGCTGGTGCGCTTGACTTCCGGGAGCCCAGTGTTTTTCCGGCAGCTTCGAGTGGGACAGTCCGGGCGGTTTTTCAAGGTTATCAAGTTCCGCACAATGGTAAACGGAGCAGACATTATTGGGGCGGCGGTAGTCAAGGAGGGTGACCCGCGCGTTACGCCTGTGGGAGCCTTTCTCAGGCGGACCAAGCTGGACGAACTGCCGCAACTGTTCAACGTGCTGCGTGGCGAGATGAGCATTGTGGGGCCACGGCCCCGGGTGCCTAGCGAAGTCGATCCCGATGATCCCCGGGAGCAGGTGGTCCAAAGTGTTCGGCCGGGATTGACCTCATATGCCTCGGTCCACCACCGCACTGAGGCGGATTACTGTGCCCGGCACCCCGATCCCCAACGCGTTCACCGCACAAGCCTCATTCCCCAGAAACTTCTGCTCGACCGCGAGTACGCGGAAAACCTGAGCCTGTCGCTCGATCTGCGTCTCATATTTCTGACCTTCCTGCTCGTCTTTGTCCCCGGGCAGTCACTGGCGAACACGGTCAAAGTCTTCGGCCGTGAGATTTGTCCTTACAGCCGGATCGGCCAAGTGGTTCTGGATCTTGCGATCTTTGCCGGCGCTGTCCTGCTGGCCTATCAGCTTCGGTTTGACGGAAGGTTCAATGCTCTCAACCGCCGTCAGATGCTTCTTCTCATCCTGGCCCTACCTGTGTTGCGGACGGGCACGAACAAGCTTCTGGGTACTTATGACATGATGTGGCGTTACATCAACCTGGCAGATGCTTTGGTTTTTGCTATGGCACTGGCGCCGACGACAGCCACTTTGTTGCTGCTGCGCCTGGGTTTGCCAACTCTGCCTCATCAGGTGACTCTTCTTGAGATTCCTCTCAGCGTCATTGCGCTTGAATATCTGATTTCCCTGAGTGCCGGACTTGGGCTGCGCAGCCTGCGCCGAACGCTTTACGTTTTGCACCACCACTATCAGCCCCTTCCCGAAACGCGCCGCAGGCGGGTCATGATTCTGGGTGCCGGGCTTACGGGTCTGAGCGCGGCCAGCGATATGCGCCGGTACCCGCAAATCGAGACGGTGGGCTTTCTCGACGACAACCCGTCAAAGCGCAACCGGATCATAGCGAGATGCCGGGTAATGGGCAATTCTGAAGAGCTGGAAATCCTTTGCGCCCGCCACCGGGTGACCGATCTGGTCATTTGTGCCGGCTCGCTCGAATCAGGCAAGCTCCAGAAACTTCGACGCCGGTGTTTGGACCTGAACGTCAGGTGTCATGTCATGCCCACTCTGGACAGTATATTCCGGGATGAAACCGGCAGTGCGAAACCTGACGAAACTGCTTTGTGGCGGCTGGGTACCGAACTATCCGGAAATCAGCCTGCAGGGCCAGTCTTGAGATGAAAACGCGGCTCTTGGCTTTGGTTCCACCCATGAAAGGCGGAGTTGTGGGCAAGCGGGATTTTTCCGCATTGGAGCGGCGGCGCATGCGAGCGGTTCAGTTGCTCGAACAAGGGCTCCATCCCGCTGAGGTCGCCCGGCGCGTCGGTGTCCATCGCCAGTCAGTGGGACGCTGGCGGAAGATCCTGGAACGGGAGGGGCTGGCGGGAATGAAGCAAGCGCAACGGGCCGGGCGCAGGCCCAAGCTGAATCCTGACGACCTGGGGCGTCTGGAAGAAGCGCTGATCAGGGGGCCGAAGGCCTGGGGGTACAGCACAGAACGCTGGACCACCCAGCGGGTGGCGGAGTTGATTCAAAAGCTTTTCCAGGTACAGTACCACCCCGGCCATGTGGGCCGGGTGCTGGGACGAATGAACTGGAGCTGCCAGGCGCCAATGAGCGGGGTGAAAGAGGGCGAGGAGGCAATGGTGCGGCGCTGGAGACGCATGGACTGGCCAAGCATCAAAGAAAAAATTGACGGACGAAGGCTGCCCTATGCAGCGGTGGAAAACCCTCATGACCTGTGGCTGGAATGAGTCCGAAAGCCGTAAAAAAATCTCGTGTCACTCTATTATGCGAAGATCAATAACAACTTGACAACGATATTGGGAAATTGATATAACCAAGCAGTGACGGAGGTCGATTATGACCAGAAGAATGGGGCTTAGTTCTGTGATCGCGGTAGTCGGGGTGATGTTAGTGGCCGCAGCAACGGCGAATGCGGCTCCCAACCCTATCGGCTCACTTGTGGCAAGCAGGAATGCGACTTTGGATGGTCAGGCGCCGCTCTCCCACACGACGATGTTGAGCGGCGATAGCTTGCAGGTCAACGATGGTCTCGCCATTGTAGCATTGGATCAAGGTAATCGCATGATCCTGGGGCGTGGAACGGAGGCGTCCTTCTTAAGGCAGGCAGATGGGGTGACGGTCTCGCTGGCCCGTGGAAACGTTTCGCTCTACCATTCGCAGCAAGGCTCGGGGTTCAGGGTCAAGGTCGGCGATGTAACCGTGGCGCCGGCGAAAGGCTACCGGACGCTCGGTGAAGTCGCCATGGCGGACGGGTTGTTGATGGTGACGGCCAAGGACGGCACCCTGCAGGTCGAAAAGTCCGGAACCACCCAAGAAGTAACCAAGGGGAAGACGATTACGATCGCAGCGCCTGCCGCTGGCGCGCCAGCCCCCATGCCCCAGGGCCGACGACACATCAAGCGCATAATCCATGTCAGCCCGTCGGCTCTTCTTTTCCTGGGGATTGGCGCTGAAGCCGGCGGCACGGCCTTTGCAATATATGAGGCAACCAAAACTCCTTCCGTTGTTTCGCCAGTTGCCCCTATCCCCTGAGTGTTTCTGCACTCCTGGTACGGCTCGTTGCTCCGTCGCTGTCAGTTCCGGGAATGCGCTTGGACTAGAACAGACAACTTCAAGAAGCCTGTCGGTTTTCTGCGATCACAGGAGGCTCTGCAACTAAATAACCACCCGCCTTTGTCCTGGCTTAGCTAAGGTTGCCCTCTTCCACTTCGCCCTTCAGCCCATCTCTCGAAGTAGACCTCCATAGTCTGTATCCAGCATTACGGGCTCGGTTGCGCCCCTCGCCGTAACCTGATCTCTTCTCGCCGCTGACCCCTTCGGTGCAACCCCTTAACCCCGACTGCTATTACACCCTCCTCATAGCACCCAAATCCCCAATCCATGTCTAAGAGCAAATCTTCACCGCGACGCGTACAAGTGGCTGGATGATGTGCTGGCCCGTCATCCGGAATTGAAATCTAAACGGTCTGAAGCGTCTGAGTTCACGCCCCTGACAGCGGAAGAACGAAACACGCAGACCATGGAGATGCTGGCCAAGCATTTCAAGAAACTCGGCTCGACGGTAGGAAAGCTTTGGCACGAAGCTCCTCCTGAGAAGCGGTCCCTTGATGTCCTTCGGTCGTTGGTTGGCAAGTTCGTAGCCGGTCCTGGCTTTGCCAAGGAATTTATGGTGAGTCCCGCCTCAGAGACTGGCGAATCGAACAGGCTGGTTAAGCGGCTTGAGGCAAGGGCTGCCCGGGCGCGGAGAACAGGCAGGAAACAGAGAACATTGCCTCTTACCGAGGACCTGTCGGCTTCGATCTCCGAAGAGTGCGGCGGACTTGCACCGGCAGTTGCTGGCTCCATGGCTTGAGTAGGGCCCTAGCTTCTGCCCGTAGGACCGAGTGCTGTTTCTGGCCGCATGCCAGGAGTCACCTTGGCCGTTGCGACACCAAAGCCAAAACACTCAGATGAAGAGTTCCTGGCAACAATGTTGATTCAATCCAGCAGAGGAACTCCTGCGGCATGCCGACATCCAGATGATTATGAACATCTACACGCAGGCTGTATCTGCGGCCAAGCGTGAGGCTGTTCACCGTGTTGCCGAGCTGCTTCTGAACGTGTGAGGCAGGAGGTTGCACGAATTTGTACTCGGCGATCCGGAAGATTCTGACTAAGTTATTGAAAAGATGGAGCGGGGGACGGGGATCGAACCCGCGACGTCCAGCTTGGGAAATCGACCGTAGATTGAAAATACAAAATTTAGCGTCTACGGTGTTGAATGCTGACGATCCCAAGCTATTGATTCTACGCGAACCAATTTCAGCCGTCCGTTAATGGACTCTTTTTGGACTCTGTTCTGAAATGGGCTCGACTCGTTACAGCCGGTCGGGTGGGGGCAGCTCAGCAGGGGGAATTTTCGCCATCACACGTCGAAATTTCTCATAGCTGCCTCGCGCGGCCCTTTCTTTTAGCCGCTCGAATTCAAGAATGCGCTCTTCAAATGCCGAGGCGAACAACTCCTCCACAGAAATGTTTTCTGCGGCTGCAATCTGCTTCGCGCTCTCGTACAACTGTTCCGGGATCTTGATGGTTAGGTTCATTGGTGACCTCCCACGAGCGCCAGCACCTCCTTGGGGCTGATCACTCGAATACCGAACTGCGCAGCTTCCGCAAAATGCCTGATATTGAACGTGACAATTGCAGCCTGCGTTCGCACCGCTAATTCCAGAATACGATCATCATCCGGGTCTGGCAATACTGGCCGCCATCGGAAGTAAATCTGCACCAGATTGGACCGGCTGTAAAGAAATTCAAGAAAATCGTCAATATCTTGCAACGTCAAGCCAGTTTCCGGAAGTGATCGTTTCAGAACTGCCTCGTATTCGAACGCGAGAGCCGGTGAAATAACAGGCCGCCACCGCTCCTGCTCAAGCGTTTCGAGCAACCGGTACGAAGACCCGAGGCTCGACCGGAGGGCGGCTACCAAGATATTGGTATCGAGTACGACCTCAATCACTTTTCGCAGTCCGCCAACCGTGAGTCCACCTGTTGAGCTTAACCTGGCCGGGCATAGCCATTTTATCGCTCAAGGTCCAGCTCCGCGCCTGCCAGCGGAGACTCCATCAGGAATTGCGCCAGGTTCTTACGGGTTCTCGCGCTCTGATGATCGTGCTTTTTCTCCTTCAACGCGGCTAGTGCGCAGTCGAGCACTTCATCGGGGCTGCGGAAGTGACCGCCTTCAATTTCCGCCAGGATAATCCGTTCCTGCTCGGGTTTGAAAGTGATCGTCATCGCTACATCCGATCTGCCCCTTTGGGCGTCTTCCAAAACATGATACCACGAGGGGGTTGATAGTTCCCCGCTAGGCCGCGCAAGGATATGCGAAAAAGATCGGCTCTCTAATACCATGAACAGAATGACCGCCACCCTCCGAATGCGGTGCCGGAAGTAGCGGCTGGCCAACCGGAGGTTGGCCAGCCGGCGTTTTGTGGGACTGTCTTATACCTGTGCATAGCCTGCGCGAAGAATCAGGTCGGCGGCGCGGAAGATTCGCTGCGCGGAGCGTTCACTGATGCCCTGGCCTTGATTCCAGTGCTGGATGTATCCACGGCTGAAATCCGCTCCCGCCATGCCGAGCGATTCACAGCAAAGCAGCGCCACGGCACGAGTGCTATGCGGGCTGCCACGGTTCGCGCGATTCCAAGCGCGCTACGCCGACTTCAACGGATTACGGCGTTGACGGGGCCGTCACAACCCTTATTCGCAAACCATATTCTGTAAACTTTGTTGTACGCTTCTTTCGCTTCACTCTCCGTAGAATAGTATCCGGCCTCCGTCTGAATGCCGCCTGGATAATCATAAAACGTCCACCTGCCGTCTTCCTTCTGGAACGGGGGCTGCGGAGCGGCCCGCTGTTTGTATGCCATCTTTTCAACCTCCATGCTTTCGTCGGGCCGTCTGAGCGATATCCTCTCGGGGCCGAGTGCGCAGGCTCCGTTGGGCTGCGCGCTTTCGCTTAACTGACACAGAGGGTGCCGCGAAAATCGCACCACGAGCGGACGCTGAGGCCAGGAACATAAAGCTGGGCGACGTGCCGGTAGCAGGCCAACTGCCGGTCGTCAGCTGTAACAAATTGATCGCAGTAGGGGAGATAAACCGCCATAAACGTGTCGGCCCAGCCCGGCTTGAGAGACCCTGGCGCATTCGGCAGACGGACGTTCTTGTCATAAAGGGCCGCGCAAAGGGCGCCCAGAAGGCAGCGGAAGGGGGGAGTGCTGTCCCAAAACTTGCGGACCATTTCCTCGTCGGCGGAGTGCCCGGCGAGGCGATCATACAGGCTTCGTGCCATCTTCCAGTATTGGCCCCCGCGCTGGAGCCCGCCAATCAATTCCCCAACGCGCTCAGGCCGGGCGGACGGATTCACCGCAAGCACCTTATCGAAAGCTGGCTTTGTGTCGCGAAGCATGCTTTCGAACAGTTGCTTCATGGGTCGTGCTTCCTCCCGAGCCGCCTCGGATAGGTCATCACTGATGGCTGCGCTGCGGACCGCTGCCTCTACAGCCTCGTCAAGCCTGACATCGACCTTGCACCATTCAAAGGTCGCCGTGTCCGTATCGAAGGCCCGGACCAGCTTCTGCAGAAGTTCACCAACGGGCAAAAGGCAGTCGCCTGACGTAAGAAGCTGCTTGCAAACCCCGAATAGACGCTCCCTCCGCTCCGCGCCTGAATTCTGCGCGACCTCGCTAATGCTGGTAAACGTAAGGCGTTGGTAGAAACCCGCCTTGAGGCCCTGCAACAGCGCTTCATGCCCGGCGTCATCAGTCAAGCGATTGATCGCAGATGTGTCGAATGTGAGGATCGTTTTGTTTTCCATCGCCAATTTCTATGTCGGCAGGCATCGCCCCTTTCAGGTGAGGATGTAGTGGAACTCTCAGTCCCCGACCCTCTTCGCGCTTACTTGCCGACGCGCGCCGCTTCCGCGCGTCTATTCCAAAGGGACCGCCGCCTTCTCGAATCTGTCCCTGAGCCAAAAGGCGAATCGCTGAACCATTCCCGCGCGAAGCTGACCAGGGCCTTTCCCCTTCAACCAGAACGTGCGCCCGTTTTGCAGGCGAAGATGAACCTCGATATCGAGGCATTCGTCTAGCGAGGCGATCCCTGGAACTGGGGCAGCCTCCAGAGGCATGATCGTGCCCGGCTTGAGCTCCGTTCCCCATACAGACTTGTTGTCGAAGGGTGCGACTGGCTTGCTGTCTTTGAAATAAGCGATATTTGCCAGAAAGTAGGTTTTCGAGCGGGAGCGGTTCCGTATATCGAAACTTGGTCGGAAGTTCGTAGGATTGCCAGAGGCTTCGTCAAATCGCCAGCCGTAGCCGATCTTTATGTCCGTTGCCCCCAAGAACCACTGCACAACAATGTACAGGATGACCACCAGCGCGGCGGCGGCTATGTTCGCGAGGAAGCCTGACCAAAACTCCATCCAAAATCCCACTGGTTTGCTACCCCCTGAAGGTGGCCGGCTGCTGTTTCCCTGGAGGTCTTGCTGCTCCGGGGTGGATGCGAGATCATGGCGCGGACCAGAACACCTTGTTGTCCTTGCCGAATCTTAGACACGGCCCGTCGTCCGTCACCTCGAGCTTCAAGCTCGGCCCGAGCGTGGGCTGACCCTCGCTGCCGAGCTTGCCCATGAACAATTCCTTAGTGCCGGAGGGAGCTACCTGCAAGCTCAATTCCCCCTTCCCGATCGCGCCGGTAAGCGTGACATGCGGGCCGTCCCGCCACACCGACAGGTTCACACTCTCCTGCCCGTTGGGACCAGTGAGGATCATTCCTGGGCCGCCCTCCAACAGCTTGATAACGACAGCAGGCTCCCTGTTCCCATAGTACAAGGCTATGTGCGGTCCGTGCTCATCTATCCTTATTTGCAAAGGTGAACTTTGATTTGCGTCGTAGAATTCCAGCCACGGCTGCCCGTCGTGGACACCTAAACACGCCCGCACGTTCCCATCGGCATCGAAAAGACCGAGCCATGGTTGCTCTTCCGTCTCGCCTGCCGGAATCGACATGCTTAATTCGGCTCTGCGCACTCCGCGCTTGTCCGAAACAATGAACGTTTGGGCGTTGATGGTCCTCGCCGCTTCAGTCCGGTCAGTGTCAGAGTGTTCAACCGCCAGTGCCTCAAGGTGAGCAACTTGCCTTTCGACATCTTCCAGCCGTTGAGTAAGGGCCTGCAATTCTGGGGTCATGTTGCGTCTCCTGCCGAACAGTGTTATTCCCTCGCCAAAGTACCGGCTCCAGCACAGCCCTAAATTGAACGCGAGACTGCATTTTGGACCGTCCGGTATCCGTCAGTGTACACCAAGCTGGCGCAGAGAATATTAACTGCGGGGACTTGAAGGAGTTGTCGGCGGGCCAGAGAAACCGGCTGCGACCCACGCCAAAGTCCGAATCGTTCCCCATGGCACCAAGAATCCAAACGCCGGGTACAGCAACAATATTAGCAGATGGCCAACGAAGGCCAAACGCGACTTTAGAGTTCGCGGCTCTCTATGCACCCATTCGCCCGTGGTTAGTTGAATTGAGGTGATGACACCAGTTTTGTCTGCGTTTATCTTCTGTATCCCTTCGACGCCGCTCGCGCTAACCTCAATGTCAGCTGCAGCGTCTGCAGCGGTCAGCACGTCGTTCATGTCAGCGGGCCGAGCTACGAGCGGCCCGGCAGTTAGGGTGTTTTCCTCGATCTGCGCGCCAGCAGGAATAGGAACCTGCCGCCCGGCGGAGCCAAGTTGAGCGCCCTTGAGGGCTGAAGCGGACTGCGCACTGTCTGGGATAAATCCCTTAGGAAATTTCTCCCTTGCTTGGGCTGCATGGGACTGGGGTGGTCCGCCGTACTTGTCCCATGGACCGTGCACGGTCGTCACGTCGCGCCATCCGTCCCTGTAATCCTTTACAACCTTGGTGACTTCACGCATGACTCCGAGAGAGCAGATCCGCTCAAATTCGGTGTGACGAGTCCAAACAATCTGAAGTTGTAAGTACCCAAATATCCCTCCCGCGATGAATCCTAAAGTGCCCAGCACGATCCCAAGCCGACGCATCCCTTCGTTCAGGTTGAACATGTTTCCCTCCCAGAGCGCGCCTTCAAGCCGGAGAATAGTACGTCAGGTCGGTATTACAAAATCCGACGAGGAACTCGGCGGGCGCTCGCGCCCAAATCGCCTAAAGTCTAACACAATGGGTGAAGGCGGACGCCGCCGTAAGTTCCCTTGCCGTCGGCCCACGAATGGTCGCGAAACGGTCAGCGAGCCGGAGCTACGGCTTGAAGATCAGAGGGCGATAAGTCTTACGCATTTCCGCCTCGTCCCATATTTGGTAAAGGGAAGGGATGATATTCCCCATAATCTCTGACAAGCCTGCACCAGGAACGTCTCCGCTCGCTGTTTTCTTTCTGTTTACAGACCAGGCCAAGATGTCAGCGGCTTGCAGGCCAGGAGTCTTTTTCATTTCCGCCGACTCTACATCCCCGATCAAGTCCCACCTGCACATGCGATCGATTTCATCGGCTCTTGAATGGCGCCGCTTCTCCTGTTTCCATTTTGCCTCGAAACGTGCTCTGAACGGCTCATTCCGGTCAAACAAATAGTGAACGGCGTTCGGACCGATGAGGCCGGGATGCTTTACGAAGTACCAATCCAGGACTTTCTCTGAGCAAAATTCGTTGCACATTTCAATAGGGTCCGGAAGCTGGTAGGTTTCGGCGTTCAACTTGCGCCAAGCGTCAATGTCAACGGTGCAGTAGAACATCCTAAACTTCTTCTTATCCAAGTGCTGCATGTACATGAGGCATTTGAAAACTAGCCCAAAAGCAGTCTGCTTATTCCAACCCGGCCCGCTGAATCCATCCTTTAAGTGGGCCAACTCACGCATGTGAAGGTAAGACATCGGCGGTGTGTGGCCGCTCAATATCTTCGCCCATTCAACGTCGAACCCCTGCCAGATGTGGTCAGGACCGGCAAAGGCAGCCAGAGTCAGGTACTTGCCATCCGGGTCACCGCTGCTGTCGAGATAGGCACGCAAGACCACAACCATTCCTCTCCATCTCTGGCAAGGGCAGCCGCTGTAGCACTCGCCAGCGGATTGTTACCAAATGAACTCCAGTGAGTGTGACCGGTGGCCATTCACGTCGAAATTGATTGCGCCGGGCCGATACCAAGTCTTCGGCTGTACAGTTTGCTTCCCATCCGCCGATGTGAAACTGAATTGTCCCGGCGGCCCATCGCTTACCATGAGGAGAAGCTCAAGGCCCCAAAACCAGAACCTTGCCCCTGCAAGCCTGTTGGCTGAATTTGAGAAAGTTGTCACTACGACACCTTCGCTAACGTTGATCTCATTCCCGCCTTTGCCCATCCAGTAGAGGCCAGCACGCGGTGGCTGAAACCGCCTCAACCCGAAGGCGATTTCGACAAGGGCGCGGGGAGGCCCACCACCCGGCGAACATCCATCACCAATTGGAAATTTTCCGTCGAACGCAATCGTGATTAAGGTTTTCAGGCACCATCGTTCAAGCGCAAACCCATTGACAGAGAATTTCTTCTCTGGCCAGTCCTGTGGGGGCATTCGCTTTCGTAACTCCGACAGGTCTGCCACATCGCAAAGTGCGTTGCGGAGTTGGATCGCGGCGGCATCGGCCTCGGATAATCTGGAGTTGTGATTCGTGCAAAGCACGTTTTTGACAAGGCTCGCAAGCCCAATCTCTTTGAAGTCGTCAACGCACCACGGAAGGCCCTTCACCTTCACGGTGGCAGTGAGAAAGGCGCCGTTTGTTATGACGTGCTCACGAGAAATTTTGTCGGAGCAGTCACCTAAGCATGAAGCCCAGCATCTGCGCATATCGTCGCCATCTCCTCGGATGGTAACCTTGCTGATGCCTGCTGGCAATGCTCAAGACGGCCAACAATACGAGTCCACAATCGCGGGGGATTGCTGGGACTCCCGCGTGCGGGCGTGTCCATCGGCAGCGGGCGGACTAAAGGGGGGCCGGGGTTATCTGCTAATGCTTTGACCTTCTGCTTGCGCGTGTTCATGCAACTCGCCTACTGATTGGCTCTCAGCGCCAGCAATAGATTGAGTTTGGTGCTGTCCAGCGAGCTCATGCGCGGTTTCCAATGCGGTATGCTTGGAAACGTCGCGACTTAGTTCTTCTCCCAATTTTCCGGCGTCATTAGTATAAATCTGGGCATCATAGCGAGCGCGGGAGACGGAAACATACGCTAGCCGTGAGTTGATAAGCTGCTCGTGCGCCTGTTCGGTGTCCACATGAATCAGAACGCGGTCGGCAGTGGCTCCCTGGCTGCTGTGGCTGGTGACGGCATAGCCGTAATCGAGATGCGGATGCTCGCGGACGTTCAGGTGCACGTCTCGGCCTGAATCCGTTTGGATTTGAAGGTTCCCTTCCGAATCGATCTGCTGAACAGTTCCGAGTTGACGGTTGGCAATGTGCTCGTCGCGGCATGGCGCGGTGAACTGCACGCGGTCGCCCACAGAGAATTCCCGGTCCGCTTCCCGAAAGACACTCGCGCCATGCAGTCGCGCGGGGTCGTAAGTGATTTGCTGGCCGTCCGCGCGCTCGACGGTAAGCAAATTCTTTTCGCAATCAACTGCGGCAACACGCGCGTATTCGCCCGCCTTGATTCCCACGGCCTTGCTGCCTCTGGTGTAGCGCACGATGTCGCCGGTTTCGTACTGCGCGGCCCATTGGCGGTCGGCCCCCGTCAATTCCTGGCGCGAAACAAGCACGGTCGCATGTTGTTCTTGCTCTGCTACCCGGCCAATGGATTGCAATTCGTGATGAATTCGCTGGTTGATTTCCTGGCGCGAGCGGTTGTCCGGCGAAACTACCAGAGTTCGGTCCGGTCGCTCGGCATAAGCCTTGGCAATCGTGCCCAAACGCTCTTCCCGGCTTGGGATTTCATGCACTCGGCCCTGTTGCTTTAAATTCTCGACCGCTTGCCGGATTTGGCCGTGCGCCATTTGTTCAACAGTTTGTTTCAGTGCTGGGTCTTCTTGTCGGATGATTTCGTCCAGTTGCGCCGTTTGCATTCCGGCTTCCTGGAATTGCTGAAATGGCCGTCCAGCTTCCACGCCTTGGTGCTGGCGCGCATCGCCAACGAAGATCACACGGTCATGTTGATTGAGCCGGTTCAAAAAATCATTTACCTGACGGGTGCTGGCCAAACTCGATTCGTCCACCACATAAAGTTGGCGGTGTTCACTATCGCTTGTGCGGGACCGCGCGAGATGATGTTGCAACGTGTCTGAATGAATTCCGGCCTCTTCAAGCTGTTGCGCGGCCCGTGAAGTCGGGGCAAGGCCTTCGACCTGGTAGCCCTGGCGCTCCGCTGCTTCCCGGATGGCGGCAAGGGAGGTGGTCTTTCCGGCTCCCGCAACGCCGTCCAAACCTTCCACTTGGTCCCGGCTGCTGAGGATTTCCTCGACCGCCTGGCGCTGGCTATTCGATAGATGGGCGAACCTTTCGGCAAACTCTACCCGGTCATGTTCCGAAGCTAATGGCTCACGTTTTCCCTGACCGGCCTTCATTTGCGCCAGATTGTCGCGCTCGAAATCAAGCATCTTTTGGGTCGTGAAGGTGCGCCCAGCGGCTGCATGGCGCTCCTGGTCGACCTCGATAAATTCCCCTGACAGGATTCGCGTCTCGAAGGTTTTCTGTATTTCCCGGAAGGTGGTTTCTCCCATGCCGCGCCGGAGGGCGTCGCGCATGAGTTCGCGTTCATCCACTACGGCCTCGCGTTCGATGTTCCGGTCGCGGGAATAGGTCACGGCTCCCTGGGCGCGGGCCTGCCTTTCTTCCGCGCTCCGGTCGTATTCGACGCCTCGGGCCCGCGCTTCTTCCACTATGCGCTGCGGCTGGTTCCCAAAGCGCGCGGCTAATTCGTGGTGACGTTCGAGCATCTCCTCGGCGCTCAAGGGACTTTTCGCGTCCCGCGTGCGATGGGCTGCAATCTGAGCGGGACCTGCTCCTGCAAGGCCGTGCTCTTCCAGATGCGCCTTTATTTGCTGGCTGCGGGGACTTGACGCTTCCAAGTATTCCTTGGTGTAACCGTTGATTTCCGGCGCTCCATTCTTTCCTTGCTGAATGTCGTAGCCAAGCTCCCTCAGCCGGTAGCCAAGCTCAGACTGGTAAACTGCTGTCGCAAATCTCTGGCTCCGGTAAATCTCCTGCGGTTGAATGGCGTGTGGCTTGCCGTCTTCGGTTTCGGCGAGGTTAAAGAATACGACGTGAGTGTGAAGCTGCGGCGCGGCGTAGCCGTCCACGGGGCGGGCGCTGTCGTGCTCGAACTTGGCAGCAATCCATTTGCCTGTGGTTTCTGCCGGATGGTTGCCCCCAATGCGGGCCTGCACAAACCGCTCCAGTTCGTCCAGGGCCACGCCGACACTTTCACGGTGCGCCTGGCGTACTCGTTCATCACCGCCCACAAGCGCCGTGAGAGAGGAGCTCTTGGGCGCGCTAAACGTAGCATCCCAACCGGCGCGGTGCTCCATTGTCTTGATGGTCTCGCCGTCTTCGTTCTGGTACTCAAAGGACTCGCGGTGTCTCACGAGCTGCTCGCCGGTTTCCGGGTGCTGGCCGTTGGCAAGGCGATTGAATTGCTCCTCGCTGACCTTGCCCGCCAAGCCCAACTCCTGGGCAAGCTTCCCGTGCCACTCGCCGTACAGTTGACCTTGTTGGCTGTAATAGGCTTGCTCGGCGCTGGTGAATTCCTTTGCGTGGTACGCCTGGGCCTGGCATGCGCTCAGGGGTTTGGAAATTGTCAGCAAGGCGGCACCTTCCTACCGAAACAATGTTAGCCCGTGGCCCGGCTCACGGTTTTGTCCCTGCTCATTCCCAGGGTCGTTATCAGGTCCCTTTTTCTCAGGGCCTAAATTCACGCGAAACAACGGCGGCAATGGCCGCGCGATGTATTTTTGAGCCACAATCGGGAGTTCAAACCTCTTGATGGTGAACGGCACAATCAGATTTCCCGATTTCAGATAACCCCTCAATTCGTCGAGGCCGCCGATTTCCGAGGCGCTCACGGCTCTCCGGTTGAATCGCTCCTCGTGGTCGGTCGTGGATTTCCGGCCATGGCCTGCGCCCCATTCGCCGCTCGTTTGGCTAGGCCTCCAGCGTTCGATTTCCTGTTCGCCCAAATACCGGCTGACCCATTCCGCCGCGTCCGGCTCCCCCGTCTTAAAAAACAGCGCAGTCCATGGCATGGCCAACAGAGTCTCGGCGATATGCCCATATTTCGTTTCAAGTTGGGCTTGCCCTTGCAACCCTACCAGGATCGAAGTATTCGCCTTTCGATTTTGTGTGAGCGCGGTTTCGAGCTGAGGCAGCCGGTTCAAAGTCGAGAGCTCGTCCAATCCCATATAGACGCGGCGCACAGTAGGATCATCGGCTTGATCGAGCAGGCGCAAGGTCAGCAGGTCAAGCCACAGGCTGTGGAGAGGCATCAAAGCATCGCGCGTACCTGGCGTGCTGGTCAAGAAAAGCCATCCTTGCCGTTGCTTGGCCCATTCCCACGCCGTCCAGTGTCTCTTCGCATCCTTTTCACTCTTTAGCAGGCTGAGGGTGTCGGCCACGTTGTTCAAGGTTCCAATGACGCCTTGGCGCTGTCCTTGCGCTAATTGGGAGATGGTTGATTCGTAGGGTGTGCCCTTCACCCGGCGGTCAATCTCCCGCAGATCGCACATCCATTTCACCAATTCCTGGGGCGTCCGACACAAACGGAACAAGTGAGCGATGAGCTTGCGCACGGCCTTCATGAAAAAAGGGGTCTCTCCCGGCTGATCGGGAAATAGCGCGGTGGCAATGGCCAGCGCTTCTGCTTCATTCTGAATTTCTTCGCCCGGACTCCAATAGGGGGCGCGTTCGTCCAGGGGATTCAGGATGAGGTCTCCGCGGCTAGCATCGTAGAATCGCTGCACAAACTCGCCGGTCGGGTCATAGATGATGGCGGTCTGGCCAAGATCGCGCGCTTGCATCAGGATTTGCGTGAATGCGGAGGTTTTTCCGGCTGAGGTCGTGCCGATAAGAAGCATGTGGCGCGCTTCGTCCACGCGGCGGATCTGCAACATCGGCCCGTACCGTTGCCTGACAAAGAGGCGCTCCCGGAGGGATCGCGGCTCCAAGGTCACAAAGCCGATGCCGTCGGTCCGCCCATGCTCCTGGCGCTTGCGGTTGAACTGGTCGCGCGTAACAATCAGGGGCCCGCGCACCACCCGCCCTACCCAGCGTTCCTTTTTTACCTTTCTGTCACGCTCGATGCCGAAACCCAAGACCAAAACGAGCACAACCAGCCCCCCGAAGCAGGCCGGTCTCAAAAGGTCCCACCATGTCTGGTCTTGGAAGACCCAATGGCGGATTACCCCGTTCAGGTAGGCGTTTCTGAACATCCCGTGTTCCCATGTAAGGTGGATGATTCCGTGTTTCACTGCCCATTCGGTCAGCGCAATGCCTGGCTGCCCGTCCGACAAAACTACCGGCACAACTTCGCCGTCCGTCGCTAGGTATGGGACTCGGTTCCGGCCTTCCACAACCGGGATGGCGTAATACGTCCGGGGCATGAAGTGGCCCATGAAGTCCGTCGCCAAATACGTTCGCAGGTACAGTCTCTCCACGAATGGCCACTGGTGCTCGTATTGGTAATACTGGATTGCCGCCGTGCTGGCCACGGCCATCACGAACGCGAAAATCACCCCGAGTGGCTTTTCGTTCGGCCACTCGGCTCCGAACCGTGACTGAGCCCAATTCCTCGGCATTTCACAGCCTCCCCTCGTCGGTAACCTGCTGCTTCAAACGTTGGGCCGCTCTCTTCAGCTTGTCCGAGTCTGCCTGCTCAATGAGTTCGCTCATCCTTTCCTCAGTTATTTGTTGGCCCTTCGCAAGCGAGAAAAGGGCATTGATTTGGATTGTTCGCAACGCCAGCAATTCGGATAAAACCACGGTCTGGTCTGCCACGCCCCGTTTTCGGTCCGTAACTCTTTCCAGAAGTACCTCGCGGGCCCACTCGCCCAGCGATTTACCTTCGGCATCGGCGAGAGATTGAAGTCGGGCAAAGTCGATTTCTCGAACTCGAACGCCTATGCATTTTGTCCGGTAGTGTTTGCGGCTAAGCATGAGAACTAATTCCTGCCCTGTGGGGAAGGGAGCGAAGATGAATCCTGTAGGACTGAGGCTTTCAAAGTGCTCACATATGCAATCAAAGGCTGCGCAACCGGCTGGCGCTTAACAAGTTCGCATACGCTAGCGTGTGATCGCATACGCCAACCTGGAAGGGGTGACGTGTCGCAAAAACAGCCGGTGCGCAGCACCGCATAATCAGAGTTCGCCGTATTCAAGAATTAGCCCCTCCCACATTTCGCGGACGTCGGGGATTTGCCAAGCCTGACGGAATAGTTCCCGGAGCGATTCCCATTCCTTGCTGGTTAAGGTGAGGGTGATACCGTTGTCGCGGGCGCGAAATCCTAGCTCCTTGTCGTTGTCCCTCTCCATGACGTATGCAAAGAAATGCTCGCCCTTCCAATACCTCTCCTTGCCCTCAGCATCGAGAGCTTCAAGCATCTGGCGGAATTCGGAGATGACCGGGTAATTGTCCAGTGGGTATAGCGGAGGGCGTATTCCGGGAAAGGTGATAAGGAGGGAGAAATCATTGCCCTCCCCACGGGCAAACGATAGCGTAAACCCGCCGGCGGTCACGGGTGGGACAACCTCCCTGTTGAACCTCTCTTTAAGAGTTTTCGGCTTTTCGCGGACCGGCTTGTTCTCGATGTAGTAGTGGCCCCGCGCCGCGAGTTTCCACAGCGGCTCCCAATAGGGGCGGAGAACGCGATGCAGCCTCTCGCCGGCAGCGATGTTTTCTTCCTCAAGCAGAACGTAAAGGTTTCGTCCGGCAAGCAACGGCCGCCACTTTGTAGCCGGATTGCTTAACTCCCGGCGTGTCTCCTTAACGACCTTCTTCACGATCTCCGGGGTTACGCTGTCCAAACGGGAAGCCTCGCTGCCGCGAACTGGCCCTAAGTCCTGTGGCAAATTGCCGAGGTAATAGTTGTCCCATGTCGAGTGCCCGCGCCGAAGCTCGTAGGCGGCAAGAAACGCGTCAAGGACTACAACAAGGGACTCGCGCGATACCAGGCTGGGAGTGTCGCTCGAAAAGGCCTCCAGCCCTTGCTGAACAAAGTAGGCGAGCACTGTCCATTCCGGCTTGGACAGGACGTGTTGAGCCTGTCCCTTGCGTCGAATCTCAAGCAGCCTCTCGGTGGGCTTAGACATCAGGTCCACTACTTCCAAGCGATCTTCGCGCGCAGATTCGAGAAACTGTTTGGCGATATCGGATGTTGTGACTCCTTCGCCTGTCCTGGAAACGACAAGTTGTTTCGCACGCTCCAGCCGGTCACGGAGCGCTTCACTGATCCGAAAGGAAAGGGTCTGCTGTTGTAGTTTGTCGGCCATAATTGGATTCCTCTCCATGCGCCGTGCAATTTATATAGCATGTTTGCAAGCACGCTTGACAGAATACACGTTGCATGGTAATCTGTCAAGGTGTTTTTGTGGAGTCGGCGAAAGGAGCCGAAGATGACTGGGGCAAGAAGTTGGGTAGCGAATGGCAGGCAGGAATCGGCCCTCAATGGCAAAAACCAGGTGCACATAGCCCACCCCATAGGTGCATCCTGCATTACGCGGTTCGCAGACTGCTTTATAGGGTGGTGACCCATGGATGGGAAGGATATTCTGACGGTTTCGGAAGTAGCGGCTGAACTGCGCTGCTCAAAGGCGCATGTGTACAAGGCGATTGTAGGTAAAGTGGATGGAGTTTCCCCACTGCCGGCGATTCTCATGGGACGCCGAAAGCTTGTCCGGCGGGCCGCGCTCGAACATTGGAAAACGGCGAACGAAAGTAACGGCGGAAATGGTAAGATGCCCTCATCGTCAGCTTCGACACCGTTAGGCGCATGAAGGAGGCAGTTCATGCGTAAACGGTTTCAGAAAGGCAGTCTTCAGAAAGTCCGGGGAGAATGGGTAGCAAGATGGCGGCAAGACGGGAAGCGCAAAGCCAAAACACTCGGAAGGATTTCGCAAATGACGAAGGCGGAAGCGCAAACCGAATTGGCGACTCTCGTTGCCCCGGTCAACAGCAAACGAGCGGAGCCATCGGACCGAATAAGCTTCGGTGATTTCGTTCGGGATGTTTATTTACCATTCTACCGGCGAAAGTGGAAGCGTTCAACTGTGATGACCAATGAGGATCGCCTTGCGCATCATCTCACTTCCGAGTTTGACGCTCGGTTGCTTACGAGCTTTAACCGAGATGAACTGCAAGCCCTCCTCGACTGCAAGAGCCAGCGGCTTTCATTCAGCGTTGTGGCTCACTTGCGATGGGACCTGAAGCAGATATTCGATATGGCGGTGGCAGAGGGATATTTGCAGCGGAGTCCTGCGACGTTGTTATTCACGCCAAGGGAATGCAGGCGCGCAACGCCACGGGTCATGACAGTCGAGGAAGTGCGTCAGATGTTCAACGTCTTGGAAGTACGGGAGCGGCTTGTGGCGAAGCTCGCGGTTCTCGCCGGGATGAGGCCCGGTGAGATTTTCGGGCTGAAATGGTCGCGCCTGGAAGCCAATTACGCCGACATCCGGCAAC
>JAKAWN010000479.1 GCA_021827245.1 Acidobacteriota bacterium | reverse complement strand
TACGATCCCCGGAATCGCCATCACCATGACCCCGGAATCGTTATTACGATAATTCCGGAACGGCCATCACGATGATTTCGGAATCGCCATCACCATGCCGCGGAATCCCCAGTATGCTCGTAGTTCCTTTCGAGCGGCGGCGAAATCCAGGGTGTCCTGCCGTCCCATCGTTTTAGCCAGTCTCTCTGGAAACGGGTCCACAACATGAAGCAGTACTACCTCTGTTCCGCTCGCCTTTACCTGGCCGATTACCTGGCTCACCGCTACATCCGAGGTTTCTGGGTCATCGATTGCAATCAATATCCTCAAGATGCAAGCCCTCCTCCGTGCGACTCATCAGTGTCATGCATTCTTCAGTACCACAGTGCCCCTTCGCCGCCCGCTCTAACAGCAAGTGCTGTTCCAGAGAGGGTTCCGTGGAGTAAACGATGCGAAAGGCCTTCCCACCAAAGGGGTTGGCGTTCGATGTCTGGATGAAGAATCAGAGGCGGGCGACAGCCGTTGTCGGGGTTCGCTTCCCAAGTTCGACACTTTTGACCAAATAGCGGCTCACACGGTTCCCATTCAATAAGAAACTCCAGAATCGGCGGCCTGGAATGGATTTTGCGCGCTTAAAAGTGGAATGAGCGCACCCTGGCCCGAATATTTCAGAAGGCTCGCAGTGGCTCGCTTGCCACCTTCCCATCCCTTTTGGCTCTGGATTCTCCCCTTCAGTTTCACTTCGGAAGCTCTTGCTGCGAATTCGTTTAATTTGGTCCATAAGATGCCTGGAAGAAAGTGCGCACCATAGTTATCTTTTGTAAGGCTGGAGCGGCACCAAGGTCAAGACGAAATGGTTAACGAAATGGTTGTGTCAAGCATTTGTCAGTTAGCCCTGCCACGAACCTGATGCTGACCCCGCTGCACTTGGGGAGCTTCTACAACCAGTGCGCCCGTGACGAGTTGATTATCTGCCGGTGACCCCAGTGTTTCGAAGGTTCAGCCGACAAGTCGGCCCCGTACAAGTCATTAACTGGAGAATATCTTCTGCTCAGCGGTTCATTTGCTCTTAGTTCGCCGGAGAATTAGGGGAACTGCCTTGGTGCAAATGAACAGATTTGCCGTACGGCCTTTTTCCCCTCTTGGCACGGCTCCACGGAGCCGGCTGAACAGGTTTTGCATTTCAGACCGCTATATCCAGCGTGCAGCTTCACACTCGCGTGCCCCCACAGCTGGTGTGGTCGTTTGTCTCAGAACGATCACTCCGCTACCTTCCTCTAACCCATTGAAAAGTCATGAGAACACATAGACAGTAGCCACTTTCCACAGGTTGTGCTCGGAAATTTGACAGGATATGACTTCCGCCAGAGGATTAGCTTTGCTGAGTTCAGTGAGGGCGCCATCCTGTCATTTCAACCTGAAAGCGATGGGCCCGGAGTCGCCGTAGAACGCTGATGACCTTCTTGAACCAGAAACCGGTCGCAGGAACTCTACAAGATTGTGATATCGTCTTTGCCGAGCCAACTCTCGCCGCGCCATTCAATGGAGGACGAATGGCGAGATGGGAATTTCAAATGCCTAGTGTGCAAGGGCAGGAGGGTCCGAGACCCTACTGGTACATCCGGTACAGAGTTAAGGTACTGGTCGGCAAAAACCAAATAGCAAGGAGGGAAAAATGGCACACATTGGGCCATTGTGACGAGATGAGCAAGCGGGAGGCGTTGCGCCTTCGCGACGAGATCATGCAGGGCGTTAACCGCCAGGTTTACACGATTCAAAGCCACATACCGTTCGGAGACTTCGTGGAAATCTACAAGCAGGAACACATTCCAACACTTTCGGCAGGGGCGAGGACAAAGAACCTGACACTCTTGTCGCGCCATATCGTACCTGCCCTGGGTGCCAAGAAACTCTGCGACGTAGACACAGAAACAGTTCAAGCATTTTTTAACGCCAAAAGGGAAGCTGGTCTTGCTTGGTGGACGCGGAATGACCTGAAGAATATCCTTTCAAGTATTTTCACAAAGGCAGAAGACTGGGGCTACTGGGACGGTCGGAATCCGACGAGAAGGACAGTTCTGGGACGCAAACAGTGGAAGCGCGAAAGACGAATTCTCTCCGACGACCAATTCCGGCTGTTGCTGGCTGGGCGACCAACTCACATTCAACTGATGGTCTGGACCGCAGTCTCTACAGGAATGCGGATCTCGGAAGTCCTTGGACTCCGGTGGCGTAGCGTTGAACTTGAGCGAGGTGTGGTCGTGGTCGCAGAACGCTACTATCGGGGTGATACGGACGAACCGAAAACCGAACGATCTCGACGAGAGCTTCCTCTAGGATGCTTAGTGGAAGCTTACCGCCGGCATAAACCAGACGACGCTATCGCTGACGGGTATGTTTTTGAGAAGGACGGCAACCCTCTTGATGACCGGGCCATTCTCAAAGATTTCATTCGCCCACCCGCCAAGCGTCTTGGATTCTACTTCGTCGGCTTTGGGTGGCACTCTTTTCGTCGCCAGAATCTCACAAGGATTCAGGAAGAGGGTGCTACGCCGTTTGAGGCCCAAGCCCAGGCTGGGCACTCAAGGCCGACTATGACCAGCGAATACACGATAGTAAGCCTTGAAAGACGCAAGCAGGCGGTGGTCCGGTTGCAGGAACGCCTGCTCGGCGAAGGGCATTCCCTGGCATTAAACTGACGCATTTGCGGGAATTGTGCGGGATGGCAAGCTTGCAAAAGTTCCGTAAGTTGTTGAAATCAATGGTAGGCCCGAACGGACTCGAACCGTTGACCTCTACCGTGTCAAGGTAGCGCTCTAACCGGGCTGAGCTACGGGCCTTTAGGGTTTTGTTTTCTCCCGTTCCCTACGAAGAAAGGTTGGCAACCAAGCGCACCCGCTTATTTTATCATTTTTTCTCCGGCCGGCGCACAAGGTTTCCTTTTGCGCGAGGGCATATGGCACGATTGCCGCAATGAGCCGATGAACTATGTCGGGCGGCCGTGTGTAGTGCATGGGGACAGCGGCGGCACTCAAGCCGAAGGACTTGATAAGAGTAACTTCCCCGAAGCCCGCGAATCGGGCCGTGGCCACATTGCCAGCGAGTACGACAGAGGAGCGTTGCCCCGCCGGCGACGCTCAGACTCGCCGAGGAGGGGTGCTGCCGGCGGCATTCGCAAAGATGACTTTTACAGACTTAATCTCACAGGCGCCGATGGGAGTCACAATTTCGGATCCGTTGCCCTGGAGCGAAAGTGGTTTTTCCTCCTTTTCCATCAGGTTGGTTTCGACGGCTTGGGTGGCGGCCTCGGGCAAGGTCAGCCGCGCCTGAGACGGTTTGCCCTCGAATTCATAGAAACGGAAAATGAGCGCATTATCATCCTCGGCCTTCTTGATGGCGGTCAGGATGACGTTGGCGGGTTCGATCCGCGCGAACGAATGAGCCGAGGGAAGCGAGCCCTCATGCGATCCAACGGCGAGCGAGTGCAGATGGTAATTCAGCTCATAGGCTCGAAGCTCGGTGGCAGCCTCGCGCCAGCCGCCGGCGTGAGGATACATGGCGTAAGTAAAATCATGCGGCCCTTGATCGGCGTAAAGATGGCCCGGGTTTTTGCTCGGGTTTGGGGATTCGGGAGATCGCAGCAGGGTGAGGCGAATGGTTCCCGGCTCGACGGTATCATAACCGTACTTATCGCGGCTCAGTAGGCTGAGGCCGTGGCCATTTTGCGACAGATCGCCCCACTGCTGGGCGCAGACCTCGAATTCTGCTTCCTGCGCCAACAGAGGGTCCCATTTGGAATGCCGCACTTGGACTTCCGTCGCTTCGGTAAAGGGGACGGGAGGCTTGCCGGGAACATGAGGAATCGCTGGGCGCTCAATCGTCCCGTAAGGGATTTCGTACGTCGCGGTGAGCGGCCGGATATCGAGCGGGAAGGCGACTTTCAGCATGACGTTATGCTCGTGCCAATCAGCGTGCATATGGACGTCGGCGCGGGGAACTTCCGGATACAGGCAAACGTCCTGAACGAAGGTGGAGTTTTGGTAGCTCTTCTTGACGCGCACGACAGCGCGCACGGGAGTGTTCTCGATGAGCTTCACTTCGTCGGCCTTCAACAGCTCCGTCTTCTGTTTTTCGTAATCGAGATTGATGTTCCAGGCGTCATAGTGGCGCGGCTTGTCCACAAAGGCTTCCAGAAGATTTCCTTTGCCGCCAGTTCGGAGAATGTTGTTGCCGTCTTTCTTGCTCACGAGGTTTGTGACGCATCCGTTCTCAGCATCAACCTCGAGGCGAAGGTACTCGTTTTCCAAGGCAAGCCCGCTGGCCTTGAGCGTTGTCTCCGCAGCGCGGGGGTGAAGGGTTGAAACAACGTGGAACACTTTGTAGCCGATGGCCGGAACGCCTCTGGCAAGAAAGCGGACGTTGACGGCATGGGTGGCGTCATCGCGAGCGATCACGGCCGAGGGCACGGGATCGCCAGCCGGATCCACGACCTCAATGCCGGCCACAGGTCCAGGGAATTGGACTTCCACTTCTGTCACGTCGGTGCGGTCCCAACTCAGGGGGTTGAACACCACCACCGCCTGGCCCGTGCCGCGCGTATCGGCGCGCTCCGCCTGGCGCTCGAGCGAGCCGCGCAGGACCGGCTGCATGGCCAGGCGGACGAACTCCAGGTTTTCCGCCTCGTCCACGTAATTGATGTGAATCCCGGAGCCGGCCAGCATGTCGTGGAACTGGTCGAAGCAGACGCGGCGCCAGCAGTCTTCAAACCGGCGCTGCTCGTACTCGCGCCCATCGAGCATGGCGAGCGAGGCGAATTTTTCCGTGTCGAGCATCAACCGCTCGCTCGCCCGCATGCGTTTTTTGGACTCCGCCTGGGTCGTGTAGGTGCCGCGGTGATACTGAAGATAGAGTTCACTTTTCCAGACCGGGAGGTTCAGCTTGGCGAGATCGCTCTCGACATCGTTGAAGAACTCCTGGGCGGTCGAGAACTTGAAGTTCGGGAAGGCGGCTTGTGGCTAAGTCTGCCAGCTCA
>JAKAWN010000478.1 GCA_021827245.1 Acidobacteriota bacterium | reverse complement strand
CGGCTACGAGCACTGGCTCTGGGACGACTCACATTACCCGCCGCGCGCGGTACAGGGCTTCTACACGAAGGCGGAGCTCCAGCTGGCGATCCAGCGGCGCAGTACGCGCAAACTGCTGGCGGAAGCCGAGATCAATTCGGCTATCGTCGAGCGCTACTATCAGACGCGCGCCATCCGACGCATCGCCGAGGCCTTCGAGCGCGACCACGACCGCAAGGCGCTGGTGGTCATGGCCACGGGTGCCGGCAAGACGCGTACGGTGATCGCGCTGTGCGATTTGCTGATGCGTTGCAACTGGGTCAAGCGCGTGCTGTTCCTGGCGGATCGCGTCGCGCTCGTGAACCAGGCGGTCACCGCCTTCAAGAGCCACCTGCCCGATGCGTCGCCTGTGAACCTGGTCACCGAGAAGGACGCTGAGGGGCGGGTCTTGGTTTCCACTTACCCGACGATGATGGGCCTCATTGACGAAACTCGCGACGGGCAGCGCCGCTTCGGCGTCGGGCATTTCGATCTTGTGATCATCGACGAGGCCCACCGCTCGGTTTTCCAGAAATATCGCGCGATCTTCGACTACTTCGACTCACTACTCGTCGGCCTTACGGCTACCCCCAAGGACGAGGTGGACCGCAACACGTACAGCCTGTTCGATCTGGAAAACGGTGTGCCGACCGACGCTTACGGGCTCGACGAGGCGGTGCGCGACGGCTTTCTCGTGCCGCCCAGGGCAGTATCGGTACCGCTCAAATTTCAGCGCGAAGGCATTAAATACGACGACTTGTCCGAAGAGGACAAGGACCAATGGGACGCGCTTGAGTGGGACGACGATGGAAATGTGCCCAATCGTGTCGAAGCTGAGGCGGTCAACAAATGGCTTTTCAACAAAGACACCGTAGACAAAGTGCTGGAGCACCTGATGACGCAAGGTCTGACGGTGGCGGGCGGCGACCGGCTCGGCAAGACCATCCTGTTTGCCAAGAACCAGCACCACGCGGAGTTCATTGCTGAGCGCTTCAACGCCAATTACCCGCACTACAAGGGCGAGTTCGCGCGCGTCGTCACGTTCAAGACCGAGTATGCGCAGAGTCTGATTGACAACTTTTCGGCCAAAGACAAAGTTCCGCACATCGCCATTTCGGTGGACATGCTGGACACTGGCATCGACATCCCGGAAGTCGTGAACCTGGTGTTCTTCAAGCTGGTGCGCTCGAAGACAAAATTCTGGCAGATGCTCGGCCGGGGTACACGGCTGTGCGCGGATCTGTTCGGACCCGGACAGGACAAGGAATTCTTCTGCGTCTTCGACTACTGCCAGAACCTGGAATACTTCAGCCAGAACATTCCTGCCACCGAGGGTGCGGTCGGTGATTCGCTCGGCAAGCGGTTGTTCAAAGCACGCCTGGAGCTGATTGGGGAACTCGACCATCGGAGCTCCGGTGAGGTAGAGGGCCGGGTCGTCCAGGAAGCTGCGGAAGCCTACGGAGACCCGAAGACGAACGAGGACGTGCGTCGTCTGCAGGCCGGGTTGCTGCAGCGGGAGACGGCAGCCATGAACCTCGACAACTTCGTGGTGCGACCGCACCGGCGCCTCGTCGAAAAGTACGCCAAGCCCGAGGCGTGGGCGGTCTTGCCCCCGGAAGCGCTCGCGGAGCTGTCGCACGAAGTGGCCGGACTGCCGTCAGAACTCGATCCAGAGAACGAGGAAGCAAAGCGTTTCGACCTCCTCGTGCTGAACCTTGAGCTCGCGATGCTGCGCTCAGAACCGGGCTTTGTTCGCCTGCGGGACCAAGTCAAGGAACTCGCCGGGCTGCTGGAGGAGAAGTCGGCGATTCCGATGGTGCGCGATCAGATGGCACTGATCCAGGATGTGCAAGCCGACGAGTGGTGGCAGGACGTTACCGTCGCGATGCTGGAAGGGATGCGCCGGCGTCTGCGTGACCTCATCAAACTCATCGAGAAGCAAAAGCGAAGACCGATCTATACCGACTTCGAGGACGAGATCGGCGGTGAGACGGCGGTCGAATTGCCGGGTTTTGGGGAAGCCACGAATTACACGAAATTCCGAGCCAAAGCGCAGGCGTTCCTGCGTACACATCAGGACCACATTTCGATTCGTAAGCTTCGGATGAACAAAGCTTTGACGGCTGCTGATCTCGGCGAGCTTCAACGCATCCTCGCCGAGAGTGGCGTCGGAGCCCCGGAGGACATTCAGCGAGCCACCGAGGAATCACACGGGTTGGGGCTTTTTGTGCGCTCCCTGATCGGCCTCGATCGCCAAGCGGCAAAAGAAGCAATGGCTGGGTTTCTCAGCGGCAAGGCGCTCAGTGCCAACCAGATTGAGTTCGTGAACCTTATCGTGGACCATCTAACCGAGCACGGCATCCTGGATGCGGCCATGCTGTACGAATCCCCGTTCACCGATTTGACGCCACGGGGACCGGATGAACTCTTCAGCTCGGAGCAGGTGGACGAGCTGCTTGCCGCAATCGAGCAGGTGCGTCAAGCCGCGACTGCGGCATAGAGCCAGGTGTTTCGGGGGCCTGCGAAATGCCCTGAGTGGGCGAATCGGCTCGATCGCTCGGCGCGGAATATGGGCGATTCCAGCGCAGAAATTGACAGAATCCATTCGAGTCCATGCTTAAAGACTCTACAAGCGGCGTCGGCATCGAACGCAGTGGCACCGGAAGCCGTACGTCTCCTGGATGAATTGTTGTCGATCCGCAAACGGGAGCATGGAAAAATCGTTGGGTGAAAAATAATCCCACGTGATTTCCTCACCGGGTGCGATCGCCGTGATCGCACGAAGCGCGGTCCCGCGCCGTCCGGCAATTGGCGTGACCTCGGCGTTGGGCGCGCAGGAATGATTCGTGTAGCAGAGTGTCTCGAACAGTCCGGAACCTGCCTTTCTTCCCGTCTCGTCCCAGAATGCCATGTGGTTCGTTGCGACTGAAAAGTAGAGCGTCTGTGTGGTCTGCGGATCAACGCCGCAGACACTCAGAATCTCTTGTGCAAAGGCTTGATCCTCCGCATCCCATGCCTGCGGCGTTGCCGCGAAATCCTTTTCTTTCATCCACCTGAGCTTCGCCGGGTCTTCCAGCATCTGGCGAACGATTAACCATGCGCGATAGGCGGGGAAGAAGCCCTCCGATGCCCAGATGACAGGTAGTTCGTGAAGGATCAATTCGTCGGCACCGGGTCGGAATGACCGGGTGGCGACGAGTCGGCGTTGTCCGTCGTCGAGTTTCAAGATCACGCCCGATTGATCGGTGTTGGGCTGGTTCATGTGGGTTTCAAGTTTGGCCGTTTCGGGAGCTCGATGCGTAAGCCCATTCGATTTTTGTGGGCACGTGTCGGTTCTTGCTAGTGCCGTGCGTGGATGAATCCTGCTGCGTCGCAGGATGCCCACGCGTTCCTCTGCGCAACACCGTTGGTTGACGTCGCGCGCGTTCAGCGCATCAAAGAGCGTCAGTCGAGGCGTTTAATTACCTAGTCGCTATACGCAACACAACAACAAAAGCTCTGCGTTGGCTGACAGCTTAGGACACGGCACCGGGAAGAACCACCGGCTCCCGCGATGATTAATGAAGTTCACGACCTCTCCCGTGTCGAAGAGAGGAAGTGAATCATGAAGCGAAAATCTCAGGAAAAACAGAAAGATAGCGGTTTTTCTCATTATTTGGTGCCGAGCTCACTTCATGAGCGTCCGGACCCCCGTCAGCAGCAGCGCAGGGCGCGGAGATGCGCAATGGCGATGACATGCTTGACGACGACGACTTTGATTGAAGTGATGCAGGAGAGGGCCGGACAACCGGGATTACCGACGCAGGCTTCCCTACCGAACTACATGACGGCCCTGAGGCACTTTGCCGAGGAACGCGGACTGAAGCCAGACGATCCGATTGGAGGACTCCTTCGGCTCGGGTATCCGAAGGCACTGGCCGCGCACACCGCGGCGCTTTTGAAGCGCAAGGCCGACCGACGGGTGATCGCCAATCGCCAGAGTGCATTGAAGGCGTGGCGAAGGCTCGTGGCGGCACTGGACCGCGAGTCAGCCGCCATGGCCGGCGCAAAGCCACCGTTTTCGGCAGCCCTGACGCTCCTCATGGAAGAGTGTCGTACCCCAGTTGGCGAGCAGATCTCCATCAGAGCCATTGCCCGTCAGGCCGGGGTTCCCATCGCAACATTGCGTCGCTGGATCGCAGGGGTCCATCCGAAGGGCCGACATGTCGTGCATTACATCAAGAGACTGGAACGCTTTTTCGGTCTCGTGCCAGGGGCGATTTTCGCTACTCTGGCGCGCGAGACATTGCCCGACCGTAAACAGAGCGATGTGCCGCGGAACCAGTACCGTACGCGTCTCTCGCGGCAGAGCAAGGATCCCTATCTGCTCAAGCCGTCCGTGTCGAGTGCGTCGTTTCGTGCCGAGTGGACTGCGCTCATTCAGATGAAAACACAGACATTCGCGGGCGCAGACGTCTGGTCTGCCGCGCCGGTGGAAGCCGGTGTCCGCAAGGCGTGGGTGCTGCATGAACCGAACAGCGCCCGCGGCGCCGCTGATGACTGGGTCGATTCGAGGAACAACCGCTTGTGTCCAACCGCCGGGCATGCGTTTCAATATGCATCGGCCTATCTCGGTTGGTTGGCTCGTCCAACGCAAGAGGGCGGGGCGGGGATGGACGCTGTTGCCTGCCAGTCGCTCTGCTTCTTCGCAGATATTCCGCGGCTCTCGCAGTATCTGGAATGGCGTATCGCGCGCGCCGACGGGGTAATCAGCGGCGCGGTCATGACGGCGTTGCGGTTCGCTGGGATGCTCCTGCATCCGCAAACCGGATTCTTGCGGCGCAACCCAGCGCTTGGAACGAAGATGGGCATTACGAGCAAGCAGGAGTGGGAGCAGCACTGTAATGCCGCGCTGCAGTGGGTGAAGAATTCAAAAAAGGCGATTGCCCCGAAGGTGAGCATGTCGCGCAATCCCTTTGAGCCGATTCGTTCGATTGTCGAACTGCAAAACCCGATGGGG
>JAKAWN010000477.1 GCA_021827245.1 Acidobacteriota bacterium | reverse complement strand
TCCGATCTCCCTGCTGGCCGCAGCCTGCCAACTCCCGAGAGGGCCCAAACCCAAGCCGGACACCATGCTTGATCAGCATTACCAAACTCTACGTATCGATATGCGTAACCTATTCGTAGAACTCAGAATCGCTGCCTGAGAACATCGACAATTTTTTCTACATGTTCGGCGCTAAGCGCCTAATTTGTAGAACGGCGTGCGCGACGGCGGTGGGCACGTTGTCGAGTAAACGCGAACGTTCAACGCCGCCGCTGTTGCTTTCGAAAAGCTTCCATTAGTTCCTGCTTCGCCTTTGCGGACAGCGGTGCGGGGTCGGGCAGCTTTTTCAGCGCGGCGTCCAGATGTCGCATGTTCTCGAAGTAAGTGTGGCATTTCTCGCAGCTCGCGAGATGGGCCTGGACCTCTTGCGCTTCGGATGATGAAAGGGCTCCCTCATAGTAGTCCGTACTTCGTCCGACAGCCTCTTTGCACGTCATGATTTTGATCCCTCCCTAGATCGGTACTCTCCACAAATCAGGGCACGACCGCCGGAAATTTCTGCCACTCCGAGCCGGGTTCACGGATAAGCAAGGAATAGTTCCCGGCTTTCAAATTGCTACAGTCCAACTGGACGTGAAGCGTCGTGATGTAATTCTCGAACTTTCCCTCAGCATTTCCTCGAACAATGATTGTCCCGCCTTGGCGAATAGCGACCTGATATTCACCGGGTTGATTGCCGAGGGGCAAACGGATCGTCAGATTCAGCGGCGCGCGCGCGAGTTGAACCGGTTTGTGGACTTGCTGATGCGGACCGCGCAAATTAAGCCACTCGCTAAGGTCAATCGTGAGATTCCTCGGAGTTCTTGTTACGGATCGCTGATGAATCCATATGCCGCCGATAACTACAGCAATCACCGCCAGGGCAGCGGCGGGAGCCAGCTTCCGAAACCGTTCCTTTGCAACGCTCGGTTTCCGCAGCGCACGGGCCTGCAAGTTTTCGTAGAACTCCTCTTGGGTCTGAGCAGCCTCCGCGCGCCATTCTTCATTAAGCTTCACGCCAAGCTTATGTGAGGCTTCGATCAGAGCCCGCATCTCGCCAATGTATTTCTGGCAAGTTGGACACGCCTTTAGGTGCGCCTCGAAGTCCAGCCGCTTGGGCGAGGCCAAGGCCTCTTCAAGATACTCGGTCGTAAGCCCTTCAAGTTCTTTACAAGTCATAAGGTCAGCCCGATGCCTTTGGCCCTTTCGGGGGCGTCCCGAAGTGCCTTTCAATCTGAACTTTCAGTCGCCGCCGGGCACGGTGTAATAAAGTTCGCTGGTTTTTCTGAGTGATCGAGAGCGCAGCCGAGACCTCGTCCGACGTCCAGTCAAGCACATCCCTTAACATCCAAACTTCCGCTTGTCGCCCTGGAAGAATACGACTCACCCGCATGACGTATTCTAGCTGCTCCTGGACAAGTAAGGCCTTCTCCGGGTCGTCCTGCCAGATTTCCCTGCCCGATTCGGGCGCCTCCAAATCATCATAACGCCGAGCCTCCCCGATTCCGAGCATTGCCTCGCGGGCTCTTCTGAGAATCGTACGGCGCAGTTCCTTCTTGAGCCGAAGCCGCAGGATCTGTATGAGCCACGTCCTTGGCGAACACCGCCCCTCAAACCGGCCAGCGCTCTTCATGACGTCAACCCACGTATCCTGGACAACTTCTTGGGCGCGGTCCCGGTCACGGAGGTGGTAGTTGGCGAACTCCAAGAGTAAGCCCCTGTATCGAAGCCAGAGTTCCTTGACCCACTCCTGCAGTTCGGCCTCACCTATCATCGTGAATGCTCGTTGCTCTCCCACCTGCCGCGTTTTCTGCGGAAGCCGAAGTTGCGATTCTGCACAGCCATTCGGATCGGAGGGCCTGGGCATAGTCCTGGTTGTACTTCCTGCCGCGGAGTTATCAACACCTAAGCGAAGCCCTATTTTATCCCTTGCGAGGTCATTCCATGAAAGATGCAAATTGAGTGTAACGTTTTGCTGTCTCAGGGGGCTATTACTGTGGGGGCTGAGAGCTATCCCCAAGTCATAGCCGGAATCCTGGGAGACGATTGCGTGCCGTACGAAGCGCCAGGAGCAGATTCAAATCGGGACGCGGTGGTGCCGCTCAGCAAGCTCGCTGGTATCAATGAGATAGATGCCGTCCTGCGGACGGTCCTGAAGGCCGGATGGAGGGAAACGCATGCAGCGATTGAGACGCTCCTGAAGATCTATCTGGGGCGAGAGCGGCAGGACTTTTGGCGCCGCCTCCGCAAACTCAGAAATGAGAGCCGACGGAGGAGCAGGCGGCATGTCGTCTGGAGCAAAGAGGATATCAAAATCCTCCGGTCTTGTTACGCTCAAGGCAGGGCTGGTGCCCGCCGGGCCGTCCGAGAGCTTCTTGCGCGCGACCCCAACAAGAAAGCGCGCTCAATCTGGACCAAGGCCCGAAAATTGGGCCTCGCGGCTGGCAAAGCAAAGCCCACGCCATGGTCGGCAACAGGAATCGGCGACTTGCGATGGGACGGCGGCGAGAAGCCAGTGAGAAAAATCGCTCGAAAGCAGAAAAGAAGCGTGAAGTCAATCTTCCAAAAGCTATCCAGCCTTCGCTTGAGCGGCAAGGTGCGCGTTCCCAAGTACCACAACCTTCATCGCGTCGCAATACTGCTCGGAGTAAACGACCGCACCGTCCGTCTATGGTTTCAGAAGGGTCTGTTCGGCCAGCCGGAAGATCAAACGAGGAGGCGGCGAAAGTCAACATCCAGGCCGCACATGAGCTTGGAGGCGATCGCCGCTTTTTGCATGAAGCACCCTGACAAAATCAATCCAAGCCGCTGCGATCCAGAATTGCTGGAGCTCCTTGAAGACAAGAAGGTGCGTCTGCGAACCTGGCACGGTTTGCGCCAGCACTTGGTCCACGAGCGGGGTTGCCCACGGTGTGGACGCCTCATTCGTGGGAACTCGTATTTTCGCCATGTCAAGCGATGTACCGCTGATCGTGCTACCGCCCAGAAGAGCGAAATGGAGAGCGTTGCCGCCGATTAACGCGCGTCGGGGTCAAAGGTGTACCGATCGGCGGCGCCGCGCCATTTCTTGAATGCTGGATATCGTGCGGCGGGATATTTTTCCCACTGCGCTTCCCAATCGTGCCAGTAATCGGTTACGCGGGCATGCCGAGCATGGAGGCGAGCCTGGTAGCGAAGCACATCAAACCAGCCTTCCTTCCGGGCCTTGGCGAACCTGTGGTCTCCAATCCATTCGACCAATCGGTCGAATCGGCAAAAGGATTCTTCTGCGGGATTCGCGGCGCGCGCCACGGCTTCCGCAGCCAAGAAGCCGGGACACCTTCGCTTTAGTTCCCTTTCGACCGTCCCCGGCAGTGGAAAATTGCCTTCGAGGGCGGTGCGCGTCCAGAAAGCAAAAACCTCCCACTCAACATACCGTTCAACTGCGCGGCGGAGCGCCCGGGGAGTTACGAGCCGCATGAGTTTAATGAGCTGACGCTTCTCCTCGCGCATTTCATATTCATCCAGCACTTCATCACCGCACTTTTCCGAAGCTTTCAGCCATTCGCGGAAAGAAGGATAAGCGGCCGGCTTCGAACGTGCCCATTCGCGCTCACAATATTCCCAATAAGCTTCGTTCCGCCGGTAGGCAAGGTCGCGCACCGCATAGTGGCC
This sequence comes from Acidobacteriota bacterium, assembly GCA_021827245.1. The sequence continues at coordinate 1,353 of JAKAWN010000477.1, read as the reverse complement.
CACGGCGTTCATCCAGCCCTCCCGCCAGGGACCCGAGAAGCCCCGCGCGTTGATCCAGCAGCGGAGGTGTTCCCAGCAGGAAGGTGCACGTTTAGCATGGTCCCGTTTGTTTTCTGCGGCGAACTTGAAGAATCCCGGACAGCGCTTAGCTATCGCTTTGGCAAGCCAATCCGGAAGGCCTCCCTCGGTATGCTCGATGGCGCGCGCCCAGAGCGCAAAGGCGTCCCACTCGACGTATTTTTTTCGCGCGACGTACAACCGCTGCCAGGGGATTCGTGCGGCTTCCCTCTCCGCATCGTGGCGTGCCATTGCTGAAACCTGCCGCTCGAGTCGGCTGGGACGCCACGTTCGCTTGGTTTTCACTTGCGCCATTGCAGGAGAATCCTTCGAAGGAATCATACTGACCGTTTCAGAGAATTGCACGGTCCCGTTCGGCGCGCAAGAGGGAGTCCTGCGAAGGGCGGGAAAAAACAAATGCTAGCCAGGCTGTATCGAGCTGATGATCCTGCTCACAAAGTGAGAGAGACTTGCACGCGATTTCCGTTGAGAATGACGACGCTTCCGTCCATCAGCTGTTGGCTTGTGATGTCAGCGTCGGCGAACTTTTTCGCGAGATCGAGTGGCACGTAAAGTTCAAGCCTGTCGAAGGTGGGTACGGACTCGCTCACGAAGTTCCTAAAGTATATTCGGAGGGCGAACTTAACGCCTCCGATACCGACGAGACCAGCCACCCCTTGGAATGCCTTGATGTCGTCGAGAAGGCGGTCGTTGATGACTTTCGTGACGCGCGCGGATTGATTAAGTTGAAGCGTATTGTAAACGACTCCATCGTCGCCGAGCGTAACTTCAAGGTAAGTGCGCCCCTTATAATCCGAGGTTCCCAGAGTCCCGCCACCGCTGCAAACCATTCCAAAAAGCGATAGCTTTATCGGCTCCGGCAGGTTGGCCAACGGGCCCGTAAAGATGCCGGCTCCCTGGGGCTCGAGCACGTTGTCGCGGAAATCCTTGCTCCTCTTGAATGATTGCCAATCATCGGCGACCACAACCTTCTGAAAGTCCGTCGCCAGGTCGGTTCCCGGAGAAAAACGAAGCTTCAAGTAAATTGTGGAATTCCGAAGCTCAACAATCGTGTACCGGAGCTTACCTAAGGGCCTGAATCTGGTGATCTTTGTGAGAGTGAAATCCCCGCAGTATGGGAACCCGCTAGTCCTCCACCCCTGCTGACTAAGGACGTTCTTCAGTAAGCGTCAAGGCAGGTGCATCTGGCGCGTGCCGTTGAGCTCTGGCAAGCTGGCGGCATGAATTCACTCAGCGAGCAACGACGTAGGCACTTCACTACCGAGGAGCGGGAGA
>JAKAWN010000476.1 GCA_021827245.1 Acidobacteriota bacterium | reverse complement strand
ACCGACCTGTATCAGCATCTCCAACTCCTGGAGGAGCCCGATCCCGTCACGCCCCTGGTGGCCAGCCTGACGCAGTTGCTGCGCGACGAACTCAACCGGCTGCACGCCGACTACCAGTCCCGCCACAAGAACGGCATGGCGCGCCTGGAGGCCGACACCAACTGGAAGCAGCTGGAACCCGAGCAGCGCAACAGCCTGCTGGCCGCCCAAAAGCTCACCCTCACCGACGCACCCAAGGTGCAAGTGGCCAACACCGACGAGGTGCTGGCCACGGTCGATCGTCTGTCGCTGTCGTCGTTCGCCGACCGTGTGGCCGCCATCGACTCCCGCTTCGACGCCGTGCTGGTGGCCGCCGCCGAGTTGATGGAGCCTAAGGCGCAGTTCGTCAAGCTGCCTCACCGCACCATCAAGACCGACGAAGACATCGAGGCCTGGCTGCAGGATGCCAAGCAGACCATCGCACAGGCCCTGAAAAAAGGCCCGGTCATCCTTCACTGAGGCCTGATATCCCATGATGCAAGCACTCGACAAAGACCTGCGCGGCACGCTGGAGAAGACCGTCAAAGCGGCCCGCACGGTGGCCGAGACGTCTGCGTACGCGGCCGTGGAGCAACTGGGCGTCGGCCACGACAAGCCCGAAGCATTCTTGAGCGATGCCGAGAAGGCGCTGCGCAACCGCCTGCGCACCCACGGCAAACAGCTCGGTGACGTGCGTGACTCGAAGAGCAGCAACCCGACCTATGGCAAGCAAGAGGTTCAGCATCTGGTGCAAGAGGTGGCCTACCAGCACTGGCACCGCATGCTGTTCGCGCGCTTCCTGGCTGACAACAATTTGCTGATGTACGACGGCGTGGCCGTCACCATCGAAGAGTGCGATGAGTTGGCCCCGGACGAAGGCGCCAAGAGCGGCTGGGAGCTGGCCGGCAAGTTGGCCGCCCGCATGCTGCCGCAGGTGTTCAAGCCCGGCTCTCCGGTGTTTGAGCTGACCTTTGCGCCCGAGCACCAGAGCGAGCTGGAACGTCTGCTCAAGAACCTGCCCGATGCTGTATTCCATGCTAGCGACAGCCTGGGCTGGGTGTACCAGTTCTGGCAGGCCGACAACAAGGAACGCATCAACAAGTCGGAAGTGAAGATCGGCGCCGACGAGTTACCGGCCGTCACCCAGCTCTTCACCGAGCCGTACATGGTGTCCTTCCTGCTGCACAACTCGCTCGGCGCTTGGTGGGCCACCCGTCACCCGGGCAAGCCATGTCCGGTCACGCTCGACTACTTCCGCACCCTGGAAGACGGTACCCCGGCCGCAGGCAAGTTCCCGGGCTGGCCTGAGTCGTTGGCCGACTTCAAGCTGTTAGACCCGTGCTGTGGTTCGGGGCACTTCCTCGTGGCCGCTTTCCTGATGCTGGTGCCGATGCGTATGGCGGCGGAGGGCCTGAGCCCTAAAGAAGCGGTCAATCGCGTCCTGGCCGAGAACATCCACGGCCTGGAACTGGACCCGCGCTGCGTGGAGATCGCCGTGTTCGCCGTGGCGCTGGAGGCCTGGCGCTACCCGGACGCATCCGGCAGGCCGCTCGGTGTACGGGAAATACCTACCCCAAATATTGCATGCTGCGGACTGAAAGTCGCTGCCAAAGCACAGGAATGGGTGGATCTCGTACCTGAATCATCTGCAAATACAAGTGAGCTTCGATCTGGCCTTCTCCGGTTGCACGACGATTTCTCCAATGCGCCGATGCTTGGAAGCTTGTTGAATCCGCGCAAAACACATAAAGGCAATCTTTTTGAAGCGAATTTTGATTCCCTAAAAGAAATTCTCACTCATGCGCTTAAAAAGGAGTATGGCGCCAACCGGCAAATAGAAAACTGGGATTTGGCTCTGAGCGCCCAAGGCCTACTTGAAGCGGCTCATCTACTGGACTCTCGGTACCACCTGGTGATTACAAACGTACCTTATCTTGCTCGCGGACGACAAAGCGAGGAGCTGAAAGCGTATTGCGAGAAGGAATACCCCCTCTCACAACAGGATTTGGCAAACGTCTTTATTGAGCGGTGCATTGATCTTTTGACTCCGTGCGGAATAATTTCCGCAGTGACACCACAGAACTGGCTTTTCCGATCCCGCTACAAGGCACACAGAGAACATCTGCTCAAGTCAACAACCTGGAAGATGCTCGTTCGTTTGGGTCCTGGTGCATTCGAAACGATTACAGGCCATGTTGTTCAGGCCATCCTTGTTTCACTAGAAAAAAGAACGCCCGAAAAGGACGACCAGCTTGTTGGGCTTGATGCAAGCCAGGAGTCGACAGTCGCCCTGAAAGCTAGACACATCAAATCAAGCGAGGTTCACTCTGTCTCACAGGCATCTCAGTTATTGAGCCCAGGGTGCAGGATTACTTTGTTCCCAGAGGAGGGAATCCTTCTCGACGAAATTGCTAGAGGTGTAACTGGCCTGATAACAAAAGACGCCGTTCGATTTTACAAGCGCTTCTGGGAGCCAAAACTCACGCCTGATTGGAATTTGGGTCAAACATCAGTAAGCGCAAATAAATCATGGGACGGCCTGACAATTGCGGTTCACTGGGAACAAGATAGAGGTGTTTTACGGGAGCAATACAAAAAAGGGATTTCTATTCTTGCCGGCGGGCTAGCTTGGGGCAAATCGGGCATATGCGTAAGTCAAACTGGGGTGTTGCCAGCCTCAATTTATTCAGGCGCACTTTTTGATGATACGGTAGCTGTGATCGTTCCCGAGAACCCTGATAACGTTGCCGCAATTTGGGCGTTCTGTGAGTCTGGAGAGTTTGGATCTGCAGTTCGGAAAATCAATCAAGCATTAAAGGTAACGCCTTCGACTCTGGTCAAAGTCGCATTCGATCTTGACCATTGGAAACAAGTTGCCTTAGAGCGCTATCCCAGCGGTTTGCCCAAACCGTACACCAACGATCCTACCCAATGGATTTTTCATGGGCACCCGCAATCATCAACTGATCCGCTTCAAGTTGCGGTGGCACGATTGGTTGGCTATATGTGGCCAGCCGAATCCGACAACAAGATGGCGTTGTCAGACGAGGCTCGTCAATTGGTTACGCGCAGCAAAGCACTGGTCCCACATGCCGACAAAGACGGTATCGTCTGCATTCCGCCAGTGGGAAGGGAGTCACCAGCCAGTGACCGATTACTTAACCTGCTGGCTGATGCCTATGGTGAGGCCTGGAGTAACGATGTCCTGGCTCAGCTGCTAACGGCCGCTGATCACGCTGGTAAATCGCTGGAGACCTGGCTGCGCGACAAATTTTTCACCCAGCACTGCGCGCTGTTCGGCAACCGACCGTTCGTCTGGCACGTATGGGATGGACTGCGCGATGGCTTTGCTGCCCTCGTGAATTACCACAAGCTCGACTACAAAGCGCTGGAGGCGCTGATCTACACCTATCTAGGCGACTGGATCGGCCGCCAGAAGCGCGATGCCGAGAGCGGGGTCGACGGAGCCCAAGAAAAGTTGGCGGCGGCTGAGGCACTGAAGAAGCGCCTGGAGTTAATCCTGGCCGGTGAGGCGCCCTACGACATCTTTGTGCGCTGGAAGCCCATCGAGCAGCAGCCCATTGGCTGGAACCCCGATCTCAACGATGGTGTGCGCCTCAACATCCGCCCCTTCCTCTCTGTGCCTGATGTCGGAAAAAAAGGGGCCGGTGTTCTGCGAGACAAGCCTAAGAGTCTGCATTGGGAAAAGGACCGCGGAAGTGATGTGCCGTCCGCCCCTTGGTACGACCTTGGCCCGCAGTACGGCGGAAAGCTGGGCGACCGGATTAATGACCATCATTTGACCTTGGCCGAGAAGCGTGCTGCTCGGGAGAAGGCCAAGTGAGCGCATCGATCAAGATCGCCGAATGGGTTCAGAAAAAAACCATGATCTTGATTCGCTTCGACGAGGCTTATTCGGAATCTTTGCACAATTCGCGGCAAGGTTTCGAGCATCTCACCATCGTGAAACCGCACTCAGTTCTTCAGGACTGCAAGCTGCCGACGCTTTGCTTAATGGAAATTCAAGAGCAAGGCACACCGCGTTGCTACCTCTCCACAGTGACGCGGAAAGTCGCCGTCAGCACTTTTGATTCTCGTCTAACAATCAAAAAACTGCGGCCGATAAAGCCGTCCTCGCTGCAGGAGATTGGGGCCAAGCTCACCGATTCGCGAATGAAGCGGATGTTCAGCGAGCGCATTTCAGCAGAGGGCCAATTCGCAAATCTTTCGCCAAAGTTGAGCGGTCATCTCATTGAAATACTGGCTGCGGATTCAGAGAATCAAGCGGCTCTTGACACCGCGCTATCGCAACTGCCCAAGCTACGCCAGGCGCCGAACGCCAACTGGGCACAGGAAGACGCCATACAAACTGCCATGGATGCCTTTGGCATTCGAGGTAATGCGCTACCCGACGAGGTAGTCCTTAAACACGGGGCATCTTCTGGACTCGGTCTAATTGGTGCCTATCTCTACGAAGACAATGTGGTAAACGCGGATGCATCACACCTTCCAGGATTTGATGCCATTGCTAAGGATGTCACCGGGCGCGCTGTTTTTCGGAAAGGCGATGAACGGCTGGTGATTTACACCGCGAACAAGTTGCCCTTGGAAAAAATGCTGGGCGTTGATCTCATTTACGTCAACGAAACCCGGGGCAATATGGTCATGATCCAGTACAAAATGCTGAAAGAAGATAAAGAGGCCAAAGGCGACTGGCGTTTTCGTCCGGACAAGCAGCTTCGGAAAGAGATTGCGCGAATGAAGATTCCCGCCATTCAGGCTGCCCCGACTGACTATCGACTGAACCGCAATCCGTTCTTCTTCAAGTTTGTGAAACGAAAAATCGTCGATGACTCGCATCCATCGTTTCTCATCTCGCTCGACCATTTGAAGCACATTCTCGCCACCCCTGCCGCCAAAGGGCCACGCGGCGGTGTTCGTATGAGCTATGACGCTCTGGATGGAACCTATCTGCGCGAAGCCGACATGATCGGACTGATCCGTTCCGGGTATGTGGGTACGCACAGCACTG
>JAKAWN010000033.1 GCA_021827245.1 Acidobacteriota bacterium | reverse complement strand
AAGGTTCTGGGAACCGATTTCTGCCATCCCATGCTCCAGCGGGCGCGCGAAAAATCTTTGCAGCTCGCAAAGAAGGCGATTTTCCTTGAGGCCGATACGCTGCGGTTGCCATTCCCTGAAGCCTCTGTTGATGCGCTGACCATCGCTTTTGGATTCCGGAATCTGGCCAATTACAGGCGCGGGGTCCAGGAAATGCGGCGGGTGCTGAGGCCCGGCGGCATGGTGGCGATCCTGGAGTTTTCTCACGTCACCTGGCCCGTTTTCGGTCCTCTGTTTCGTGTTTATTTTCGACGCGTTCTTCCGCGCCTTGGGGAGTGGATTTCCGGAGTTCAAGGCCCCTACCAATATCTTCCGGACTCTGTGTTGCGTTTCCCGGACCAGGAAGCTCTGGGGGATCTGCTACGCGAAGAGGGCTTCAGAGATGTCCGCTATCGAAACTTTACAGGCGGCGTGGCGGCCCTGCACATGGGTTCGAAAGATTAGGGTTTCGAATGGTGGCTGATCGGGACTCGCCTGGTTCTGGATCTAATCTCGCGGAGATCCGCTTTTCTTGAATTCCTTCGTCTGACTTAGCGAATGCTGTGTCAGCTCACTTTCCATTGGTGTCTGCTGCGGCCATCGGCCGAGCCGCCACATTGAGTGCCTATCTTTTATCAGTCGGCGAAGGGCATCGTGCAGGCAATTAAAAATGTCTAATACGCGCACCGGCTGGCTCGGCAATGCCTGCCTCCGCAGAGTGTGCGGTATGTCGAAGGCCGCTTGCAGAAGGTCAACGCGGACCGCTTGAAGCCGTCGCCCTGGATTTTTGATATTCTAGTGTCTTCATCATCTGACAGCGTGGCGAGGAGGGGAAGGCCACAATTTTGAATTGGAGGGTTTTCGATGAAGATTCTGAATCTCGATTTCACTCGAATTGCGCATGACACGTTTCGGATTGCGGGCTCGCAGGTGATTTATACTGACCCGTTCAAGGTGGCCAAAAAAGATGAGGCGGATATCGTGCTATTGAGCCACGAGCACTTTGACCATCTGAGCCTGGATGACCTCAATAAGGTTTGCACGCCTGAAACAACAATTGTTGCGAGCCCGTCGTGCAAAAGCGGCTTGCAAAAAGTGAAGGCAAAGGGGAAACACTTCATTGAACCGGGTATGAAGCAGAGTGTTGGGCAGGTTGAAATCGAGGCGGTTGCAGCATACAACGTCAATAAATTCCGCGAACCCGGGAAACCATTTCACCCAAAGGATGCCAGGGGGGTGGGTTTTGTGTTCCAGATGGATGGAACTCGGGTCTACTACGCCGGGGACACGGATTTTATCCCGGAAATGAAATCCATCCAGTGTGACATTGCGTTGCTGCCAGTGTCGGGAACCTACGTCATGACAGTGGAGGAGGCAGCCAAAGCGGCGCAGACAATCAATCCCAAGATTGCTGTTCCCATGCACTATGCCACCATCGTCGGGACTGACGACGACGCAAAGAAATTCAAGTCTCTAGTGACCAATTGCGAAGTTCAGATCGTTTGACTCAGCTCGATCTGTGATTTGAACTTGGCACGTAAACCTTGCCGTATTCGATCCGCAAGTCAAGGCGCGAATTCCATCTCAGGAGGCTGAATGACCATGACAGAGCGCGACAAGAACTCACACGAGCCGGTAACCCGGCGTGATTTTCTGGCATTGGCAACAGGCGGAGCAGCGCTGGCGATGACGGGTTGGCCGGGCAAACCGGCCGTAGGCATGCCCGCTCAGGGAATGGCCGCTGGCGAGGCGGTAATGCTTGACACTGGCGGCATTGCCATGGAGCATTTTGAAGCCGCTCGCAAGCGCGCTACCGCAATGGTAGCGAAAATGACCTTGCCAGAAAAGATCTCGCAGTTTGGCGCCCAATCACCGGCCATTCCGCGGCTTAAGATTCCCGCCTTTAATTATTATGCCAGTGAGGCCTTGCACGGACTGATTCATGGCGGGCCGATCACCTCGTTTCCCTTGCCGCTGGCGATGGGATGCTCATGGAATCGTTCCCTGATCCAGCGGGTTTTCACCGCAGTGTCGGATGAGATCTGGGCGTGGCACAAAAAGAATGGCCAGGGCTTGGCAATGTTTTCGCCGCCGACCGTCAACATGGGCACGCGCGATCCGCGCTGGGGACGAATTGCAGAAAATTATAGCGAAGATCCCTACCTGGTCGGGCAGATGGCGATTTATACCATCCACGGCATGCAGGGCAATGATCCGCGTTATCTCAAGACTATCGCCTGCGCCAAACATTTTATTGCCAACGATACCGAAGACGACCGTGAAGAGACATCCGCAACGGTTGACCCGCGCAGTTTCTGGGAATATTACACTCGCGGTTTCGATGCCTGCGTGAGGGACGGACACGTCTTCACCGTGATGAGCTCTTACAACGCGATGAATGGAATTCCCACCACCGCAAACCGGTTTCTGCTGACCGACGTGCTGCGGAGGCGCTGGGGATTTCGCGGCTACGTAGTTTCTGATTGCGACGCTGTGGGTGACATCTGCCGCACGCATCATTTTGTGCCCACTTATCCTGAGGCGGCGGCGCTGGCGGTCAATGCCGGCTGTGACATCAACTGCGGCAGCACCCTCCCTCGCTATCTCGGGGAGGCCCTGGATGAAATGCTGATCAGCGAATCGGTACTAGACCACTCGCTGGTGCGTTCGTTTACCGGGAGGATTTTGCTGGGAGAATTTGACCCACCCGAGCAAATACCTTATGACAACATCCCGGTTTCCTGCCTGGACAGTCCGGAGCATCGTGAACTGGCAGGGGAAGCGGCCCGCCAGTCGATTGTGCTTTTCAAGAATGAGAACAATACGCTTCCATTAGACAAGAGCCGTATCAAGAGGATCACTGTGATCGGTCCGATGGCCGATACGTGCCATCTGGGCAACTACAGTGGGAGGCCATGGTTCCGGGTTTCGCCGCTGCAGGGGATCAAGGAATATTTGGGAATTCCGATTGCGCCCTCTTACCAGAAGCGCGCCTCCCATTTTGTTCGGCTTTCGCAAGGCCTGCAGTTGGATTGGTGCAGTGAAGGTGGCGACGCACTCACCAACATCAACGACGGGTCCTGGGCGTCGTTCGACAAAGTGCTCTTTACTGGAGCAAAAGATTTTCATGCGCGCATTGCCAGCGACTCCGGCGGTGGAACGATCGAAGTACACCTGGACAGCCTGAGCGGACCGCTGGTTTCGAAGGTTAAGGTTCCCAACACCGGAGGCTGGCAGAATTGGGTGACTGTCAGCGCACCTCTCAAACCTGTGACGGGCGAACATGCTGTCTACCTCCGCTTTGTCGGCGTGTTCCGAAACCTGTTCAATCTTGAGTCGTTCAAGCTGACTCCGGAAAGCCCAATGCCGGCTCCGGCACCCGGACTTGAGAAGGTGACCTACGCGATGGGCTGCACCGTGGCCGGCGAGAAGGACCCCGCACAGTTCGACGCGGCCATCAATGCCGCGAGGGATGCGGACGTTGCCCTGGTGTTTGTCGGCGCCGATCAGCAGGTGGACCGAGAGGCGCACGACCGTGATTATATTCACCTGCCCGGTGTCCAGCATGAATTGGTGCAAGCGGTGCATGCAGGCAATCCCCGGACTATTCTGGTGATTTCTTCTAATTGTCCGGTGGCAGTGAACTGGGAACAGGACCACCTTCCGGCGATTGTGGGTGGAATTTTCCTGGGCGAGCAGCAAGGCCATGCCCTGGCTGACGTCCTGTTCGGCGAATACAACCCGGGCGGCAAGGTGAGCACCACCTGGTACCGCCGCACTGAGGACTTGCCGGACTTCCATGATTACAACATCCGCAATGGCCGGACCTATCTGTACTTCCAGGGAGACCCGTTGTACGCATTCGGCCACGGACTGAGTTACACCACCTTTGCATACAAGAATCTCCATCTCAGCAGCAATGCACTCAGCCGCGGCGGCAAAATCACGATCTCAGTTGATGTGACAAACTCGGGCAGCCGCGAAGGCGATGAAATTGTCCAGGCCTATGTTCACGTGACTGCCGGCACGGTGATTCGGCCCATCAAGCAGCTTGTGGGTTTCGATCGCGTTCACCTCAGAGCGGGCGAAACGCGAACAGTCAGCTTTGACTTGGCCCACGACAATCATGCGTTGCGGTATTGGGATGAAGACCAGTACGAGTTTGTCGTGGCGCCCGGCACGGTGGGCGTGATGATTGGTGCTTCGTCGGCGGACATCAGGCTTGAAAGGCAAATCCAACTGAACGCCTGAGGGACGGTTGCCCGACAACCGGGACCGCGAGCGCCTGACAAGCATCAAAGGCGCGAAGAACTGCACAACTTTTGAATGGACTGCTTGCGGTTATAGCCAATCTTTTTGGGCTCCGAACATCCTTTTACCCGTTCGTAAGGTAAAACATGCTTTTTCGTTTTCGGATGATGCTTCGCCATGTATTTGGCAAGCGCTTTCTTCATGTTCGCGAACCCTTTTGAATTGATCTCCAAGTGTCGCTTCTTCGGCAGGAACATGATTTCGCGTTCGGCATCGAGCATGCGGGTGTAAAACGGCGGATGGTCATAGAACCAGCCGATTCCCTGAACGTAGCCGACCTTTGTCGCCAATTTGTCAAAGAAGCGGATGACCCCCGTGGGATCATAGCCGGCATTCCAGCAATACTGAATCCCCAGTTGGTCGGCCTGAAGTTCATACTCGCGGCTGACGCCGAGCAGCGCCAGGTTCAGCAGCACCCCGGCGCCATAGAAGCCATACTGGAACGCGTACGATTCTGCCAGATACCCTCCAATAGTGTTCGCTCCGGGGATCGAGATACCGGCCGCGACGGATGCTCCTTCCATGAAAATATTCGCCAGTTTTTCATGCTCCATCTTGCGGTAGCCGTGCCTGCACACAACATGCGCGATTTCATGTCCGAGGACCCCGGCTAGTCCTGACGAGTCATCCGCCGCGTTCAGAAGCCCGGTGTTCACGAAGACAAGGCCGCCTGGAAAAGAGAAGGCGTTGATCTGTCTTGTATCGAGGACCTTGAGGTGCAAGGCGACTTTCAGGTCCGAGTGCAGGGCTACATTCTGGGCTACTTTATTGACGTAATCCACAACTTGGGGGTCGTTCAGCACGGGCGGCATCATACCGGACCGCTCGAGCTGTTTGACGGCTTCCTCGCCTAACGGAACGTCCTTCTGTTGTCCAGGAACGATAGTCCTTTTGCCAATATCCCGGACATTACCCCAGCGCCGCTTAAGATACGCGCCGCTCGCGATTTCCTGCTTGATCTTTATGAGATCAGAGGGCCAGTTTTTAATCAGGTCCGGTTTTGCCTTTTCGTCCTCGTAGGCGATAGGGATGGCGTGCTGACCCAGAACGGCCCTCTGAGCCTGCTCATATCGGAGGTTCTGGATCTTGCAGTGGAGGTTGTGCCGCTCTGCATATGAGATCGTGGCAGTAACTTTTTGAAGGTGGTGCTCGTAATTAGTTATTTCTGACTTGTACTTGTTGGCATTCTGCTTCATCGCCCCGACGCACTCACTTCTTTGCATTTGAAGCAGCTCCTGCATCTGACTGATCTGGTTGGAAGTGAAGTGTAACGAAGGCGAAATTCTGAAAAGCGTCAGGTACGGTTTTCGCAATTCGTGGGCAAGCTCGGTCAGGTTTGACGGCGTCCTCGGAAACGTGGCGGCAAATAGCCCCCGGCGGGTATGAACAGAATAACTTCTGCTAGAATGAGCGCCAGGCATGTCCCCACATTGATTTTCACTTTCCTCTCTCTCTTTCCAGAGTCTGAAGGTCCGTTCACGTCTTTAATTTGTCCCAAAAGTGTTGCCCATAGAGAGGAGACCACATATCGAAACAGCAGTCATTGCGGTGTTATTCCTTATTGAGGCGACAATTTTCAACAGTCAGCCGGCAAGGTGTGCTTCGAGGATGGAAATCGGTTAAGATAGGGAGTCGGTTTCTGCTACGCTTGATGGTTATTACGGAGATCTTCAAATCAATCCAGGGTGAATCGACTTTTGCCGGTCTCCCTTGCATTTTTGTTCGTCTGACCGGTTGCAATCTTCGGTGCCATTGGTGTGATACGGCGTATGCGTTCCACGGGGGACAGAAGATGACTCCCGCTCAGGTCCTGGATCGTGTTCGCTCGTTGGGCGGAAAGCTGGTAGAACTTACCGGTGGAGAGCCGTTGCTCCAGAAAGAAACCATCGGACTTGCCGACAGCCTCCTTGCTGAAGGCTATCGAGTGCTGGTGGAAACCAGCGGAGAAAGGTTTGTCGGAGATCTTGCACGAGCCGTGGTGAAGATCGTGGACGTGAAATGTCCGGCAAGCGGAGAGAGTGGCAAGTTTGATCTCGCAAACCTTGATGTCCTGGAGCGGAAAGACCAGATCAAGTTCGTGATCCTAGATGAAAGCGATTACCTCTACGCTCGTGATTTCCTGGCCAGCCATCGTCTTTCCGAGCGCGTGGACGAAATCATTTTCTCTCCGGTCTTCGGCCAGTTGCCGCCTCGCCAGCTTGCGGAATGGATCTTGCGCGATGATCTGGAAGTTCGGGTGGGATTACAGCTTCATAAGTTTATCTGGGATCCCGAGACGCGTGGAGTCTAAGATGAAGAGTGCGGCCTTCCGGCGAGGGCCAGGCGACTTGCCCTGTTGACTGCAACTAAGGAGCAAATGTGTTGATGAGCATTCCTCAAACACCTGGCGGACGGTCTCTGGCGGTAGTGCTGGCCAGTGGCGGGTTGGACAGTTGTGTAGCGACTGCCATCGCCGTCCGTGAGTATCGGGTGGCGCTTTTGCACGTGGCGTACGGCCAGCGAACCGAGAGCAGGGAATTAGCGGCTTTCAACGCCCTCGCGGATTTTTATCAGGCTGAACAGCGCAGGGTTTGTCGCCTGGACCATCTTCGGCAGATCGGAGGTTCGAGCCTCACTGATCCCAATATCCCGGTGGAGCGTGCGGACCTTGAACGTAAGGAGATCCCATCCAGTTATGTACCGTTTCGGAACGCACATTTTCTTTCCATCGCTGTGTCCTGGGGCGAAGTTATCGGCGCTCGAAAGATTTTTATCGGCGCGGTCGCGGAAGACAGTTCGGGGTACCCGGACTGCCGCCCCGAGTACTACGAGGCTTTCAATCGTCTGATCGCGGTGGGAACAAAGCCCGAAACCCAGCTCGAGATCGTGACTCCGGTCATTCACATGCGGAAGAGCGACATTGTGCGAAAGGGCATCGAACTGGGAGCTCCGCTCCGCCTCACATGGTCCTGCTATCAGCGTCAGGACGTGGCTTGCGGCGTTTGTGACAGTTGCGCTCTTCGGTTGCGGGCCTTCCAGGAAGCAGGTTTTGACGATCCCATTCCCTATGCCATCCGTCCGCGGTACACGCCGCAGGCATCCTGTGCTGGTTGAGACTCTCGACCGCCTCAAAAGCACGGGTTTGGGTTGAGCATCAGGCGGGATGAAGCTAAAATAAATCTCGGGCAGTTTGAGTTGAGGAGGTAGAAATGAAGTTTATATCAGCAAGAAAGATTCTGGGAGTGGCGTTTGCCCTCGCGGTGTTGGGCATGGTGATGCCTGCCTATGCTCAAACCGGCGGGGTGGAAGGAAAAGCTACCCTGCAGGACGGGAAGCCTTGCGTCAAGTGCATTGTTCTGATTGAACGCCTGGACATCAAATCGACTTATAAGACCAAGACGAACAAAAAGGGCAATTATGTTTACATTGGATTGCCTATAGGGAACTACAAGATCCTTTTGCAGAATCCCAGTGGCCAGAACCTCTTTTACATTGAAAAGCACATCGGGTTGGGCGATCCCACGGAAGTGGACTTTAACCTTCCGAAGGAAATGTCACCGGTTGCGCAGGAACAGGCCCGCCAGCAAATGATAAAGGCGAATCCGGAAGAGGCCAAGAAGGCGCAGGAGGCGGCGGAGAAGCAGGCCAAAGAAGAAAAACAGTTTACAGGACTCAAGAAGTATTTTGAAGAGGGGAATACCCTTTATAACCAGCAGAAATATAAAGAGGCTGCTGCCGCGTATCAACAGGCGCTTCCTTTTGCCAAGGATAAGAATGTTCCTGTTGTCCTGGCGCGCTTAGCCGATGCGTACGCCAAGGCGAAGGAAAATGATCAGGCGATTGCAACGTACCAGAAGGCCCTCCAGTTGAATCCCAACGACGCGGCCATGCACAACAATTTGGGCAGCGTTTACGCGAGCATGGGCAAGCTTCAGGAAGCTCAGGCGCAATTCCAGCAGGCGGCAACCCTTGACCCGACGAATGCCGGCCGTTATTACTTCAACATTGGCGCCATCATGTACAATGCCGGAAAGATGGACGATGCGCTCGCGGCTTTCGATAAAGTCATCAGTCTCGATCCCAACAACGCCGAGGCATATTATCTGAAAGGTCAGGCGTTGATGGGGAAGGCCACGATGACGGCAAACGGCCAGGTCAAAGCTCCGGATGGGACAGTCGAATCTTTCCAGAAATATTTGCAGCTTGATCCTAACGGGCCCAATGCCGCGGCTGCAAAGGCGATGATTGCAACGCTTCAGGGCAAAGTCTCCACACAATACAAGAAGAAGTAATAGTGCAGATTAATCCATGACGAAGATCGGGAAGCCCCGCCAGCATCAGAGGCGGGGTTTTCTTTTGGCGCCAGGCCGTTACGTGAAACTCCCTCTTTTGCTCGCTTTCCTGATGTCGCTGGCCCTCTCGCTGAAGGCGGATACGATTTACCAGATGACAGCGGAGGGGCGGGAGCGCGTCGTGCAGCGCAACGCAATTGTGGTTCACCAGGATTCTTCCATCCTCATTTACAAGCACTTTGACCTGGCCGATATGCGGGTCGAAAAAGTTCAATTGTCTAAGGGTAGCCTGCCTTACACCGTCGTGGTGAGTTCGCCGCAGCAGCGACAAAGCATCGTGGAGCTGTGGAAGCAATTCGGCTATACGGCCACCGTGACGGACATCAGCGGCAAGACGACACAGGTCTTTGATGCCTACATCGATTTCTATCCGCCGCCCGGAGTGGGATCTCTGCTTGTAGCGGTGCCTGCGATTACTTCTTTCCCTTTGCAGCTTCGTGCGGGTGGTGCCGATGTCGAAGACTTTTCCAAGATCGCCCGCATAGAGTTTCAAAACGGTGAAATTACGATGACGCTTCGGAATGGCCGGGTTGAGCATGGCAAGTTCCTCATGCCTACCACGCAACCCGCCGAAGCCAAGTTTCTGGGTATTACCGACAAATATGATCCCGCAAGCCAGGAAGTTTTCGATTTCTCCGAACCGCTTGCCCATCTGAAGACAATCGTCTTCCAGCCCTGAGGTTGCGAATTTGCTCCGGCATCCGTTTCGGTTTTGAGCGCCTCTGAAAGCCCGCCCGAACGCCAGTTGAGATCTTCCTCCGGCATTCCCGCCTTCCCGTAAGAACCATAAAAAAGGGATAAAGGATGGCCGCCGGAGGTCCGTGGTCCCTTCTGCCCGCCGCACTATTTCCAGAGAATATTTGACATTCGGAAGATGTTCCTTGTATTTTGACCGCCGGGACATCCGTCCTTTGATCGAGGAGGACGGCGGGCGCATCAAGAGGAAGCCCCGTCCCGAACAACTCGGATCCGGTCACCCCGAAACCAATGGATACTCCTCCTTCTCCGGAAGTTGGCATTACCCAAACGGCAGCCTTCAAGGGCACTTACTTCCATACTGTCCTTGCATGTTTCCTCGGCTGGACGCTTGACGCCTTCGACTTCTTTATTGTCGTGTTTCTGGTCGGAACGCTGGCAACGAGTTTCCAGGTGTCGAAGGCGGACATCATCTTGACGTTGACCGCTACGCTGGCAACTCGGCCCGCCGGCGCTTTTATCTTTGGCATTTTCGCAGATCGCTACGGCCGTCGCATTTCACTGATGGCGAACGTCCTCTTCTATTCGATTATTGAAGTTCTTTGTGGTTTCGCTCCCAGTTTCACGGTTTTCATTCTTTTGCGGGCCCTCTACGGCCTCGGTATGGGCGGCGAGTGGGGAATCGGGGCCTCGCTGGCCATGGAGAGCGTTCCACGGCGCTGGAGGGGAATTCTTTCGGGCGTCCTTCAAAGCGGTTATTCTGTTGGCTATCTCCTGGCAGCGGTGGCCGCACGCTTTATCCTGCCAGCGTGGGGCTGGCGGGCAATGTTCTGGATCGGCGCCCTGCCGGCCCTGCTGGCGCTTTATATTAGGGCGGGAGTGCCAGAGTCGAAGGCTTGGCTCGAGCACCGCGAACCTGATGTTCGAGCCATCCTGCGCACAGTCGGACGGCATTGGAAGAGTCTTCTGTACCTGGTGTTAATGATGACGATGATGATGTTTCTCTCCCATGGAACACAGGACCTCTACCCCGACTTCCTCAGAACCGCTCACAAAATCAAGGCAAGCACGGTTTCTGATATGGCTGTGCTCTACAACATTGGAGCAATCATCGGCACCGTCCTTTTTGGTCATCTCTCGGAGCGCGTCGGGCGCAGGCGCGGCATGCTGGGCGCTTTCGGCCTGTCGCTTGTGGTCATCCCACTTTGGGCTTTTGGCAGCTCAGTTCGCGTTCTCGCGGTTGGCGCCTTCTTGATGCAGATGGGTGTACAGGGCGCCTGGGGAATCATCCCCGCGCATCTGAGTGAGCTTTCGCCCGACTCGGTTCGAGGACTTCTTCCTGGCCTGTCCTACCACCTGGGAATTCTGATTGCCGCGCCGACCAACACCATCGAGTACGCATTGCGCGATCATGTGGGCTACGCCTGGGCGATGGCCGGGTTTGAAATCGCCGTCATTGTCATCGGGGGCATTGTTATAGCCCTCGGGCGCGAACAAAAAGGCAAAGATTTCCTGGCGCCTGCCAAAGTCGCTACGTGAGGCATTCTGATGAGCGCGGGGATCAGTGTAAGAGTCATGCGAGCGTTGGGACTTCTTGCCGCTATGTTTGCACTGGCTTGCCTGCAACCAACTTTTGGTGCAGGTCAATCTGCTCATTGGATTCAATTCCAGGATCCGCAGACGGGACTTTCCTCCAGTGGAAGGGCTGCCGTCGGCTGGTCAGTAGAAGTTCTTGAACCGCGTGAATGCACGATCGTGACCCTCTTGGGCGGAGCCGATTATGAGCAGTCTCTTCCGCCTCCGCATAACGGTGGGTTTCCTCTCCTGTCTATCATTCGCACGGTACACTTTGCTCCTGTTAATGGGACACGAAGCCCCTGACCTGTCAGGCCGTGCAGATTGGTAATAGGGCTCAGTTCAGGTCCGGACAAGCTCAAACAAGGTGATTTCGGGCGCAGCGCCAAAACGGACAGGGACGATGATGGTCCCAATGCCGCGATTGACATAAAGCTGCCCGCCAGGCTTCTTGAAATGACCTTCGACGTAAGGAGTGATCAGGCGAGCGATTGAAAGATCCGGGCTGATGAAATCAAGCGTAACCTGACCTCCATGGGTGTGGCCTGCCAGGCTTAAATCGATTCCCAGTTCGGCAGCACGGTCGAAGGTATTGGGATTGTGGCTCAACAGGATGTTGACTTGGTCCGGCCTCGTTAGCTGGCCCACTCCCTCCAGGTATCGCGTCGCTTTGGTGCCCTCATAGCGCCCCAAATGTTCGAGTGACTCGAAGTCAACGCCGATCAGGTTCAGGCTCTCATGGCCAGCCCGGATGGCCGTTCGTTGGTGCCGCAGAATCTTGACGTTGCGTTGGGCGAAGAGTCGAGTGATGGAGGCTTGGGTGTGCGTCCACATCTCATGATTTCCGAGGCAACCGTAAACTCCGAAGGGAGCCTTGAGGCCGGAGAGCGAATCGACCGCGGCTTCCTGCGTGGCAGGGTCCCAGGTAATGTAGTCCCCGGTTAGGACTATGAGGTCGGGTCTCAGCGCGTTGGCCATCTCAACTACATGGCGAACGTCGGAAGAGGTCATGAACGGTCCGATGTGAATATCCGAGAGTTGAGCGATGCGGAAGCCATGGAATTCTCTTGGTAGCCGGGACAGCTTCATCCGCACAAACGACTTTTCAAACTCGACGCGGCCAAACAGAAGCCCATACCCGCAGGCGGCAAAGGGCAAGGCTCCGGCGACCTTGGCTGTGTTGGAGAGGAATTTTCGCCGGTCCGGCGAGGAAATCGGATCGGGGTCCGCAGCCCCTGACTTCTGCCTGGTCCCTCGAATTCGATCCAGGATCGAGTTTGCCAGCAGGAAGGGGATCGCAATGACAAATCCCACGGTCGAACTGAAAATCCACCAGCCAACGGGCGCATCGAGCAAAGCGATCTTAAGAGTCAGGCTGGTGGCAGCTATTTCGCGGGCCGACAAAAAGTTGTACGCAAGTAGCGCGATGTAGGTGGCTACACCCGTCACGGCAAGGCAAAGACGAAGCTTCTTGCCGGGGATGAATTTCGCTCCAAGTTTGCCAATGTGGTAGATCCAGAAAAATTGGCTGGCAATGAACAATAAACCGAAGATCGGTAACAAATGGTGATGATGATGTCCCATACTGCCCCACAAAAATTATATTCAAGCATGTTTGTTCTTGTCCTGTTTTGTCAAGCTCGAATGTGCTCTGCCGGGCCGATAACGTTGTATACGGACTGCGTACAGCGGTCAGCTCGTTGTTGACCGACGCCAGCGTTTGCTGGACACCGAGGGAAGCCCTTCTCTATAATCAACACTTTATCTACTCAAGGGGGACCGATACGCAAGGTGCTCGACCTTAAACACACGCTTAATCTTCCGCAGACAAAGTTTTCGATGAAGGCGAACCTGCCCCAGAACGAGCCTCGATGGCTTGCCAGATGGGCGGAGGAGGATCTCTATGGCCAGATTCGACAGGCCCGGAAAGATGCGCCGGTTTTTACCCTGCACGACGGCCCGCCATACGCCAACGGGCGCATCCATCTGGGCACGGCCCTCAATAAGATCCTCAAGGATTTCATTGTCAAGTCGAGAACCCTGCAGGGTTTGAATGCTCCCTATGTGCCGGGTTGGGACTGCCACGGATTGCCGATTGAGATTAACGTTGATAAGGAACTGGGGCCGCGGAAGCGGAACATGAGCGTGGTGGAGATCCGCCAGGCTTGTCGGCGGTATGCTGAGAAGTACGTCGATCTTCAGCGGGAGGATTTTGTTCGCCTTGGAGTGATGGGCGAGTGGTCTAAGCCCTATCTCACGATGGATCCTTCATACCAGGCGCTCATCGCGCAGGTCTTCCTGAAATTTCTAGAGAAAGGCTACGTTTACCGTGGTTTGAAGCCCGTCTATTGGTGCATCCACGATAAGACCGCGCTGGCCGAGGCGGAGGTGGAATACGCGGAGCATCGCAGCCACTCGATTTATGTCCGCTATCGGCTGCTGTCGGACTTGAGCGGAATCGCGCCCGTACTGAAAGGCCGCGAGGTCTATGTCATCATCTGGACCACGACTCCGTGGACGCTTCCCGCAAGCATGGCCGTGGCTTTCCATCCGGAATATGAATACGTGGCGGCCAGCGATGGCAGCCGGGATGGCGAAGTGTACATCTTGGAAAGCCGCCGCCATGAACCTGTATTGGCGGAGACGGGGCTGAAGGCATCCGCGGTACTGGCGCGATTTCCCGGCAAGAAGTTGGACCGTATTGAAATGCAGCATCCATTCCTGGAGCGCAAGGTTCTGGGTGTGCTCGCGGATTACATTACCGCGGAAGATGGGACAGGATGCGTCCACACGGCGCCGGCTCATGGCCGGGAGGACTTCGAAACCGGCAACAAATACGGATTGGAAGTCTTCAGCCATGTCGGCGATGCCGGCGAGTTCACGGAAGGGCTGCCAGAGTATAAGGGTAAGCAGGTTTTTGAAGCCAACGAAGTCATCATCGACCTTCTCAAGGCTCGCGGGAATCTGGTGGGACCCGCCGGCTACCTGACCCATTCCTATCCGCATTGCTGGCGCTGTCACAATCCGATCATTTTCAGGGCGAACGAACAGTGGTTTGTCGAAATTGACCACGACCGGCTTCGCGAGCGCACTCTGGAGGAGATTAAGAAGGTTCGGTGGTCGCCCGAATGGGGTGAAGAACGTATTTCAAATATGATCGCCACGCGGCCGGACTGGTGCATTTCTCGCCAGCGGGTCTGGGGCGTTCCGATCACGGTTTTCCATTGTGTTGACTGCAAGAAGCCATTGCTCGATGCCAGCCTTGGCCGCAAAGCAGTCGAACTTTTCAAGCAGGAGGGCGCGGACGCCTGGTATACGCACAATGTTCAGGAGTTGGTTCCTCCGGGAACAAAATGTCCCGATTGCGGCGGAACAAACCTGCGCAAGGAAACCGACATCCTCGACGTGTGGTTTGATTCCGGATCGAGCCACGCGGCCGTCCTGGGCCACCGGCCTGACCTGCCCTGGCCCTCTGATGTTTATCTCGAAGGCGGCGACCAGTATCGCGGGTGGTTCCACAGTTCCCTGCTGGTTGGCATGGTGGCGCGAGGAGAAGCACCCTATCACGCGGTGTTGACCCACGGCTGGGTCCTGGACGCTCAAGGACGTGCCATGTCGAAATCACTGGGCAACGTGATTGATCCGAATGAGGTCATCAAGACCCACGGCGCGGAAATCCTGCGACTGTGGGTGGCCTCCATCGATTTCCGCGAGGATGTTGTGATCTCACCGGACATCCTGACGCGCCTATCGGAGGCCTACCGAAAGCTGCGCAACACTTTCAGGTACTGTTTGTCGAATCTCTATGATTTTGACCCTGTACGCGACAGCGTGCGGGGCGACCAACTGGAAGAGATTGACAGTTGGGCGCATTTGCAGACCGCCGACCTGCTCGATCGGGTTTACGCCGCTTACAATGAAGAGGCGTTTCACAAGGTTTATCGCGCGATTTACGATTTTGCCACCATCGAGCTTAGTTCGTTCTATTTCGACATTCTGAAAGACCGGCTCTACACTGCTCCGGCGCGTTCGGTGCGAAGGCGTGCCGCCCAGACCGCGCTCTATCGGATCGCCGACGCCCTGGTTCGGGCTGTGGCACCGCTGATGTGCTTTACCGCGGACGAAGTCTGGTCCCACCTGCCACAGGTGTCTTCTCGCGAGCCGAGCGTTCATCTGGCCCGTTTCATTCCAGCGGCTATGCTGCGCGACGAGGTCCCGCCAGCATACCGCAGGCGGCTTGACAATTGGCCCCGGCTGATTGCGGTTCGCGACGCCGTGCTGAAAGCCCTGGAGGCGGCACGCCGGGACGATGTGATTCACAGCCCACTCGAAGCCAGGCTCTACCTGAGCGCCGACGATAATCTCAGCCCTCTGCTTGAAACCTACCGCGCTGACCTGCCCACTCTCCTGATTGTTTCACAGGTTGAGCTGGAGCCCTATTCTTCCGGCAGTACTGGTGAAAGCTCCATGCCCGGGCTTAAGATAAGAATTGAGCGAGCCTCGGGAGCCAAATGCGCGCGTTGCTGGAATTACTCTGAGCAGGTCGGAAAGGATGGGGTTTATCCTGAAGTTTGCGAACGTTGCGTGGCTGTCTTGCGGGAGATCGAAGAGGGTGCCGCAACCTAAAATCTGCAGCGCTAACCTCGTTCTTCAGCCGCGGCTCTTGCGTGATTCAACGCAAGAGCTCCGCGCGTTAATGGGCGATGCTGCGCTACAATAAAGATGTGTCCCGGGGAACTGCTGAGTTGATCGGTCCCATATGCACGAACAGTCATCCGAGACGATTGGCACTGTTATGCCCGCTCCGCTGGCAAAGCGTGTTCATGCCATTCAGCGCATCGTCTATGTGCTGATCGCCGCTCTGGTTTTCGCCGGCGATCAGATCACCAAGAACATAGTCAAAAACTCCATTCCACATGACGCTGTGATCACTGTGATCCCCGGATTTTTCAACATCATTCACACTGATAACACCGGCATCGCGTTCAGCCTCTTTGCCGGCTCCTCGTCTTCGTGGAAGATGGTCCTGTTGATTGCCGTTTCGGTGGCCCTGTTGATCGCGGTGGTCATTGTTGCTTGGAGGAGCAGGGAACTGAAATGGGAAGCAGGAGTGGGTCTGGCGCTGATTCTGGGGGGAGCTTCCTCCAACCTCCTGGACCGAATTCGCTTCGGCCAGGTGGTCGATTTTCTTGACGTCTACTACCGAAGCTACCACTGGCCGACGTTCAATCTGGCAGACAGTGCCATTGTCGTTGGAGCGGGGCTCCTGATTATTGAACTTTTCTTTTCCAAGTAAATCTTAATGTCCGGAAGCGTGCCTCAAGACCAGGACTTGCGGGAATTTGTGGTGCCGGGCGAGGACAATGGCCGCAGGCTGGACGTTTTCCTGGCGGAACAGATGCCGGACTGGAGCCGCAGCCAATTGCAGCAGGTCATCCGGTCTGGACTCGTCAAGATTGGTGCACGGCCGGCCTCAAAGGCGGGCGAAAAGGTGGAGGCCGGGGAACGCATAATCGTCCTGGCCAAGCGCGAGCCCATCCGTGCTTTTGCCGAAGAACTGCCGCTCAACATTTTGTACGAGGATGAAGATTTGGCCGTGGTGGATAAGGCCGCGGGCATGTCGGTACATATTGGCGTGGGAACAAAGGCCGGCACTCTGGTTAACGCTCTGCTTTATCACTTGGGGAATGATCTGTCGGCAGTTGCCGGGGAGTTACGCCCCGGCATCGTTCATCGTCTGGACAAGATGACCTCCGGCCTGATGGTGGTAGCCAAGAATGACGCCGCGCATCAGGCGCTGGCCGACCAGTTCAAAGCGCGGACCGTCCGCAAGCACTACCAAGTTCTGGTCCATGGTCACATGGAGGCGGAGCATGGCAGGATCGATGCTGCTGTGGGGCGTGATCCTGTCCGGCGTGCGCGGATGAAAGTGGATGGGATCGGAGCGCGCGAAGCGGTGACGCTGTACCGTGTCGTGCGCCGGTTCCACCATTTCACCTTGCTTGACGCAGAGCCGCACACGGGCCGCACTCACCAGCTTCGGGTCCATTTTGCTCATCTTCGTCACCCGGTTGTTGGTGATCGAATGTATGGAGCTCCATCCAGGATTCGCATCGGTCCCGATGAACGTGCTACGCTCGACAGGAACTTCCTGCACGCTGGCCAGATCGAGTTCGCGCACCCCCGGACCCGAGCGCCAATGACACTCACATCCCCGCTTCCGCCTAAACTCGCAGCTTTTCTGGGCCTTCTTGAAAAGCAGGACCGATAGCCGGAAGGCTGGGATGGTGCGGGCAGCCTTGGTTGGAGCGGACGGCCTGCCCTTTTACCCTTTGTTTATTGTTTCGTAGCACGGCGGCTGGCGACCCTATCTCAAAAAACCGGGGGGTTCCCGATGATAATTTCTCTGCGTGGTCGAAAGCGCGGTAGGATATTCGAGTATAAGGTTCGGGGTGATTGCTAAACGACATTGAGGAGGGAACGATGAAACGGCTACTGACCACGTCCTTAGGGTTGGCGGTTATGCTGACGGTAACTCTGCCTCTTCTGGCACAACACGAAGGGCGGAGTAAGACGGAAATCACATTAAACGGTAAAACGGTTTCCATCGACTACGGGCGTCCTTCGCTTCACGGCAGAACCATCCAGCAGATGCTGGCGATGAAGAGTCCCACGGCGCCGTTCTGGCGTCTCGGTGCAAATCAGTCCACAACCTTTACCGCGGGCGTTCCGCTTGTTTTTGGCAACAAGACCGTTCCGGCTGGGACCTACAGCCTGTGGGCGGAAATGCTTCCCAACAACAGGTGGGACCTGGTGTTCAACACGCAGCACGGACAGTGGGGAACAAGCCACAATCCCAAACTTGACCTCGTGAAGGTGCCGTTGCGCGAAGAAAAGGTTACTGACTCGGCCGACCTGGTCACGATTAAGCTCGCCAAGCAGGGAACGGAAGGCGGCAGCTTTTCGGTTCAATGGGGTGAGCTGATGCTGGCGACGAATTTCAAGGCCAAGTAGCGCGGCGAATCTGATCGAGACGCGACCGGTGGTGCTGCTGCGCGGATGATTTCGCCCGCCGCTGCGGCGCTGCTGCGCATGCATTGTAAGCCTCATCCTTGCGGACGCACTGCATTCCCCGGCCCACCCACTTCTCAGTGCGCTCCGCGCTCCAGCAGGAAGAATTGTGTGACGGGATTCCTCAGGATGCCGACGGGGTGATAGTTTGAAAGAATGAAGTGGTCAACCGGCGTGAGATTAAGCGCGCCGGGGTCAGCCGCTGGCCATATGCCGCGGTAGGTCGCAAGGGGAAGGGCAAAATAGAAGACCCACTGAGGGGGGTGAGCTTGCAGTTCTTCCAGCACTTGCTCGTACGCCGGGTGCTCCATCATTCCAGGCTGAAGGAACGAATATCTTGTGGGATTTCGAGCCCCGGTCAGGAAGTAGATTATGGGCAGATACGGGTAAACAAAAAGCGTATCTCCCGGACTGATTCTGCTGCTGGCAAGCTTGATGATTGACCGGTCGGCGGGCGCGGCACGAACCTGTCCGATGCGCGTCTCGATCACCGGTTCCGACGTAATGTGCAGGACCGAGTAACTCAGTGCGCCAGCGGCCAGCGCGACCAAAAAGGCGCTGACGGCAGCGCGGGCAAGTTTGCCCTTCAGCATTCTCTCCACAAGGTACCCTGCCAGGACGTAGAAAATGGGAGCTATAAATAACAGTTGGTCAGCCGACCATCGCGGATAATTCGAAATTACCAGACCAAACGAAGCGATTATCAACAGCGTAGCCAGCTTATCACGCCGGTCCATGACCCGCTGCTGTAACCGCCGGATAACCCAGACGACGTAAACGGCAAGCGGCAGAACCGCCGGCGACACCACGGAGATTAGGCCAGTGGCGCGCGCAAGGACTGCGGCAACTCCCACCCCCGAAAACAATGCCCCCAGGCCTCCCGTTGGAATGGCTCCGTATCCGTATGGCACGCGGTTCGCCTGCGGATAATGGGTGGATGTCCAGAGCAAATCGCGGAACATCGGCATCAGCGCTCCTTGGAAGAACAGGACCGAGGCCGCTGCAAGGGAAACGGCTGCTGCTCCCAGCGCGTATGGGATCCATTGGGAACGTAACTCCTTGATTAAAAAGAGCCATAGTCCCAGAAGAGCAAGGACTGCCAAGAGAGAAGGTGTAATCCATGCCGCGATCGCCGCAGCCATACCGGCGCCGAGAAACAGAAGGAAGCGTGGCCGCTCGGTGCCAGCGAAGACTAGAACCACGGCAAGCAACCCGAAGGCGCTGCTATCCCATCGGTGGTTCGCATAAAGACGAAACAGTGGCCTGGTTTCAAGAGCAAAGAAAAATGCGCACGTCAACAGCGCAACTTTTCGGCCGCTGAGCCGTGAAGTCAGCCAGTAAACGACCCCCGTCAGCAGGCCGAGGTCGAACACCAGGGCGAGCCGGGCATGGCGTAGCGTGGGGCCAAGCAATCCCATGATGCCAGCTTCAATCCAGAAACTTCCTGGACCCGTCAGGACGAAGAAATCACGGTAGGGAGCTTGACCTTGCAAAATGCGCTCGGCTCCGGCCAGATAGATTCCCTCGTCCAGCGACAGGAAGAACCTGTTGGCCCATAGGAGCCACACGGCAAAGGCCGCGGCCACAAAGACAATCGCAGCCACCATGAAATCCTTCTTGTTTGATCCCGTCTGTGCAGCTTCCTCAGTGCTCATGAAATGGGAGTGTACCTTTTGAGAGAGAAGGATGCAACGACCCGCTGCAATTGCTTGCAGGACTCTGCACCTTTGGATCTGCTTGATGGAGTTGGACTGAGGCCCTTGGCCTCTGCGGATGCCCGTTGCCCGGCGCCTATTGATTTGAAGCAACTGACTCGGATCCGCCTGCTTTGGGAGCGTAATAGCCGGGACGCGTTCTGATCCGGTAGTGCTTGCGGTCGTAACTGTTTGTAAACTCTATCTGCACCCGCCGGAAGGTGCCGTCCTTTTTCTGATCGGTCGGATAGTAACCGATGGTGTACTGCTCGCGGATATCGCGGGCTATTTTCTCGCAGATTGGAGTGACTTGATCCAGCGACTTGGGGAAATAAGCTTTCCCTCCGGTCACCTCGGCAAGCTCCTGCAAAACCTTCTTGGCTCTCTTGTCGCCGCCGCCGTGAATTTTGAACAGTCCGCCCGGGCGCTCTTCGCCGAGCAGGCCAATGCAGTAAATCACGGCGTTGGATTGCTGGGCATGTTGCACAAGTTGGGCAAAGGAGTAGCGGCTGGCATTATCTTCCCCGTCGGTAATCACCAGAAGGGCTTTCTTGTCGCGATTGCCGAGCTTCAGATGGTCGAGCGACGCATAGACCGCGTCATATAGCGCGGTCCCGCCTCGGGAATCGATTTTCGAGAGGGCCGCTCTGAGCTCTTCCATATTGGTGGCAAAGTTTCCGGGCGTGTCCAAATAGTATTCGTCATTGAAATTGACCACAAAAACCTGGTCATCGGGATTGGAGGTTTTCACAAAAGTCAGCGCGGCCGCATTCACTTCCGGCCGTTTGTCCCGCATGCTGCCGCTGTCGTCGATAACGATTCCCATTGTTACCGGAATATCAGCGTGGCTGAAAACCGAAATCTTCTGAGGCACACCGTTCTCTAAAACGCGAAAATCTTTCTCGGTAAGGTTATTGACCCGATGGCCCTTCTTGTTGACGACGGTTGCGTGCAGGACGACCAGGTTCACGTTCACGTTGATTTTGTACTGCTTGCGCTTTTGGGGAGAGGTCGGAGTTTTGGGGGCTCCGGGCGTCACTCCCTGGGCCAGGAGTGGCGCCGCCATGACCATGAAAGCAAGTAAACGGACAAGAAATCGGGTATAACGATGGGGAGGCGAGGTTGGCCTCCTACTGGGTTGGGGCATAGTATCCAGTCCGCGCGTAAACCTGGAGAGGCGGCAACCCGCGCGGCGGATGAAGCTTGACCTTGATCCGTCGCCAACGCCCGTCCCGCACAAGGTTCGAAGGCTTGTAACCAATGACATATTCGTTCCGTAGTTGGATGGAAATCTTTTCTGCAATATCTGGCAATTCGTCAGGATCTTCAACTGAAAACATCCTCCCGCCTGAGATATTGGCCAGTTCCGAAAGCAGTGATGGGCCAGCGGCCTCTTCGGGCGTCCGGTCGCGGTCAGCCAGGGGCTCAAAGATTCCAATAGCGTAAATCTGGACGTCAGATTCCTTGACGGCGCGCTTAATGTCGCGCACTGTGTACCGGCTGTGGTTGTCTCCGCCGTCGGATATAACCAGCAGCGCCTTCCGGCTTGTGTCTGCCTTTTTCATCCGTTGCAAGCCTAAGTAAATAGCGTCGAGCAACGAGGTCCTTCCGCCGGCTTTCACAAAGAGCATTCTGTCCAGGATATTTTCGTAATTATCCGTGAAAGCTGAGACCAGATATGGACGATTGCTGAAACTTATCAACATAAACTCGTCTTCAGGGTTGGATGTCTTGAAAAACTCAAGGGCTGCCTCTTTGGATTTCTGTATTTTGTCGGACATCGAACCGCTGGTATCGAAAATCATCCCCACAGCAATGGGGGCGTCTTCGGTAGTGAATGATAAGATCTTCTGCCGGACCTTGTCGTCGAAGATTTCGAAATTATTCTCACCGAGCCCGGTGACGATTCGGTCATAAGGATCGGTGACCGTGACAGGGACAATCACCCTGTCAACATTCACTTGGATGGGGGCCGGATTAATAGGGGTATGGCGAACCTCGATGTCCGGCGCCTTATTGTTATTGTCGGGATGAGCCGCTCCTTTGTCACCCGACGCGTAGCAAACTGCCGTAACGTTTGCAATGCCCCACAGGGCGAACACAACAATCAGACCGACCCGGAATGCGCGCCTAACGATGTGTCCCGGCATCCAGGCACCTTCCTTTGGTCCCAGCCGTTGCTCGCCCCCTCAACACCTAAGACCCGGCTCGACCTAATTGCATTCTAACACAACCGCTTTGGGAGAGACACTCCACCGATGGACATATCCCTGAAGATCCTGGCCGCAATCGGCTCCGGTTTGCCGTTGACAACGACTCGCGCTTGAAACCATAATGAGCGGTACCCCGGCCTTCCAAGTCAAAGCGAATGTGCACAAAGAAGAAGAGATCAAAATCCTCCTGCATGAGCATTAATTATTCTGTGTTTTTTAGCCGATACCGTAAAGGAGAATCATGAGCGCCAAGTACATTTTTGTCACCGGTGGGGTGGTCAGTTCGCTGGGGAAAGGTCTGGCCTCGGCCTCGATCGGATGCCTGCTGGAGGCTCGTGGCCTGAAGGTCAACCTGCTTAAATTTGATCCCTATCTGAACGTCGATCCTGGAACCATGAGCCCTTTTCAGCACGGCGAGGTTTTTGTGACCGACGACGGAGCCGAGACTGACCTGGATCTGGGCCACTATGAGCGTTACACTCACGCACGGATGCGCCGCGAAAATAACTGCACGGCGGGCCGTATTTACGAGACCATTATCACCAAGGAGCGGCGAGGCGATTACCTGGGAAAGACCGTTCAAGTGATTCCGCACGTCACCGACGAAATCAAGGCCGCCATTCGAAGAGTTGCCACTGACGTGGATGTGGCGATCGTGGAAATCGGCGGCACCGTGGGCGACATTGAATCGTTGCCCTTTCTCGAGGCCATCCGCCAGATGCGCCAGGAGCAGGGACGCGAAAACGTGGTTTTTGTCCACCTCACCCTCGTCCCTTACATCGGCGCGTCCGGCGAGTTGAAGACGAAGCCCACCCAGCACTCCGTCAAGGAATTGCGCGAAATCGGTATTCAGCCGGACATCCTTCTTTGCCGCACGGATCGTTTTCTCCCTCCGGACCTTAAGGCCAAGATCGCGCTCTTTTGCAGCGTTCCAAGGGATGCGGTTGTCACCGCCAAGGACGTTGGCAACATCTACGAAGTGCCGATAGTGCTGGCCGGCGAAGGACTTGACGCTCAGATCCTTCGTTGCTGGGGTATGGAGCCCGCCGAATGCAATCTGAAACCCTGGCTCGATCTGGTCGAGCAGTTGCGCGGCCTCCAGGACGAGGTCTCGATTGCGATCGTGGGCAAGTACGTGGAGTTCCAGGATTCTTACAAGAGTCTGAATGAAGCTCTGGTGCACGGCGGTATTGCCAACAACGTGCGCGTCAACGTGGTCTGGCTTGAGGCCGAGGGCCTCGAGGGTGAAGGCTGGGAGTCTCAGCTTGAGGATTTTGATGGAATCCTTGTTCCCGGCGGATTTGGCAAGCGAGGCATTCCGGGAATGCTCCGCGGCATCACGTTTGCGCGGACGCAGAAGGTACCATTCCTTGGAATCTGCCTTGGCATGCAGTGCTCCGTCATTGAATTTGCGCGCAATGTTTGCGGGCTACAGGGGGCGGACAGTTCGGAGTTCGACCCCTCCACGCCGCACCGTGTCATCTACAAGCTGCGTGAATTGCGGGGCATCGACGAACTGGGCGGCACCATGCGGCTGGGCGCCTGGACGGCCCGGCTCAAGCCGGGTTCTTTTGCTCATCAGGCTTACGGCCAGTTTGAAATCTCGGAGCGGCACCGCCATCGCTACGAGTTCAACCGCGAATATGAAGCGACGCTGGTGGCGAATGGGCTCGAGATTGCCGGAGAGACGCCGGACGGAACCTATGTTGAAATCGTGGAAATTCACGACCATCCGTGGTTTCTCGGATGCCAGTTCCATCCTGAGTTCAAATCTCGTCCGCTTGAGCCGCATCCGCTCTTCAAGGCCTTTGTTGGCGCGGCCCTGGCCCATCGCCGTGAGCGGCAGCCGGCCGCTGCAAAGACAGCCTCTTCCGCCGGACAGTTGATTGAGAAAAGTACCCAGCCTTCCGGGTAGGAGTCATTGTTGCGCCGGGCACCAACGGCGTTCCTTCCTTGATTGAACGACCAGCTTCCCTGAAGACGGGGGCTGTAAAGACCCGGCCGGGTTTTTCACTGGATTGTCAGATCGCGTATGAAACGTGTGGTTCGCATTGGCAGGCTCTCACTGGCTCAGGGACGTTCGCTCTTCCTGATCGCTGGCCCGTGCGTTATTGAAAGCGAGGCGCACGCTTTGATGATGGCCCGGCGGCTCAGCGCAGTAGCGCGCCGTCTTGGCATTCCTTACATCTTCAAGGCCTCTTTTGACAAGGCCAACCGCACTTCGGCGTCGTCGTATCGCGGCCCGGGCCTCGAGCGCGGCCTTCAGATCCTCAGCCGTATCCGGAGAGAAACCGGCGTTCCGGTGCTGACGGATATTCACGATGTCAGCCAGGTTGCGCCGGCGGCGGAAGGCTGTGACGTGCTGCAAATTCCGGCTTTCCTGTCCCGGCAGACTGACCTGCTGGAAGCAGCCGGACGCTCCGGCGCGGCCGTCAACATCAAGAAAGGCCAGTTCATGTCGCCGTGGGACATGCGCAATGCCGTCGAGAAAATCGAGAAGTCCGGAAATCGTCGCATTCTGATCACGGAGCGCGGAACCACTTTCGGCTATAACAACCTGGTGGTCGACATGCGGGGCCTGGCTGTCATGAGGGCTTGGGGATACCCGGTCGTGCTCGATTGCACGCACGCGTTGCAGTTGCCCGGCGGTGAGGGAATCCGAAGCGGGGGACAGCCGGAGTTTATTGAGACACTGGCCCGTGCGGGCGTTGCGGCGGGAGCGGACGGCATCTTCATGGAAGTGCACGACCATCCCGAAAAAGCCCTCTCTGATGGCCCCTCTTCGTTGGATCTACAGGCCTTCGCCCCCTTGGCCCGAAGGCTTCGTGATCTCGGAAACTTTGTCCGGCGTATGCATTGAAGGTTTCCAACAGGTTGACGATGTATCTGTTAGTGTAGCAGGCCGAGCATATAAGCGGAACAATCGTCCTCTCCTGCCGGGTTGGGCCGCTCATCAATTCACGTTGGGATTTGTGTGCCAAAAGTGTGATTTGGTGATCGAATAGATGTGAGGAACGGCCGTCCGGCCGGATCCGCTGCAGCCGGCAATAGGGCAGAAGAGCCGAGACAGGCGATGGGATTCTCGCTAGGAAATCTCAAAATCCGCGATCAGGTGCTTCTTCTCACGCTGCCTGTTCTGTTTGTTTTGATTGCGGTTATGGGCCTGTTTCTCTTCAGCTACTGGCAGGTCGGCCGGATTCAGCTTGCCGCGGATCGCAATGAGCTGGCCGCCATGCACACCGATTCCTTGCTGCAAGGGATCAGGGAAATGTCCGGAAGCGTCCGGGGTTACGTCCTGACCGGCCGGCAGTCGTTCCGGGATGAATACCAATCGGCATCAGCCTCCGTCTTTCAGGATTTTCAGGCTCTCGGCGATATTGAGTCCGGAGTTCCATCCATGTCCTCCCGTCTGGAGAATATACGGAAAAAGTTCGATCAGTGGGAAAGCCACTGGGCGCTTCCGCTGATCGAAAAAGTCCAGGCGGGCCAGTCCGGTAAGGCCACGGTTGCAATGCTGGAAGGAAGCAAAAACTTTGCGGGAATCCTAACCGACCTTAAGGAATTCCGGCGTATCAGTCAGGCTGCTGCCGCAGGCAGAAAAGACCAGAGTCACCGAGTCTTCCATCACGCTCTGGTGTCGGGTATCGTTCTCGCCATCCTCTTGGTCGCAGTGCTGCTAATACTGATTCGCGTTGTCAGCCAGCGCATCGCAGTGCCTGTTAACCAGATGATTGCTGCCTCGGACCGGGTTCGCCAGGGCGATTTTGATCCCGTGCTGCCTCCGGAAAGCCAGAACGAGTTCGGCGTGCTCTCCCGCAGTTTCCTTCACATGGCCCAGGCTTTGCGCCAGGACCGGGAGGAACTGGCCGCCATCAAGCGTTTTTCTGAGGCTGTCACTGAGTGCACTTCAGAGAGCGAAGTCTACGATCAGATCTTGCATGCTCTGCGCGACCGTTTCCATCCGAATCAGGTCATCATTTTCAAGCTGCGCCCGGAAGAGGATTTCCTCGAGGTTGTGGCTTCTCTCGCGCCCTTGCCGAGCGAGGTGCAGGAGTGGCCGGTGATCGAAGGCAGGCATAGTTGCAAAGCGGTGCGCATGGGTCGCCCCTTCCGCGTGAATGACGTCGGCGTGGAGCCGCTCTGCCCGGGCAAGTTTGCGCTGCCTGCGGCGGGCAGCTATTACTGTGGCCCTCTGATCGCGGGTGGCATTATCATTGGGGC
The DNA here is from genome assembly GCA_021827245.1 of Acidobacteriota bacterium. The sequence continues at coordinate 2,042 of JAKAWN010000033.1, read as the reverse complement.
CGTGCGCCTGCAAGGAGAGGCCGGCTTCTGGACGCCGGAGCGCGAAAGCCTTTTGGAAAGTTACCTCAGCACCACCGCCTCAGTGCTTTCCAACCTCCAACTTCTCCAGACCATGCGCGAGCAGGCCAATATTGATCCGCTCACCGGCCTTTATAACCGCCGCTTCTGCAAGGATTACGCCCGTAAACTGATGGCCATGGCCCGGCGCAAGAACACCCCGCTGGGCTTCATCATGCTGGACCTTGATCACTTTAAAAGCATCAACGACGTTTACGGGCACGAGGTGGGCGACCGCATTCTGCAGCAGTTTGCCAAAACCGTCACCCAGTCCATGCGCGAGACCAATCTGACTGCCCGCCTTGGCGGCGAGGAGTTTGTAATTCTGCTTCCCGACACCGGAGCCAATGCCTGCCAGGTGGTGGCGGAGCGCATTCGCAAGGCCGTGGGCCACATGACCATGCCCCGCATCGAGGGGAATCCCGTCCCCCAACTCACCGTCAGCCTCGGTATCGCGGTCTATCCGGAGCACGGGCACTCACTCGAAGAGATGTTGCACTCCAGTGACCGCGCTCTCTATGAGTCCAAGCGCGCCGGCCGCAACCGTACCACCCTCTTCGTTGAGGAAGCGGAGACCACAGGATAATCTGCCATGCCGAGACAGGTCTGCATTGGGGAGAGCGGGACTTCAGCCTCGCCGATGAATGCGCGCTCTCCCTGCAGGCTTTCGCGCTGACGAAATATAGCTTGGGGGCCTGAGATCCCGCTAACACCAACGCGCACGCGGCGGGTTTGTAGCTATACTTACCTACTTATTACCAGCCGTGGCCTGCCACGGTCCATTTACGAGTATGGCCTCGCCTTCTCCTGGCCAGGGTGGCATGACGGCACCGATGGCGGCCAGCGGTTCCTTGCCTGTACACCGGTATTGGAAGCGGGTGCCCAAGGGGATGGTCAGGCAGAGGCCTGGATAGAGATCCACGATCAGAGATTCCCCATCCTGCTCGCGCCACATTTCACCCCGTCCGGAAAGGAAGAACCAGATCTCCTCGATTGTTCTGTGAGTGATAGCGCGCGAGGTTTCCCCCGGTCCCAGCTCAAAGTGCGCCATCTCTCCACTTTTGAGCTTTAGCAGAATCCTGACATCAGAGCCGTCCGTCGTCACTACGTCGCGTTCCTTCGAGAGGCGCTTTGTTTCAAACCTGGTCATCGCTGTTTCCCTCATTAGTGTTCTTATTGGCAGATCATTCTCAAGGCCGCTTCGCTGACGCGGAGTCGCGCCGTCAACGGGCTTCACGGCATTCGAGAATGACTGTCCAGATTGTTCAATTTTATACAGACAACGTTTTGCCAGACTAATAATATCCGTCTAAGCACGAAGTAAACTAACGTGGGGCACGGCAGAGGCCGCTGAGCGCGAACTAGCGCCTGAGCGAAAAGGCAGTGAAGCCGTGTCCCACGCCGCGGTCATCGGAAAGAGGAGACACTCCAATGGCTACAGTGCCCAAACAAATTCCGGGAGAGACCGCACCCTCTCTCAAAGATTATTCCTTAGGGAAAGGACCCACCTCCTGGGAATGTCCAACCCCTTTGCCCCGACAGACTGACGGTGGTACCGGCGTTTGGAAGCGGCCTGACAGCGGACGATTGGCTCTCCACGGTTGCGCCTGCGTTGAGACGGAAAGTTTGCCGCGCATCATGCTTGTTTCCAGTGGGGACGAGGTGATGCAGGGATTGAGTCAAGCCTTGGATCCTTGCCCGTTGGAAATCCGACCCCTGAAGAACTGCCTGGAAGCCGGGCTTGAAATCGGGCGTAGCACCACCTCCGAGGTGATCTTTACCGACCTTCGACTTCCCGACGGCGACTGGAAGCTGGTGCTTCAGATGGCTTGGCAGGCTCCTGCCGGTGCCGAGGTGATAGTAGTTTCCAGGTTCGTCGATGTGCACCTGTATCTGGATACGCTTGAGGCCGGAGCGTTCGACTTTGTGGTTCCCCCTTTCCGCGCGGTTGAGCTAGGCTACATCATTGCCTCTGCGACTTATTC
>JAKAWN010000475.1 GCA_021827245.1 Acidobacteriota bacterium | reverse complement strand
GCAGCGGATGTCAGAAGCCTACACCGAAGTCCGGCAGGTGTTGCGTGAGGCGATGGTCGAGTTGGTCGCGCACCTCCGGGACCGGCTCACGGATCAGGCAGACGGCACGCCGCAACGGTTGCGCGAGTCCACCGTCCAGAAGCTGAGGGAATTTCTTGACACGTTCGATTTTCGCAACGTCACCAATGACGGGGAGCTCAAGGAGCAGGTCGAGCAGGCCCGCGCACTGCTGGTCGGCACGACCACAGATGCGATCCGTAATACAACCGAACTGCGTTCGCGTGTCAGGGAAGGCATGAGCGAGATTGCCGCTCGCCTGGAGCCGATGGTGTCGGACCGCGTGGGGCGGAAATTTCGGTTCGAGGCATAGAGGGTTTGGTCTGAGCTGAATCCAATAGGGGACAGCGCAATTTCTCCAATCGTGGTCAGGCTGGCTTCAGCGTTCGAACCGTTGCCTTCCGTCAGTGTGAGGGGTGGCGGACGGGGGCAACTGGAAGGAACTTACCGAGGTGAGGCATGACACGCCTGATTGATCGCCGGAGGCGGTTGGTGTTGGAAACACCGCTGCTGATCGGCAAGCGGCCTCTAGTGGCTCATGTCGAACCTTGGGGACTTGGCCTTCGTCAAAAAGGGTACCATCAGCAGCTTTCCATTACGTGGGCGCAAGTATGGAATCGGGCCGCAATCATTGCCGCGGAGCAGAAGCGCGCCGAGCGCAGCAGGCAAGGTTTGAGGAAAGGGAAAGTGTTCAGGAAAGGAGTCGAAAAATCATGAGCGTAAACAAAGTAATTTTAGCGGGCCATTTGGGAAAGGACCCGGAAGTGAAATACACGGCGTCGGGCGCCGCAGTCTGCCGCTTTTCGCTGGCGACGAACGAGACCTTCAAGAATAAGGCCGGCGAAGTCCAGAAGCGGACCGAGTGGCACTCGATTGTGGCTTGGGGCAAGCTGGCCGAAATCTGTGGTGAGTATCTCACCAAGAGCAAGCAGGTGTACATCGAAGGGTCTATTCGCACTGGGACGTGGAACGACCGCGACGGAAACGAGCGCAAGTCATTTGACATCGTCGCCCGGTACATGCAGATGCTTTCCCCATCTGCAAACGGCAACGGAGCCAAGCCGAAAGAGACCAATCCCTCCCAGGCACCCAAGCCCTCCGAGGAGGACAATCCCTTCCGGCAGGACGAAGCGGACGAAATTCCCTTCTAGGGTACGGCATTCGAGGCCGTGACGATTCTCAGCGGCCCACTGCCTCATTCCGCCTCAAAATCTCGCCACTCACGCAGGAAGCTAATAATCTCGACTTTGTCCTTGTCCCCATTACAAAACTGGGCTGCAAAAATGTGGTAGATGGCTATCGAGCAAGGCCGCGTGACCAGGGATTAGATTCGAGGTCCATAGCCCGAACTTCGCCTTTCTCATTGTGAAGCCAACTCGCGACTTGATTTGGAGGACGGAATATGTCCTGCAAGGGATAACCGGTGAACTGCGATAAGATTCGGGCATAAGCAGCTTGGTCCCAGTCATCAAATAACGGTGCAGTGGTGAACCCGCCCAAGGGAGGTTGGCAAACGACCACGCGACCTGACGCCTCGATAGTCATGTACTTGGGCACTCGGTTCATGAGACTTGCCTTATAAAAAAACATTGCCGTGAGCTCAGCGAACTGCAATGGGTGAAAATCGATTGCCCTATATCTTTCAAGGTCGGGCGCGTGGATCTGGCGTTGTGCGCCGCCATCCTGCAAGGCTGCGACCATGCCCACCGCACCCAGCCGAAGAGAGATGGTCAGCCAGTCGTAGGAATCGCAAAAATCAAACTGCAAGCGTGGATCTTTTGAGGCCTGGGTCCTAAAGACAAAGATAGAGGCAGGGAAGGAGTCCCGGAACACCAATGGGGCCCGAGCCGCCTGTAGGAAAAGGTGGTGCGTGCCGTACCTGCGAAGCATGGACCTGCTCACGATTCTGCCTTTTGTCGGGTTTCTGCGCTCAAGATGGAGGAAGAACTCCTTGTAGAGAAGGCCATAGAGTATCTTTCCCAGCCAGATAAAAGGGACGAGCGGGTCCTGAGCGATCACTTCGTCCGCACCCTTTTCAACCGCCTCTCGCATAGAAGCTTCGAACTTTGCGAGATGTTCATTGTTGCACTCATCGCAACAAGGGATCTTGAGTTGTCGATAGGGGATGCTGGTCTTGTTGAGCAAGTATAGGCGATGGTCCCAAAGACAGAAGCGGTCCTGTAGCCAGCGCGAAATGACATGCTCGTCGGCCCTATTTTTGGTACCTAACCTTCTCCCACACAGAAAGCAAATAGACGTGCCAAACCTGCGGCTCTGAACCGCGTGGAATAGGAGGCCCTCCGAGGGTTTACTCTTATGCTTTTTGCTATTCGCCATGGCAACTTACCCTTCAAAGTATACCGTTTACCCTTCCTCTACGGGGCCATCGCTTCATTGAAGGAAAAATCGCATCCCGAACTAAGGATTCGCCGCGTCACAGCAGGCGCCTACGTTTGCTCGCCTGCGACGCGCCACTAACACTTGCAATGGAGGTGAATTCAATGAGTCAGACCACGAGTCCGAAGACTGCGCACACCGTGGAGACTCTGCTCGTCCAGGCGCGCACGCAGATTGTGAAGTATCTGCCGCGACATCTCGATGCGGACAAGATGATTTACGTCGCGCTCGAAACGGTCCGTTCGGACTCGTTCTTGCGGCAGTGCGAGGCACTGAGCATCGTCCAGGCGGTGCTCGAAGCTTCACAGCTTGGCTTGATGCTCGGCAACAAACTGGGTCACGCTTATCTGGTGCCGCGGCGGGACAAGAAGGCCAATAACATTTTGAAGTGCCAACTCCTCATTGGCTACCGAGGTTTCATTGCCCTCGCCCACCGCACGGGGAATGTATCGAGCATCTACCCCGCGATCGTTCATCAGGGTGATCAATTCTCGCTGAAGCTCGGCACCGGCCGTCAACTCGTACACGTCCCGGTGCTCGATCCGGCAAAGCGCGGCGAGTGGATTGGCGCCTACGCCGTGGTCGAGTTTCGCGATGGCCGCACCGACTTCGAGTGGATGACCCGGCAGGAAATTGAGAAGGTCAAGCAGTGCTCGGAGTCGGCCTGCGAGTCCTGGAGTCCTTGGCGGCGGTTCGAAGACGAGATGATCAAGAAAAGCCCCATCCGGCGAATGGCCAAGCGGCTGTGCCTATCCAGCGAGGACATGACGTTGGTCGAGGCGGCGGTGCGCGACGAGTACCGGGAGATGGGCGTCGAGGAAACACAAACCGCCATTTCCGCCATCCGCCAGCCCCAACGAACCTTGCCACCCGCCGGCTCAAATGGGCAGAAGAACCAGGCGGCAAAGCTAGCGATCCGCGAGCCGCAGCGCAAGACAGAATCGCAGCAGAACAACGGTCAAGCTGGCGGCCCCGCAAGTCCTGGCGATGCGAAGCAGAAACAGCCGTCAACGGGATCGGGAGCGAATGGCACGGTGCCGCCCAATGGGACGCAGTCAACGCCGATCACTCTGCGCGGTGTAATTGGCCCAGTTGAAGCTGACGCGTCCGGAAAGACTCTCCGGAGCAACGGGAAAGGTGTGGAATACGTGGTCTTCAAGATTTCGCACAACGGCTCGGCAACCACCGTCTATTCCAATCGAACGGACATGCTGCCTGAAATCGCCCGGCGCCAGGGCCGAGAAGCTACGGTGCGGCTCGCCCTCGTGACGGACCAGACCCATCGGTATCACATGCTCGATGGGTTCACGGAGGGCTTAGACAGTGGGCATTGATTTCACTTTCGACGCTGAACGTCATCTCTACCTTGTCCAAGGAAAGCCCGTACCGAGCGTCACCCAGGTGCTTCACTCGGCCGGCCTCTCCGCGGATTACTCGATGGTCGCGCCCGAAGTGCTCGACCGTAAGCGCATCGTTGGGGAATATGTTCACAAAGCCACCCAATATCTCGATGAAAGCTGCCTCGACATGGACACGGTAGATCCTGAGATTCAGGGTCACCTGGCAGGCTACGAAAAGTTCATCCGCGAGTCGGGCTTTCGGCCGCAACTGATCGAGCATCGGCAGGTCGGTCGAATCAACGGCATGCTCTGTGGCGGGACGATTGACCGCACAGGGTCACTGGCCGGGAAATTGTGGATCATCGACTTGAAGTGCATCGAGCGGCTCTACCCTGCCTTTGCCCTACAAACGGCTGGATACGAACTCCTGCTGCCAAAGCCCGTGGTGCCTCCTTTCAAGTATGACCGTGCCGTCTTGCAACTGAGGCGCGACGGGTCATACAAGCTCACGGCCTATAGCGACCTTGCTGATTTCGACGTCTTCCGCGCCGCGCTGGTGGTGACAGCCTGGAAGATGAATCAGGGCATGGACATTCAAGCAGGCGCTCGGACGGATCTCGACGAAGCTGCGTAGAAGTTCTGGCCGCTGGATTCTGGCCGGCGGTGTTTCTTCCCTCAGCGCCCCCCCCACAACAAAACATCCTCGGAGGTGTCAACCTATGGAGGCTGCTATCACTTTGATCAGTTCGCCCGAACTCAATCTGCGGGACGAGGAGAAAGCAGAACTTTCTGCACTCGTTCAAGCCAGGCTGGAGGAGACGAAGACGCTCACGGTGGTCTCGACCGACGAGCAGTTTCAGGCTGCCGGGGAGCAAGTAAAGGCGATCGCCCAGTTGCGCTTCCGCCTTGAGAGCGCGATCCGACCGTATGTTGATTTTTGGCATCGAGGTCACAAGGCGCACACACAGTTGTTGGCAACGCTCGATGGGCCGCTCGAAGCGCGCGAACGCTCAATCAAGCAAGGCCTTGCGCGCTACCAGCGCGAGAAGGAGGAGGCACGGCGACGCGAAGAGGAGCGGCTGCGGCGCGAGGCCGAAGCAGCGCGTCAGAAGCTGGAGGAAGAAGATCGCAAGCGGCGAGAATTGGAGGCGAGTGCCGCCAAACGAAAGCTTGAAGAGTAAGCGTCAAGGCGGGCGCATTCGGCGGTTGCAATTTGGCGAGTTCTGAAGTGGCCGGTCTATGTTAAGTTCGGCAGCTCGTCAGGCGGGATCAACAGGCGG
>JAKAWN010000474.1 GCA_021827245.1 Acidobacteriota bacterium | reverse complement strand
CAAGATTCGACCTTGTAGGCAACTTCTACAACATCTTCAACAAGTTGAACCTGAACCCTGGCAGCCTCAATACAACCATCAGCTATAACGGCACGACCAGCAATCCGCAGTTTGACCAAGCACAGAATGCGCTGACGGGTCGCGTGATCTCGCTGGAGGCGAGGTTCAGCTTCTAACCTTCGTGTTCAGCAACGTCCTTTGATTTGTCGCGGCAGGCGGACTCTTTGCAAAGCAGGTAAGATCAGAAAGTAAAGAGTCCGCTCTAACCTCGCAGGTGGTGTCGAGCGGCAAACTCAGCAGCTTGCATCAGTTCGCAGCGGTCTCGATGGATCACAACATTGCTCGACGTTGTTTGCCGTTACTGCTCTCACAGGGGTTGCGCATCAACGCGAGCGTCACAACGGACATTTCAAATTGCTTCAGGAGAAGCCAACAACATGAAAACTTTTCATCCTCGAACGACAGTGGCCACAAGCTTCGTCTTGCTCGCACTCGCCTTCACGTGGCGCTCGGGCGTACTGCTCGGCCAGCAAAGGTCCGCGTCGCGCACCAAAACAATCGTCATCAACACCGACGCACCCGCCCATCCCTTCCCGCACTATTGGGAAAGGATGTTTGGCTCGGGGCATGCCATTCTTTCGCTGCGCCAGAGCTACCGCCGTGACTTGAGGTCAGTAAAACGTGTCACGGACTTCCAATATGTCCGTTTCCACGGCATTTTCGACCGAGGGGTGGGTTTATATCATGTAAACAAGCAAGGCCAGCCCGTCTACAATTTCTCTTACGTGGACCAGATCTACGACGGCTTGCTTGCCAAAGGGATTCGTCCTTATGTTGAATTGAGTTTCATGCCGAAAGATCTGGCATCGACACCCGAACGGCAGAGCTTCTTTTACCATCCTTACATCTCGCCGCCCAAAAACTGGAATCTCTGGGGAGATCTCATCCGTGCATTCGCGCAGCACCTTGTTGACCGCTACGGCATCAACGAGGTTTCCAAGTGGTACTTCGAAGTCTGGAATGAGCCGAACATAGGGTTCTGGGCAGGCAAGCCAAAACAGGCCACATATTTTCACCTTTACGATGTCTCTGCCCGTGCTCTCAAAAGCGTCAGCCCACGCCTTCGCGTTGGCGGCCCTGCAACCGCGCAAGCCGCCTGGGTCAGTGCGTTCATTCGCCACTGTGTCCAGGACAAGGTTCCCGTCGATTTCGTCTCCACGCACGTCTATGGCGATGACACCGCGGAAGATGTTTTCGGCACCCATCAGCATATTGCGCGACGTGACATGGTCAGCCTGGCCGTCAAGAAGGTTTACAAGGAGGTAAAGGCATCACAGATGCCCAACCTTCCCATCATCTTCAGCGAATATAATGCTAGTTACATGAACATCGTAGACGTCACTGATTCCTCATTTATGGGCCCCTGGCTGGCTGAAACCATCAGCCGCTGCGACGGCTTGGTTCATCTGCTCTCCTACTGGGATTTTTCCGATGTCTTTGAGGAACAGGGCGTGGTCAAGCGGCCTTTTTACGGCGGGTTTGGGCTCATCGCGACGGGGCATATTGACAAGGCTTCCTACAACGACTTTGCGCTCCTTCATCAGTTGGGCAACGAACGGCTCGCGGAGAATTCTGGACCTATTATCGTCACCCGGCGTGCCGACGGAACGCTTGCCATCGCCCTTTGGAATTATGCGCCACCCGGCAACGGTGGAAGCGCCAAAACCTATCACCTCTCCTTTAAGGGTCTCAGCGGCGCCCATAAAGCGATCATCTGGACCGTTGACAAAAACCACGGCTCGCCCCTGGCCACATGGGACGCCATGGGGAAACCGGACTTCCCGAGCTTCGAACAGCAGAAAATCCTGCGCCAGGCGGGCCAGATGCCTGCACCCACAATAGAACCGGTTTCAGCAGACAATCTAGCGCTTTCGCTTAAGCTCGAGCCCCATGCTCTGTCCTTGATCGAGATTACAAATTAGTTTGTGTTGTATTCGCCCGATCAGGAGATACTGGTTTACGGTCGATTGGCAGCATCCACTTGCTTAAGGGGGAACAGTGAACCGTCGCGAATGTAGTCTACTTCTCGCTGGGGGCGCCCTTGCCTCAATCCTGAGCACCGGCCGTGATCTTTCAGCAAGCGCTCGCAGAAGAGACGTTTCCTCTCCCGATACGAACAAGTTCGTGGAGGAATATTCAAAGCTTGTCCACTGGTGGCAAGACCTTTGTAAAGGACCGCGGCCCGAAGTCCCAACTACGTTGTCCAGGGAAGACGATGCATTTCTTGGAGATCTGGAGCACCGTGCCTTCCTCTTCTTCTGGGAACAGGGCGACGCGAAGACGGGGCTTGTGCTCGACAGGGCACATAGCGACGGGTCACCGGTTCGCCGCAACAGCTTTCACGTGGCCAGCATTGCATCGACAGGATTCGGGCTTTCGGCGATCTGTGTTGCCGCTGAACGCCATTGGATCACGTCAACCGATGCACGCGAGCGAGTCCGAAACACCCTCGACTTCTTCGCCAACCGGGCCACGAACGTACACGGATGGTTCTATCATTTTATCGATCAAGTTACCGGCGAAAGGAAGTGGAACTGTGAGGTTTCCTCCATCGACACGGCGCTTCTGCTGGGCGGCATTCTGACCGCGCGCCAGAGGTTCCACGACGACTCTGATATTGTGAATCTGGCCACGAAAATCTACAACCGCATCGATTTTCCCTGGATGCGTAACACGAACCCCACATTGCTCTCGATGGGCTGGCTTCCGGAAAAAGGATTCCTGAAAGCCTATTGGAACATGTACGCTGAGGAGACCATGCTCTATCTGCTGGGCATCGGCTCGCCAACGCATCCCCTGCCGGTCAAGTCGTGGTACGCCTGGAACCGGACATGGACCGACTACGCCGGCTATCGCTTCCTCAATTTTGCGCCGCTTTTCACCCACCAGTATTCGCATGCTTACGTTGATTACCGCAATCGCTTCGAGCCGAAGCCGCCCTATATTAACTTCTTCATCAACTCGATTGCTGCCACACTTGCCAACCGAGCGTTCTGCATGAGTCTCTCAAAGCGGTTTCCCGATTACACCGGAAATGTGTGGGGAGTCACGGCATCGGATAGCGCCCACGGCTATACAGCCTGGGGCCGGGTGCCAGTGGTCGATCACATTGACGGCACCGTTGTTCCCTGCGCCGCCGGCGGGTCCATGATGTTCACTCCGCAAATCTGCCTGGCCGCGATCCGCACAATGAAGGAGAAATTCGGCAGCGGGGAGATTAAGGGCAAGCCCGTTTGGGGACGTTACGGATTTGTGGACGCCTTCAACCCGATTACCGGCTGGGTGGACACCTACGTGCTTGGCATCGACCAGGGCGTCACACTGCTCAGCACAGAGAATGCGCGTTCCGGCAACATATGGCGCTGGTTTATGGCCAATCCGGAGCCCAGAAAAGCGCTCAAGATGGTGGGGCTCAATAAAGGCTTTCACCCGGCATCAAAGACTGCGTGAGAAGCGGCTTGACGCTGAGCAGTCCGTCAGAGCAGCCGGCGTCTGAATTGAGTGCTGCAGCGGAACGCCCGCAGTTATGCTCTTGTGGGAACGATGCCATCCGGCAGAGCAATAGAGTGTTGTGCGCCGGCGACATTCGCTGAGCACACAAGAGAACGTCGATGACTACCAGTCTTTTTGTAACGTGGGGTTGATGCTTACGGACTTCTCGTCCGTGACATTTAATTCCTGGTCCCACGACCGATAGCCCCACTTTGTGATTGAGACTAAATGCTCGCCGAGCGGAATGTGAACTGTGGTCGGGGTGCGCCCCACAAAGTAGCCATCCACTGTGATTTCCGCGCCGTCCGGAGAGGATTTAAAGTCAACAGCCGCGGACTTGCCGGACTTCGCTTGTTCCTGCAGTGATTCCTTCTTCGGGGTGTAGGTCAAATACTGGGGCTTTTCAGGCGGCGCCTCTTGCTTTCCCTGTCCTTGCTTGCCTTGATTCTGATTCTGGTTTCCATTCAGGCCCTGGTTCTGATTGTCGTTCTGGCTCTGACTTTGGTTTCCGTTGCCGTTTTGCTGAGATCCACCTTGCTGGTAAGGACCTCCACCATAGCCATACGCGTCCGCATAGCCACTGTCAAAATAGGAAGCAAAATACCCGGGGAACAAGGAAGCCAAGTCAGAAGTATAGTAACCATAGTTGCCGTATTGGCGGCCATACTCACCCGACTCAGGCGCACGAGAGAAATCACGGAATGTGCTGGAAGTGCTGGCGCTCGTCTGTCCCGACAACGCGGGCACGGTCCCCAGGGACTGGTAGGATCCCGGAGCCAGACTGCCCGAAAAGCCGAGCCCAAGGGAACTGGTACTCTGCCCCAGAGCCAGCGCGGCTGAGGTGAGGAAGGAAACAGCAATGATACACACAAGTCGCAGTCGATGTGCCATTTTAGTTCTCCGTTCCTTAAGGAATCATAAGTCTCTCGTCGACAGGAAGCAACGGTATCTCAAGGACAATTCGCTGACCTGCGGCGATTTCTCGTCCACCCGGTAAGTACACGGTCCCCCTCATTGATTAGCCCGATACGGATTGGGAACCGCTCCGGAAGACCTTGAGACATCGCTTCCCTGCTGCCACTGACTTAGAATAGACTAGGGACCGGAAGCGCCAGCGCTCGGAACAGGTGTCCTTGCGTCGCTTCCGATAGCGCCCACAATGATACCACGGAATCGCCCTTTCCCCGAAACTCTTAAGTAAGGTGTCGACTAAGGCAACAGGGCCATCGCTATCGTGCTGATCGAGAGTCGGCACCGGCAGATGCAGACCCACTGGCTATCGAGCGCTGGCGCTATGTTCATTTCCCTTCACAAGTGCGGGCGGATTCTCACCCTGATCCTCTCTGCCGACGTCGTTGAGCACCCAGTACCGTCCCGGGTTCCATGCCCTGACCGACTTGTACGCCTCAAACAAGTGGAATCAGCTCTCACAAGGTCTCGTTCCAGCCCTCTCGTGCTTCCCCCTGAAAATGCCCTCCAAACGCGACTTTCAATGGAAATGTTTGCGGCCGGAAGACGAAATCGAAAAAA
>JAKAWN010000473.1 GCA_021827245.1 Acidobacteriota bacterium | reverse complement strand
TCCGATCTCGGCTTTAGGTCTGGCCGACAGCTATACCCTCCTTGGTGGGTACTCCGAAGCTGGAAATGTCCTTGACCAAGTTGACCAACTCCTAGGGCAGCCAGGTAGGCGGTTTCCGATAGAAGCGCTCCACCACCAGCTTTCGATTAGAGTCCTTGACTTCCTCGAGAAGCGAGCGAAGCCAGAAGACTTCGACAGCGTCTTGAGCGGGTATGAAAAGCTGGGCATCACATGGCCGAGGCAGTACGTCGCGGAGCTAGCCGTTACTGGACGTGCCGTCGAGCCGAAGAGGATGTAGCCATGTCACGTACAGTCGGTGAGTCCATTAAGCTCAACACCAGCAGAGGACCTGTGGCAGTACGCCACGTTCGAGTCGACGAAAAAGAGGGTGTCTGTCTCATTGGCAAGAACTCGGTTCTCCCTGAGGTCCCCTTTCCCCTGCGAGTGCAGAGCTCCTGCCTTTTCGGAGAGTCGTTCTGGGCAACGGACTGCGACTGCGCTTGGCAGCTCCAAGAATCACTATCTTTTATCATCGGCCACGGGGGCATGGTGATCTATTTTTATGAGGAAGGCCGAGGTGCCGGTTTGGAGAAGAAAATCGAGGCTATTCGGCTTCAGCAAACCGCGAAAATGAGCACGACCCAAGCCTACGCATGCCTCCAATTGGAACCCGATGTCAGAAATTACCAGGCCGTGGGTTACATAGTCGAGGCTATTCTTGGTTTGCACCGTTCCGTCAGCCTTTTCACAAACGATCCTAGAAAGGAACGATTGATCCGTGCGGCTGGCGTGAATGTTGTCGAAAGAAAGCCACTTATCTATAACAAAGACAACCCTGCCGTTAAACACTACCTCAAAGAGAAGGCGGCTCTGTTGGGTCACGATATCGACTTTGGCCCAGGCGGCTGACGCACTTTCAACCCTAGTCCAAGTCCGCCCTACTCACCCAAGGCCGGGGAACAAAGACGCAAAATGCCGGAAAGAAGTGGAGAGATTGGCGCGTCCAGGTCGAAACGTGCCGCACGCTTGAGTGACACAGCACCCTGGTGCCGCGAGAGCCGCTGATAGAGACCGGAGGCGGACGAATCACTCGCCGGGACGCGACGATCTCAAAGCAGAGGAGAACAGCAAGCGGGAGAGGAAGTGGCCGAACGTGCGGAATGGACGTTTTGGCAGCATAGTGAGGGCAAAGTGCTTCAGCTAGATCGCCACTGATTTTGTAGATCTCAACCCTCGATGCAAGGCAAAGAAACCGAATCGCCTCGCCCATAGCGCATCCCTGCCGGAGAGCATTCCGGGCAATCGGGATCAAAGCGCGGCACAACGAGACTTTGCTTTCCCTTCAGGCAATGGAAATGTTCGTAGTAGAGTTCTTCACGCTCCGGCCGAAGGTTGAGATAGTTTAGTAGAAAGTCATTCACGGCGTGAGCCGAGGAAATTGCGTTCAAACTAATCACACTCGGGTTCGGTTCTTCGACGCCGTATGCTTGGGCCTTGCGTTCTTCATCCGTCTTCGCCTCTTTTGCGAGTTGCTCTGGGTCGATCAGTTGATTGCACCATAGACAACCGCGGCCAGGGCGAACGGGACGATTCGCGCTCATAACCTCGACGAGTGATCCTTCTGAATCCGCACGGACTTTTGAGCCCAGCTGAACGCCGGGGATCAGGTATTGATGGATGAGGGCATTAAACACGAGTCGAGCTCTCATGGAGTCCGCTGCGAGAAATAGGTAATCGCATAGTCTCAGAGTCTTGGCGACCGACTCCTTGGCGACGTCATCTGCAATGAGGTGAATCTTTGCATGTTGATTTGCCTGGAGGATCAATCGTTGCGCGACTCCTACCTTCGATTCATGATGGAGCGCGTCCCAAGGCGACGCTCCGACAATACGAGATAAATTCGATTCTTCAACGTAATCGCCGTCAACGAGAAAGAATTCTCCGACGCCAAGGCGAGATAAATATTCGGCGACCATACTTCCAATTCCGCCAAGTCCTATTATCCCGACGCGGCATCCAGCAAGTTCCGCTTGTCCACGCTTTCCGAACATTCTGATCTGACGATCATACGTGTCTGGTAGCTCACCCAGCTCGCGTCTTCGTGTGGAAGTTAGACGCTGAATACGATTGCCAATCACCGCGAGATGCTCGATTTCCAAGCGGTTCTCGTTCGATAGCCAGACATCAGCTTGTACCGACCTATGTCCGAAAACCAAGGCACCAACCGGCATACCGTGAGCGATCTGTAGTAGGGCCGGATAACCGCGTTTGTGGGAAGCAAGGTCAATCGAACTGAATCCCACTTCCTGGTCACTTCCGTGGTTGTGAACGGCAAGATAAGCGAGACGCTCATCACGGGCTCGCGTAATCAGGCGATGAATGAATCGAGGCGCAAGCGCACGATATCCGATCTTGCCCGGTACATAGTCGGTGCCTTCCTCTGCAAGGTGCACCTCGCGGACATGCAAGGAAGTTTGACCCTCAGTTTCGCTAACGCCTGCGAGCAAGACGCCGCCGTGCTCGTCGTGATCGTCCGGAAAGAGATGAGCCATAAGGACATCAAAATCTTTCTGCGCGATGCGGATTCGGCACCTAGTGATCATGGGAGGTTCTCCAAGAAAGCTAAGACTTTGAGGACTTTCGCCACTGCCTTCTGCAACCCGCGCTGGGCGGCACTGTTCTTCCGAGACACTTGGAGAGCAGGCCTCCCTTCGAAGTTATGCCCCGGTGTTACAGGAGCTACAAATGGTCTTCCGTCTAGGCGAGCGACGTTGCCAATAAAAACGGGGTAGATGTCGGCATACGGATATTGCGCAGGGATCTGAAAACCGATCCATGTGTCTGAAGGGCGGTATTTCGATCCTATGGCGACCGGTTCCATTAACACCCGTGCACCGCCCTGACCGTCCTCCCAAACGGTAAAGGCCGCCGTGGGGAACTGACGCTTCAGTTCTTCGATCGCAGTCGAAACCTCTGTCTTCATCGGTTTGCCCGCTAGGAATTATCGTCCGGCGCAATAGCTGTGAAATGCAGATGCTCACGCAGATGCACCTTTTCGTTGTCGCCTATGATTCGACTGGTCCCGTTAGGAAGCTCTTCTTGAAGAATAAAGTTCTGCTGAATCTGAACCCCTTGTTTGATCGCCGCGGCCTTGATTTCGTAGCCCGTCGCAGTGTGCCCTTCGAGTTTTACGGGCTGGCCGTTTACGGTGACCGTAACCTCTCGCTTGTCCGCGTGTATTTCCACACTGGCCTGCCCTTGCTCGGTCTCGTTTATGTCCATCGTTTTCTCCTTGCCATATCGGAATCCAGTTGCTAAACTGGCACCAGTGTGAGTGTAGGCCTATTCTATATAGAAAGTCAATTGCTATCTTGCAATGCGGAGAGCGATGGCGGTTATCGATGGAGAATAAAGGGTTTGACGCAGACGCGTTCTATCGAGCACTTGAATCAACAGTGAGAGCACGCTCGAAAAACTGGAAGCAGGTGGCTGAAGAGACTGGGGTAAGCGCCTCGACATTGGCCCGGATGGGACAAGGCCGGAAGCCGGATGCGGCAAGCCTGGCAGCGTTGTCCGCTTGGGCCGGGCTCAATCCGTCTGACTTTGTTAAAGCTCCATATAAGGCCACTCATCCGGAGCCGATGGCGCAGATTTCGTCGCTTCTTCGGAGCGATCCAAATCTGGATTCTGAGGCCGCTGAGGCAGTGGAGGCCATTGTGCGAGCTGCCTACGAGCGGCTCCGCAAAGCCGAAGGATGAATGGTTAGATACTTCAGCTGAAGCTGGCGGCTTTCCGCGGCGCGCACGCGGCGCTCTTCTACCACAGCTTTAATCTCGGGTATGACCTGTTCGTTCATCTCGCGTTCGAAATCTTCCAGAGATTTCGGGTCGACGGGAGTCAGGTCCTTTGTGAGTTCCGAAACCTTCGATTCGTCGTCTCTGCTCATTGGTACTCCATGACAGTCTTCACTTGGTTTGGGTCGGGCGTAGATTTTGGTCCATCCTTGTGAACCCACTATGCCCAGTGTTGGCGAGTTTGAGGCCGCCCATGCCGGCACTCAAGTCGTGGCCAACGCGCCGACGGTCAAAAATCAGGGCGTCAGTCCTGCTATGCAACAACCACAGCGGCATAACCTCAAGCAGGCTTGCGGTAGCGTCGATCACGGCGCGCGCTTCCACTTGTCCAAGAGCCCACTGCTGCTCGGTGGCGAATTCTACAATCCAGACGAACTGAGCGAATGGAATCGTCATGATCTTCGACAGAAGCGTCGGGTCGAATTCGGATGCCTTATCCCGAACAAACCGTCTGAGGGCCGAGCCGGTTGTAATAAAGTAGCGGATTATCGTCTCTTCCTTGCGCGGGAGACCGACGATCGGCCCGAGCCTAAAGAGGGCGGGTGCCAAGCGATCTACTGCATCAGCGGGATAGAAGACTTTCTCTGGGAGGGCCACGATAAATGCGTCAATGTCCTCCGCGGAGTAGGCCGCTCTGGTCGGCACGGCTTTCGCGGGTATAGAGAGGTACGGGAGGTGGTTGTCATCGACAACCGCCAGTGATTCGACTTCATCCCAGGCGTAGCGCATTCCTGGAACCGCTGTGGTGACGGGCGGACGCCATTGGTAGCCGACGACAGCTACAGCGTGACCGCGCTTATGCATGGCTGCAAAAAGCGGGAATCCCGACTCAATATATGCACTGAGCTGTCGATAAAATGCAGGGTCCGTCGGGGTACTGGTCACGCGGGCGATGTGGACGGGGAACGTTCCTGCTTGCTGGAACACGCGCTCGGCATGCGACATTTGCAGTCCCTTCGATGGGACGAGGCCGCCAGGATCGAATTCTTGAGCCATCATGGTGATGTCGTGGGTGAGATATTCACGATACACGTTGTAGCGTTCGCTATAGTGCCGGAGAACGGCCCAGCAAGCGGTATGCGCGCAGACGGAGATATCGATGTGTTGGTCCATCGATGGGAATCCTTGCACTATCAATTTATATCCCAGCAAATGCACCTTGTGATGTGCGCTGATGATGAAGTGGCTGGCACCGCTCCTGATGTCGGGAGAGAGGACCGTGCGTCCAATCGTGGCAATTGCGGTAGGGCGTAGTAC
>JAKAWN010000472.1 GCA_021827245.1 Acidobacteriota bacterium | reverse complement strand
AGGTAGTTTGTTCCGGCCAGGGAACATCCTGCACCCAGGAAGAAGTGAAAATGATCTTCCCTTTTATGTCCGCAGCCACCATCGCTCTTGCCGCAGCCTGCGCAACCAGAAACGCTCCTTTAAGATTCACGCTCAGAATCTTGTCCCAATCGCCGGGTGAATAATCGATGATAGGGCAGGTCTTGGCAATGCCTGCATGGCAGATAGCCACGTCAAGTTGTCCCATCGCCGCGACGGTCCTCTCGACGAGCACACGAGCTTCGTCCGGTTTGGTCACGTCGCCTTGGAGATACTTGCAGCGGTCGCCTGGCCAACTGGATTCGTGGAGTAACTCGGAAGCCTTTGCATTGTCAACAACATCGTTCACTGCAACAGCCGCCGAAACATCCAGTAAACGACTCACCACCACCCGGCCGATGGCGCCCATGCCTCCAGTAATCAGAATGTGCTTGCCACTCAGACAATCTCTCGCAAAGTCTGCCACGCCTTTTGCCTCGCTTGAATCGCTCTGTTGTCATCCGGCATATCGAACATCAACTAGCACTGGTCTTCCAGCCACTTGCATTGTTCAAGTTGTCAACCGCAAGAGGATGATTCGTGCGAACCGTTGTGCAGCCTCGGTCTTTCTGCTGAACCGCAGACCATAGCAACTTGCCGCAAAGGTAGATGACCCTGAAGAAAACGTAATTTGTTTGGTAGATTTGATATGTGTAACCTTGAATTGAATTCCCAGATAGCGCATGCCTCCGTGGGCCAGCAATGTGTTTTAGGGGCCAAGTTTAGCGTCAAGATAAACGCAGTGCAAGAATTTTCAAATTCACCAAGGGCGGATTAACGATTTCGTTTGGGGTTCCGGTGGTTACATGCGCTAATGCCAAATCATCCTTTCATGCGAACGATGGAGACCTCGGACGAAATCCAGTACGCTTATGTCGGGACCGTCGGGTTTCGGCAGTGTGGGCAAGCATACCAATCTTTGTATTAGGGGCATGTCCGGGGCCTGGTTCGATAAATGCAAAGATCGCTCTCGGAACTTGGCCAAGGTGCGCAAAGGTAAGAATCACGCAACCTTGCAGTCCTCTTCCCGTGACGATCGCGAGGAGGTTCTGCAGTGCGATGATCGTCCACCAATTCATCAAGGAGAGTCACCCTAGAACCGAACCTGGACCTCAAACTGAAATTCACGTCCGGGCTCGACGTTGTTGATGCCGCCGAGCGGCTGGCCAAAGGAGGGCAGAGGCTGGCCTGAAATCGAGTTGCCGTAGATGCCATTGCGGCCCACAATGTTGGGATGGTTGAAAACGTTAAAGGCTTCGGCACGTCCCAGCAGCGTGACGTGGTCGCCAAAGCGGAACTGACGCGCGACGAAAGGTGAAAAGTCATAGGTGGGCGTGCCCCGCCCCGTGTCCCGCCCTATCACGGCGCCGTTGATCACCGGCCGGTCGGAAAGCGTGCCATCTCCGTTGTTGTCGGCGCCGGTGGCGATGTTGTAAGGAAAACCAGACGCCAGCGTGGCGATGCCACCCGTGACAAATTGCTGGGGAAGCTGCCACCAGCCGCTGATAACAGCTCGGTGGCGCTGGTCCAGCAAACTGTTGCCCCGCTCGTAACTGCCCAGCTGGTTGGAATCGTTCGGAAAGACATTGGGCACGTCCATCTCCGCCGTGTCAATGGTGTGGGACCAGGTGTAGCTCGCCAGCAGCGAAAAGCCGTGGCTGAAATGCTTGTTCAGGTTGACCTGCAGGCCGTCGTAGTTGGCATCGCCCTCGTTCACATTCGCAAAAATGCTCCGGTAACCGCCGGGTTCCGGCACAATGGGCCGCGTGAGATCAGCGGCCGCGGCAGAACGCACCTGGCCCGGCTGGGTCCGCACAAAGACTGAGGGAGAGTTCAGGTCGACGGAGCGCAGAATTTTGAGCGTCAACTGGTGAACGTAATCCACGTCCAGAATCCAGCCACCGCCCAAGTCGCGCTCGATGCCGAACGTCGTGAGCTGAGTGTACGGGTCCAGCAGTTTGCTCGGATAGCCCTTGAGCAGGCTGACGTTGAAAAACTGGCTGAGATAGGCGCTGTCGCCCGGACGCACATAAATGTTGCGCGGCGGAAGCGTGGCGTCCGGTGGGAAAGCCGAAAGCGGCTCGAGGTTGGTGGGGAAACCGGGCTGGCCCGGCGCCACCGTGAAATTGAAATAGCCAGTGGGCCCATTCAGCAGCCAGTCGGCCGCGGAGTCCGCCGGAACCTCAGAATAGTAGATGCCGTAACTGCCACGCAGGACTGTCTTCGCATCGCCATGAATGTTGTAAGCAAAACCCACGCGGGGCGAAAAGTCTTCCGTGCCATCAGTAAACGTCTGGCGGGAATAGCGCAGCCCAAGGTTCAGCGTGAAATCAGGACGCAGCTTGATGTTATCCTGGGCGAACACGGCCCAGAGCCACTCCTGGACGTTGTAGGAAGCGTTGCCGAAACCCTGCGTATATTGTTGGATGTCGTTGACGGTCAGCTGCGGGACGGGAACGATAATCCCGGGCTTGACGACGAACTGCCCCAGCACAAACGGCCCGCCGAACTCCCGGCTGTTGCCTCCGGAAGAAGAATGAATGGCGTCAAAACCGAACTGAAAGCTCTGGCGGCCACGAAAGCCTGAAACCGTATCACGGACCTCAATTTGGTGATCGCCAAGCAGCGCGCCGCGCGATTCACCGATGGTTGCCACGCCGGGATAAACGTACTGGGTTGAAGGGTCCGCCGGCTGGAACTGGGTGATCGGCGAGCCCACCTGCAACTGGGCGTGAAACGTGTTCAGCCAGGACGGGCTGAGCACCGCAGTGTCCGACAACACGGCGTCGTAGGTTCTGCGGGCGAATGTGCGAGCTGAGCTGGGTAGCGACAGCCCACCCACGGCGTCAGCGGGATTGGTGTCATATGCGCGGTCGAAATTGATGCGCGCGGTCAGCGTGTTGGCTGTGTTGATCTGGTGATCGACGCGCGCGAAAAACAGGCCTTGGCGATAGCGCCCCGTAAAAACTCCGGGGCCAAGCGGCGAAGTGATGGAAGAATCGCGATTCTGATGAGCGTACTGCCCTGAAACCAGAAAGAATGTGCGGTCATGAATGATGGGGCCGGAGACGGTTCCGCTCACCTGTGCCAGGCTGTCTGCCGTGGGACTGGTTGAAACCGGGTTACGCGCCTCAATTCCCGAAGGCCGGCCGATCACAACACCTTCGCCGTGCCAGGCGTTGGTTCCTGTCTTGGTGACTATATTCACAACGGGGCCGGTGGTGCGGCCGTATTCCGCATTAAAGCTGTTGGGGAGGACCTCGAATTCCTGAATGGCGGAAAGCGGGATGTTGGTGAAAATCGTCTGGCGCCCCCAGGTGTCGTCGGCGGAACTACCATCAATCTGGTAGGACGTCTGGCGGCGTCCGCTGCCGTTGACCACAAAGAGAACGTTATTCAGAAACATGTCGCCCGTGCCGCGCGCGGGCCGCACGGCGGAGTCGAGCAGAGGCAGCGCAGTGATCTTCTGGCCCAAGATAGGCGTTTCGTCGATCTTTTGCAGATCGAGCCGGGTTCCGGTCTGCGGAGAATCCGAGCGCACGCCTTCTGTGGTTCCCATCACGGTGACCTGGCTGCGCTCGATCTGCGGGCTAAGCGTCACGTTTACGGAAGCCGTGACGCCGGCGCGCAGGCTGAGATTGGCAACCTTGCGAAGCGCAAATCCTGCCATCGAAACCCTCAGGTCATACTGCCCCGTGACCGGGAGGCCGGGGATCGAGTAATAGCCGTCCTTGTCGGTCACGGTTTGCCGATGCAGGCTCGTTGCGGTGTTCGTGACGCTGATGGCGGCGTGGACAATCGCGGCTCCGCTCGCATCGAAAACACGGCCTTCAATGCCGGCTGTGCCCGGCCCGGCGACTGCCGGCACGCCGCAAAGAAGAACCGGCAGCAACAAGGTGAGCAGAACGCGAATCAGCCGCCCGGCTTTCAGTGAGAGTGTGGAAGGACTACCTGTCATCAACACGGTCGGGACCAGTGCGTGAAATATCGCTGAGGCAACCTGCCATTGTACACGAAGGACAGATCGCTGGGGCGAAGCTGAAACATCCTTGCCCAAGTGTACCAGTCGGGACACCGGCGCTCCAGCCGCTATCTGACGGGCAAACTGTGCTACGCTAGACGAACACACAGGCGAGGGTGCGCGGCTGGCCGGCTCCCGCCGTTGTTGAGGAGCATGCATGTCCGACAAAGTTGGAATTCTTGTTCGCGTGGAATCAGGGCTCGGGGTTCTCCACCAGTTGACTGGAGTGATCGCGGCACGGGAGGGCGACATCTCGTCCGTGGCTATCATTGACGACAACAAGCCCGAGGCCCGGGTCTATTTTGAGGTCGAACTGCCCGGGCCACCGGAGGAGTTGCTCGAGGGGCTCCGGGCGCTTTCCGTAGTGAAAGAAGCGCAACTCGTCGGTACCCTGGAGAAGATTTACGGCAAGCGGATCATCGTGATGGGTGGCGGCGCGCAGGTGGGACAAGTAGCCATCGGCGCCATCTCGGAAGCCGACCGGCACAACATCCGCGGCGAACATATCTCCGTCGATACCATTCCACTGGTCGGCGAGCAGCCCCTGGCGGAAGCCGTTCGCGCCGTGGGCCGGTTGCCCCGAGCGCGGGCCTTGGTGCTGGCTGGTTCGCTGATGGGCGGCGAAATCGAGCGCGCCGTCCGCGAAGTGCGCGCGCAGGGATTGCTGGTGATCAGCCTCAACATGGCCGGCAGCGTTCCTGAGGTCGCCGACCTTGTGGTGACCGATCCGGTGCAGGCCGGCGTGATGGCCGTGATGGCCGTCGCCGACACCGCCAAATTCAATGTGAACCGGCTGAAGAAGAGGACGTTCTAACCAAGACGGATCATGAATCGGCTGGAACAGATTGTGAAAGGCGCCGGATTTATCCGTATCACAATAGAGCCCTCCCCAGCTTTATCCCCTGAGGCCCCCTAACGCGGCCTGCCGACAGGAATCAGGTAGAGCGGCGCGTGGTTTCGTGGCAGCGAAAGAACTTTCTGCACTTCAGCATCATGAAAAGCTCCCATGGGCACAGCTCCGAGACCCAAAGCTCCCGCTTCCAGCAGCAGGTTCTG
>JAKAWN010000471.1 GCA_021827245.1 Acidobacteriota bacterium | reverse complement strand
CCTGAAAACGACGCGGGAGTGTCGACGAGAGCGGACTCCCGCGCCCTGTAAATGGCTCGCAAGGCCTGAAAACCGGGGTAAACCGCTCGAAACAACACTGCAGCCCTCCCCACGGCACCGCTGTCTCAGCTCGTAAAGCTTCGCGGGACCCTCATCGCCAATCAATCGCGATTCTTGGGGCAAGTCCGTTTCCTTGACAGAACTCCGAATCCGTTTGAGAATATCTGATGCTTGCCGCGGTAGCTCAGGTGGTAGAGCGCAGCCCTGAAAAGGCTGGCGTCGGCGGTTCAACTCCGTCCCGCGGCACCATTCCTTTCAACGACTTAGCTAAAAGCACAGTCGCCGCCGTGGGAACAGAAAGGAACAATAACGAATTTTCGCTTAGGAATTGAGCCCGGCTAAGAAGGTGGGTTGCTGCGTTTTGGGAATAATCGTCTCGATCAGTTTCCGTTGCGCAGCGAGTTTGTTGGGGGTAGTCGCCTGTGCATACAAATCCAGCGTGATCTTGCTGGTTGAATGCCGAAGCGATTCTTGGACGGTCTTTACGTCCACACCGTCGGCAATGAACAAAGAGGCCAAGGTTCTTCGGAACGTGTGCCACCCGATCTCGCCGGAACCCCCCGCTTTCTTCGCAGCAGGCTTGAGGTGCCATCTGCGAAGCATTCCGGGATTGAGCGGCTTGGTCCCGTTGAGCTTGGCGCTTGCAAAGACCCAGTCGTCGGGTTTGAAGTAGGGTGTTCTGAGCCTCCAGTGCTGCAAAGCGTCTGCCAGCATGGGATCGAGCGCAACGGGCTTCTTTGAGGCCTTTGATTTGCAGCCGCCGACCGCACCATAGACAATGGCGCGTCTGACGCTGATTTCTGACCTCGCGAAGTCGATGTCGGTCCACTTTAGCGCGAGAAGTTCGCTTATCCGCAGGCCCGTAAACGCTGCGAGAAATGCCATCGTACGTGCCGGTTCCCGCAGGTTCACGATGATTTTCCACACTTGGTCCTTTAAGAGGATGGTGGGAATCACATCGCTTGCCGCACTCTGGCGCACATATTTGATTGGGTTGGATTCCTCGGTCCTGGGAAGAAACCCATATCTGATGGCATGACGGAACACGGCGCTCATGATATTTCTGATCTTGGCCTTCGTTCCGTTCGCTGCTTTCAACGCATACAGCCAGTCCTCCACGGCTACTGAGTGGATGTCCTGGAGCAAATAGGCCTCCCAACGCAGCCTTATCCATTTCTGCAAGTAACGCCGGTAAGTTACTGCTGTGGAATGGGCCTTGGGCATCCTGGCCTGACTGACGTCGTCTGGAAGCTCTCTCTCTTGGTAATGAGCAACCAATTGCCCGAAGGTAATTGAATTTGTGAGGGAGGTGGGAGCTTCCTTGTTGATTTCGAGACGCAGGCCATCCACGGCTGTCCGTGCCAGTGATTCGGTAGAATATTGCTCGGTGGTACCGATCACTGTCTTCCGGTTGCGCTTCCGGCCGTTGGGACCTGTTTCCCGCCATCTGAACACCCAAACGTCTGATCGGGTCTTCCTCCTTTCTCGGGTTAGACAACCTTGCTGATATCGTATCCGCCTGAACATTTCAATTTCCTCCGTTCATGCGGATGGATTGGCAGGTTGAGTTTAGCCTACTCTTTAGCCATGCGTCCAGGTCCGAGGCTCGGAAATACCAGCGGTGGGCAATTTGATATCCGGGTATTTCGCCTTTTCGGGCCATTCGCTGGAGCGTCTTGGGGTGGATTCCACCTAACATGGACGCACTCTGCTCAATGCCCAGGAGAGGTTCGAAAGTCTGCTCGGATTTGGTCGAAGTTGGCATGAGGGTGGATTCTCGGGTTGAAGTCTGGGATCCGGTTGACTTAGGCGGCCCATCAGTGAGGTCCATCTCATGTCCCTGCGCGGAAAGGTCAACTGATGGACACGAATTGCCCGAGTAAGTTTTCATAAGCGGCTCTATTTGTTAATGGTCTTGGTCTGAGGCAAATCCGATCCGGCGCTTTGGAGAAACTGGAGTAGGCTGCATAAGCTGACGAATGTGTTGGAAGACAAGCTTGAAATTCTCGTCCTGTTCGGCGAATTTCTTCTCCAGTTCCTCAAGCCTCGTAGCAAATTCCTTTTGCGTGGCGAGCATTTCTCGAAGCTTCAGGAAGGCGCGGATAACATACAGGCTGATTTTGATGGCCCGTTCGCTGTTGAGAACAGTGGCCGCCATGATTGCGCCGTGCTCGGTGAAGGCGAGAGGTAACGCTGGGGAGAACTTGAGCTTGTGGAGGTGGTCGCAATTTGCGACTACCTCATTTTTCTCTTCGATCGTCAGCCTGAACGTGAAATCAGAGGGAAAACGACCTAGATTGCGCTTGACTTGCTCATTTAAGCGCTTAGTGCTTACCCCGTAGAGTTCGGCTATGTCGGTGTCCAACATCACCCTAAGCCCGCGGATAAGCAAGATTGAGCGTTCAATCTTCTCCGTAGGAACTATGGTCGCCTGACCATCGAGATGTGGTTTATCGTTTTTCATATTCGGATCCTGTAAGCCCAGTAACAGGCTTGCTACCAATTGGTTGGACGACGACGGCATCGCCGTGAAACAAGAATCCGGCCTTAAGCGCACTGTCGTATGCCGCGTTGACAATAGCGTTTGCTCCGAGTTGTTCCGCATGGTGAAGCATGTTCTCAAACGTCGCGCCCTGGGCTAGGCCCTTGGTGACGTGGATGCGGTAACCATCGAGTTCCGATGCGGTCGTAACGAGCATCATGATTCTTCCTCGTGGGAAGCGAGGTGAAAGAATTGGCCGCAACGTCGGCACATGAAGGAGCGATTCCAGGTCTCGTGTCTGCGCGGAAATACTGTGCGGTTGAAGCTCCAGAGGGCGACGAGGACGAGGGCGACGATAGCAGTGGAAATGTACACGAAAATCTGGAAATCGTGGCGAAGCACAGCGTCAGGATTTGCTACGGATGCCGTGAATACGTCGATTAGCGGCCCAGCCATGAGAAGCCCAATGAGCCAAACCAGAATTACGCGCCGATATCGTTTTTTGTGGGGTGGTGCAGCCAGCTTTGAGAGCTGAGTCTGCGAAGTCCCGGCAGCCTTTGAGCTGCCGAAACCCAAAAGCAGGCCGCCATTGCCGAGCGCCAATCCATGACCTCGCGAGCGGGTCTTGACATCCGACAATCCCGCTGCATGGACGAGCGAGAGTTTGACTGCATCCTCTGACTTGCATTTTGGGCATTGCATTCTGTTTTCCTCCTTTACCAAAGGCCCGGAAAGAGCCGATAGCGAACCCTCAACATGTAAGCGGGATATCCGGGCAGCTCTTCTTTGAGGAATCGGTCTTCGCGGAAGGTGCGCCTGAGAATAATAATAGAGCAAAGGACACCAGGGACTAGCGCGACGTGGGAGCAAAGCGCAATCGCGCTGCCGGGCACGCTGAAGAACATCGCGGCGTAACCCGGATGTCGCACGAAGCGGTATGGGCCACGACTTATGACGTGATGCCCGCGCTCGTGTTGCAGGCGTACCGCGCTTGAAAAGAAAGGGTTGACTGCCATGGCCCACGTTATAAGGCCTAATAAAACCGCTACGACAGTGAGAGCTATGGCCTGGGTCATGCCTTGCGTGCCTTGCGTCCAGTGGAACCTGCCAATGTCGAGGGCGGCGACGGCTACGGTTGCAAAGAAGAGGATGACAATTCCCTTACCGCCGATTGGGTCTAAGCCGGAGTCACCGCGGATGGCCCGTTCTTGCAAGAGTTCGGGGTCAACAATGATGCTGGCAGCAAGCGTGATCGCTGCGTACATCGCAAGGTAAGCGCGGAGCATCGGAAGCCCAGTTTTCCCGGCGCAGAGAAATGCCAAGACCGCGAGTGCGATATTCACAAAAAGCCATCGTAGTAACGGTTTTGTGAGAGTCATGGTGTTATCCTAAGCCCCAGTTTCTGGGAAGCCTGCCCCTGAGAAGGCGCTTCCGAATTCTGATGTTGCCTTGATCTGGCAACCTGCTCAATTGCACGCTGGACGGTACCTTTCGCGTACTCCATTCCATTTTCTGAAGAATGGGGAGGATACGCACTTATGGCGCGCGCAACCTTTTGAGGGTTCTCGCCATGCGAGATTTTGAAGAAGGCATAAGCCCGCGTCACGGTGAGTCGCGCGTAATATTGCGGATTTGGCTTGTCGTCGCGATAATCGGCAACCTTCTGTATGAGAACCGGAAGGGTTTCGCCGCGCTCAAGCTTGCCCATTACCCACGCCCAATCGTTCTCCGAGGGGGTCCGTTGATGAGTCGCGCCGCGTTCCCCAATTACGTTCTGCGATGAAGCAGGGTTCAATTCCTGGCCAGTCCCAAGCGCAACCTTGAAATCCGATTGCTGGTAGGTTTGAGAGCTAAGTTGGCGGGCCTCGATCCGATGACCGTTCTCGTATTTCTTGTTGAAGAAGCCGGGAAGCCGGAGAACTCGGGTTGAGTCAGTTGCGACAGGATCACCGCCAAATTCCCGAACCATCGCCCGCATCAGGTTCTCGGATTCCGCCTGCTTTATCCCTTGAACTTTCCAAATCACCTGGTATTTGCCAGGCGACGTGTTGATTACAAAATTGGGCGTGGGCACGTTGGGGCTTGCTTTGATCTTTGCAAGGGCTTGTTCACCATCGCGGTCGAGGTCGAGATAAACGTGGCGGATCGTTTTTATGTCCGCCTTCGTCCGTCCGTCTGCGTCCTCGTTTAAGGCATTTTGCGAGATGTAGATGTCGGACCCTCGAGCATTTTTGTGGCGAAGCCAGCCTTGGAATCTTGTAGCGATAGCCTCAGCCGTGGCGATTCGTTGGATGGTCTCAGCTTGTTGACGGTTAAGAACGACGAGTGCCAGGCGGTCGGTGGGTTCGTAGTTGGCCTTGATGTATTGCTCCGCTGTCAAGGTAGAGTTTGCGTGCCTGGAGCAATTTCGGCCAGGGAATCCGGGCCGCTTCCCCCTCGGCCATGCGGCGCGCGTGTTCGTCAACTCGCCTTTGTAGCTTGTCAGGGTGCCACGCGTTGTTCAGATTGACTATCCTCGATGAAACACGTTCGGATCTCACGGGACAATAAATCCCGAAAGTTACACAAGCTACTGTACAACATCTACGCAAGATGACTGAAGGGGCAGCGAGTTC
>JAKAWN010000470.1 GCA_021827245.1 Acidobacteriota bacterium | reverse complement strand
CGTGGATTTTGCGGACCAAGTCGCGGCGACAGCCGAGGCCTTTCCTCGTGGCTACTACTTTCTGGTAGATCAGGTAAATCGTGCGGCCTTGTCAATTGCCACCAACTTGGCCGAAGGCAATGGTCGGTTTACCAAGAGCACAGGAATCGCTTAAAATCACACTGTGGACGGCCTATTTGAACGTTTTCTGAATTTCCTGAACTCTCCCCAGAAATTCCGGCAAAACCGTCGCAACGGTATCCCAAACGATCTCAAGGTTTACGTCCATATAGCCGTGGATAAGCCGGTTGCGCATACCCGATATTTCGTGCCAGGGTACATCGCCGTGTCTCAATTTCAGTTCCGGGCTTAATTTGCTAACCGCTTCGCCAATGATTTCAAGGTTGCGCATGACGCCGTCCTGGATCAATTCGTCCGCCATAAAGTCCGATTCGCTCTTGCCGGATAGATAGCGCTGAATTCTCTCAATGGCACCGCAAATATGTGCCAGATATTCCCTGTCACGTAATGCTCTGTTCATATAGGCCTGGCTTCCTTGACCACCCGTTCACGAAATCGGGCCGGAAGATCGTATGCGGTCAGAACATCCACGGATACACCCAATTGTTTCTCTAATGTTGTCTGCAAACGTACCATGTCAAGAAGGGTAACGCCCCGCGGAACGTCAATCAGCAAGTCAAGGTCGCTGCCATCCGTATCTTCTCCGTGCGATACGGAGCCGAATACACGGACGTTATGTGCACCGATTCTTGTGGCGGCTTGTAATACCGCGTCGCGGTGGTTTTGCAGGGCTTCAGATGGCCTCATTCGTCAACCTCATCACGGAACTTCCGACACGGCGTAATTAACAGCGCCCAGCCACCAGCTGTTCATTTCGAGTAGTTGAGTATACCAATATCACAGCCGTGCAGTGTAGTGGCCACATTGTACGCCGGTGGGATATATACAGTCTTCAATCCGAACCCTAAATCCCAAGCATTCAGCCAGGAAAAGTTCTATTGGTGTCCTGATGGAAATTGGATTTCGTCGAAAACTCATACCCTTGGAAGCCCACGTTCAACTCCGCTCCGATCTGGAAGAAATCTCCAAGATGCTCTCCGGCCTGAGCAAAGGGTTGGAAAATCGAAAGGCCTGACTTTTGTTCCACCACATACGAACACATATTCACTTCTGCATAATTTCCAATAGACCGCTCAGCTGGCAATCGATCCAATGTTAAATCGGTACGGTCTTCATAGGCCGGAATCATACGACGCGGGGGAATTGTCAGTCGTCACTCTTACTAAGCGTCTTGATTACTGAAACCAACTCGATGATTTCAAGGTTCTGTGGACGATCGTGCCAATTGTCCCGCCAGCACACGATCACATCACATCCATTGTCGGGATGACCATGATCCCGGAAGTTGCGGCTCTCAAATTCGAACTCGATGCGAACGCGCTGCCACTTGTCTGGCCCGACTTGACGTTTTGCTTCGCAATCGGGAAAGCCGGACTGGAGGGCTTCCACCATATATCCTAACTCTTTCGCGATCATTCCAAACAGAAAAACGACTCCTTGCTCATTGATAGGTTCATGGCGCATGCCGCGGAAATCGGTTGGATTTCCATACGTCGATCGATCCGCCAGCCTACTGTGCGGCCCAGATACGATTGTTGGCTTTGCGCCGAGGCATCGTGTGCCAGCTTCTGCCACGATCTTGGGAGTGCTTGTTGGATCAGGCAAGAGCGTTACCACGTCTGTCCAATTTGACTTGTCCTTTGCGAAGTCGCGGAACCTTGCAGGAAGGCCTTTCCACGGCCCAAAATGCTTCTCGAAGACGCCAGGACTGAATTTGCCCTCCCTTCGGTATTGTTCACGAGTAGGAATCTGCCGACGATTCCGAACCAATTTTCCCCAATCCTCTAGCAACTCTTCATCATTAAGTTTTTGATTTGCGGTGTGTGGTGCCAATCCTGCCGAGCGCACTGCATCGCGCCAATTCGGAAAATGGTTGAGTATCTGACGTTCGGTCACCCCGGTCCGCCCTCGAAATTCCGAGCGCGATGGAGGGCGCCCCAGCGCGGCTGTTACAGATAATATAGCTTCCGTCAGTTCCTGGCGCGTTGGCGCGTTGCTAGACAATGTCTAAACTCCATGCGGGGCACTTTGTAGTCACGGATCAAGCCAATGATGGTCGCGGCCAAATCGCCGTGGGATCATCGAAACCTAGTCTGCATTTGCCGCTACGGCAAACTTCGCCGCTTTTCTTGTCCCTGTACCGTGGTCGAAATACGCTCATGGCTTGCTCGCTTTCTCCACTGTTCCAACAATGATTGGTGAGTGTGAGCCGATGTTGGCAGTGGTTATCTTGCGAAAGCCCGCGTCGGCCAACCATTGCCGGTACTGTTTGATCGTATAGGTGTCGCCCTGCTGCGTGTTGACCAGCATATTTAAGGCAAAAAACAGGGGGAACGGCGGGCCGGTGCGGTCGTCCTTGGGAATCATATCAATGATCACGATGCGGCCGCCGGGCACAAGAGCACGGCTAAGCCGGTGAAATAAGTCGCGCGACGAGTGTTCACCCTCGGAATGTACAATATTGCCCAGCAGGGCCACGTCGTAACGGTTTTCTCCGAAATCCAGATCGCGCAAATCCCCGGGTAAAAACTCAAACTGGCGTTCGACGTGGTGGCGCTGGACATATTCGCGGGTTAACTTGAGCACACCAGGAAAATCATGCGCTGTAACGTGCGCCGTGCGGTCAGCCTCGGCGATGGCGATGCCCCAGACGCCCGAACCGCAGGCCACATCCAACACCCGCAAGCCGCGGCGACGAACGCCCACGCCCAGTACGCGCGCCACGCGCTGGGCCGGCTGGCGATTCATCACATGCAGGCTTCTCACCAGCGCCGGGAAAAACTCCTCGGCTTTGTCCTTCTGTTCCACACATCGATAAGGTTGGCCGCTGCGAATCACCTCCGCCAGCGGCGTCCACGCTTCCCACAGATGGTCATGTTCCAGCATGGAGCCGAAATAATCGGGACTTTCGCGCACCAGAAACCGACGGGCCAGCGGCGTCAGACGAAAGGCGCCGTTGCTCTTGGCCAGCAGCTTCAGGGCGGCCAGGGCTTCCAGCAAC
This sequence comes from Acidobacteriota bacterium, assembly GCA_021827245.1. Next base: position 2,047 of record JAKAWN010000470.1, on the reverse strand, counting down.
ATGCGCATGCCGCGCTCGTTGGCGGCGGCGGCTTGGGCGATTTTGGCTCCGGTCTTATGCCCGGCGGCAATAAGGGAAAACACATTCAACTGCACCGCCGCTGCCAGAATCCGGGCGGGGGCAAATGAAAAGTGTATTTGCAGCAGTTGTTGGACATTTACGTCACGTCGATATGACGGCGCTTTCCTGGTCATGGGTGGCTCTCCTTTGTTGAGAAATCGAGGTATTTAATTTCCCGTTCGAGCGCTTCGCTCCAGCGCCGGTCAAGCAATGCCGCCATCCGCCGGCGAATGCCCTTGTGGTCTTTGAAGCTCAACCAGCACTTGCCACTACGGCGGCGCTCGGTGGTTTTCTTGTCTTGGTATCGGGGTCGAAATACGCTCATGATACATTTCACCTAGGCACATCACCGGGCAGATGCAGATAAGGCTCCGCCGCCAGTGCCTCCGTAGGGACAAAGCGATGTCTCCAGCCTTGTAGCATCCTACGTTCGCACTTACCCGCGCGATCCAAGTCCTGCCATTTAACCTCCACCTCAACGTCTGCGGGATTGTTCGCATCGGGATAAACCTGCAGAGCCATCAGACTACCGCCGGGTGGGATGGTTGCGTTTGGTGGGAAACCACGCTGTAATGCCGCAGAATTCGCATCGTCTAGCTCTTTACCGTTGAGTTTCACCCGGACACTCACGTTCTTAGCCTCCGCAAGCCCATCATTGTAGACCCAGAGGTCGAAAATCGTACTTCTGCTGGTAAAAACTAACTTCGAGAACGCCTGGTCGATATCAAGTAGGCCGGCTCCGCTGTGCCTCAAACATGGTTGGAGCCTCGCACTTCGAGACAGTTTGAGGCGCCTTCTTTGCTCCCTGTATGCTGGGATGATCCCTGCAACCGTGGCTATCAATACCCCAAGGAGTATAATCGCACTACTTGCGGGATTGGCCATAGCCTGAAGTATGGAATGCAGCATAGGGACTCCTCCTGCTCTACTAATCAATTGTTTCCCTTCGCCGCTGGTGCCGCGTTCACTCGCAGGCGCATGTACGTATCAAAGAACCTGATCGTATTCGCGTACTTATTTTCCGTGCCGGGTGGCACAGGAAACTGTGCCAACGTATTGAATAAACTCCATCGCGGGGTGTATTGTTGACCGGACGAAATAACACATAAGCATCGTGGCCAGGACACGGCCCACATTCTTGCAAAATTTCCGCCGGTAAGCGGCACCTTGTACCGGAAGAACCAACTCGACACGTTTTTATCGTCCAGGGGCCGCTTTTTTAAGTCAAAAAACTCGGCCAAGTGCGATATGCGGTGTCCACAGGCGGGTGTGGCGATGACCCCAAACCAGTCAGCCTTTTCATACCAAGCAGCGGCATCGGAAACCGCCGGGCCAAGAAGGCTTGTAGCATCTTGGACATACTCTCCAATGGCAACTGCACCACGGGTTGGGAATCCGACGATAAGACCAGTAACTATAGAGTTCACAAGCCACGCCCCAATCTGTGGCAGCACAAACTCTGGATACTTTTTGAAGTTTGTACTTCCTACATTCCAGTGCAAAATAATAGAATCTTGGAAGGTGAATAGTCTCGGTGGCTCTGTCTTACGCTCTGTGGCGTACCGGCACATCTGCTGAAATGTTTTCTTTAAATCGGGGTCATCAAGGAATTTTTGTCGCCGCTCGAGGAACCGTTGTGTTTCTTCTATGTTGAAGACGCGCCCCCCCAGAGCGTCCAACATTGCAACGACTCCAAACTTCTTCTCCCAAGTCTGCCCGCCTTCGTCGTTCACAACAAGCCCTTTACAGTACAAGAATGCATACCTGTTCCTCACCATCACCCGTTCTACAGATATTCTAAAACCGGTCGCATATAGAACTACCAAACAGTACATCACAAACCCGCCAAAATCAAGGATTGTAACCGTTCACGCACCGGATGGGGCCTGTGACAGTTTCTGCAACCGGATAAGTTTGGGTGTAACCGTTCACGGGCCAAAAACCGCTTAAAATCAAAGAAATAATGTGGAATCTGAAGTTTATGGGG
>JAKAWN010000469.1 GCA_021827245.1 Acidobacteriota bacterium | reverse complement strand
GATGGGTGGTTGGACATGTTTGTGGCCTGCGGCGGCCTGGATACTGATGAGCTTCAGCCGGACCGCATCTTCCACAATCAGCAAGGCCTATTTACTGACGTGTCCTCGGGAGCCGGCCCGGATTTTGCGGTCGCCCGTCTGCACCGCGGCGCGGCCTTCGCGGACTTTGACAATGACGGCCGCATGGATGTGGTAGTGTCGTCTCTGAATGGCCCCCTTGAGTTGTGGATGAATCGCTCGCCGCAGCGCCACTGGCTGCAAATGAAGCTCTCCGGAAAGCAGAGCAACCGCTCAGCATTGGGAGCGAAAGTGATCTGCAGGAACGGCAGCCGAACGCAGGTAAGGAGCGTTGCCAATAGTGTTGGGTATGCTTCCAGCAGTGACCTGCGGGTACACTTCGGCCTCGATACGGACCGGAGTGCCTCATTGGAAATCCATTGGCCTTCGGGGATAGTCCAGCACCTGCCGGAGGTGCAGGCAGACCAGCATCTGGAGATCATTGAGCCAGCGCAGTCCCCCGCGCCGGATGGACATGCTGCATCCGTGGACCATTGGTAAAACACAAGAATAATCCTGATTCCACATAGCTTATTGTCTCCATCGACCCTTATAGTCCGCAGTGGATGGCCAAACACACGGCTTGCGTTCAAAACTGGGGACCATCCTCATAAGGAGAGTTTATGGAGACCAGGAAGAATTCAAATGTGGCTTTCGGTAAATGGATTGTTTGGGGCCTTTTACTGCTAAGCATTGTGTTTTCCGTCCCTGGAGACCTACATGCCCAGTTCTCCAACGCGCAAATAAGCGGGCTGGTAACGGACCCCAACGGGGCAGCAGTTGCCAACGCAGAAATCAGCGCAACGAACACTGCGACTGGCGTTTTATATACGAACAAGACGAATACGTCGGGAATTTACCTCCTCCAGCAATTGGTTCCCGGTCCCTACCAAATCACAGCTAGCAAGCAGGGTTTCGGCAATATCGTGCGCTCGGGATTAACGGTGAGCACGGGAGATTCCGTGATACAGAATTTCGCTCTTACTCTCGGATCTGTCGAGCAGACAGTCACAGTTACAAGCGCTGCTCCGCTGATCTCTTCAGATCAGGCATACGATTCGACGGTGCTCGGCAACAAGATAATCACTGCACTCCCGCAGCTTCATCGAAATCCGCTTGACCTTACGGCCACCATTCCGTCCGTGCAGGGAAGCGGACCGCTCACTGACAACATTGCGAGCCTGGGTAACGCGGCGTACCTCATAGCCAATCACGGAAACAGCTACTCTCTTGCCGGCGGGCAAGTGAACGGATCCAGCATCTTCGTGGATGGCAATTTAGTACAAGAGGCTGAGTTTAATACCATCAATCGCGCCATACCCACGCCGGACAGCATCGGAGAGTTTCGCGTCGATAGCGGTGCTCTTACAGCCAATTACGGACGGTATTCTGGCGGTATCATCTCGATGCAGACGAAGAGCGGCACAAATGAATATCATGGACGCGTGTTCGAGTACTTCCGCAATCAGACGCTGAACAGTAACGACTGGTTGAGCAATGCGCTGGGGATACCGCTGCAGCCCTTCAATCAGGACAACTATGGGGCGTCCATCGGGGGCCCACTGTCCGTTCCCCATCTGTACTCCGGCAAAAAGCGCACCCTCTTCTTTTTCGCCTGGGAAGGTGAACGGTTTTGGCAATCTCAGAATGTGGAAAGCTCGGTGCCGACGCTTCAGAACCATCAAGGAGACTTTTCACAGACAGTCATCAATTACCAGAATCAGCAGCCTGTATACGCTAATATTTACGATCCGTTTAACGGATACTACGACAGCCAGAATAACTGGGTGCGGCCGCAGTTTCCGGGAAACAAAATCCCTGAGACTGCTAGTGCCGGGCTATCACACCAGAGCGCGCTTTTCAAAAGGTATCTGGCGCTTTGGCCACTTCCGAACCATGCGCCCGCTGTGAACAGCGACCATCTCGATAACTATTACTCGATCATCAACACACAGCGGCCTACAGATCGCTTCTTTCTCAGGGTGGATGAGAACATCTCGAACAACAACAGCGTCAACCTCACACTGAGCCGCTCACGAATGACGGATTTCATTCCGGCCCCCTTCTTCCACTCCGGCCAGTCCACCACGACTGATAACGACTGGCTGGGAAGCCTCCTCTATAACTGGGTTATTTCGCCTACCGCGATAATGAACCTGCATCTGGGGTTCGGTACCACAAAGCTGGTCAGCACAGGCGTCTCGGGCCTCGGCTCGGCGCCAGATCCATCGATCAATACAACCCAGTGGGGCTTCGATCCACTGATCGTGAGTAACAACGAGCGAACGACCAGCGACATTCCTCCCGCCCTTACGATCCCTGGCTATACGCCGGTAGGTGGGTCGGAGTTCGATTCATTCATCACTCAGACCAGCAACGGGAGCCTATCATTCACCAAGACGGTCAAGCGGCACACGTTTAGGGTGGGATACGAGCAGTATTTCGACCGCTTCGAAGAGAAAGGCGGAGACCATACCGGTGTGGCATGGGTGAACCCTGGAGGCGGCTCCAACGAGTTCTGGAACAATATCGATGGCCTTACGGGTAGTCCACTCGCGGAACTGATGATGGGCTCGTCGAACTTTTTCCAATGGGGCAACTGGAACATCACTCCCTTCGGGTGGAACCAGGCGGCGTATGCAATGGACGATTGGAAGGTCAACAGCAAGCTCACTGTCCAGATGGGCTTGCGTTGGGACCATGATGGCGCCCGCCAGGGGCGCAAACCGCAAGGCAGCCTGATGTATGACATCAACGCGAAAAACGTAATCCAGGCCAATAGCAGTTGGAACTGGTCACAGGTCACCTCAGCCGAGCCAGGCCTTGCTGGACTGCCTACGCCACAATGGCTCATTCAAGGCGCTACCGGGCGCACCGTGCTTCTAGATACAAAAGAGTATCCACAGAAAAATCTCTATACCACGGACTGGCTCAACTTCGAGCCGCGCATCGGCATCTCCTACCAACTCAATGACAAAACTATGTTGCACGCAAACGGCGGAATCGTCTATGAGGGCCTCAGTGGGCTTTCGACGGACTATTTCAGCTTCTACTACAACTCGAATACCTTCAACCAGATTCCCACGCTCGATGGCAAACACTGGATCAGCGAGTTCGGCCATCAACATGGGCTTGGCACCTTTCCTCTACAGCCTTCCGGGGCAAACCTTGGATTCAATCCTCCAGTGACGACAAATGCCGCCTATGGGTACCAGACGTTTGGCGCTTCCGCAAACCCGGATCAGGGCGGCTCTTCCCTGCTCCCGCACTACGACAGCCCTGAAGACTATATGTGGGGGACAAGTGTACAGCGCCAGATAGGACGCAACTGGGTGATCACTGCGGAATATGAAGGCGATCGCGGCATCCACTTGCTGATGCCGGTGTCAGGATGGAGTCTCAACAACGTCCCGCTCAGCGATTACCATCTCGGCTCCAAGATGCTGGATGATGTGCCGAATCCGTTCTATGGCCAGTCGCAGACTTTCGCCAGTCAGCCGACGGTACAGCTCTATCAACTACTCGGGCTCTCGCCTCAGTACACGCAAGTGAGCCCTGGCCAGGCATCATGGGGTAAATCGTTCTCGAACTACGCAGATTTTCAAATACAAACGACGACGAATCATGGCCTGACATTCCTCGGCTCCTACGCCATCCGAAAAACTCTCACGGACACCGGGGGAAAGGACATCCAGCACAATGGCACGTCCAACATCGGAATACTCCAGAATCCCCATAATCTGATGGAGGGCTATGGACTCGCCCTCTACGAGAAGCCACAGACCGTGAAGCTGACCTACTCCTACGATCTTCCATTCGGTCGAGGACGGCAGTTTCTCGGGACGCCAAGCGGATTTAGCGGCCACCTGCTGGATGCAGTGGTCGGCGGCTGGGGATTTGCCGGCGTCACGATCTGGGACCCGAAAGGGACGCCTGTGCTGGCGCCCACGGTAGATGGTGGCGTGACTGCACCGGGCGCAGCGATACGCTGGTCGCTGGCCGACAGCAACTACCTCAAAAACAATAAGAATTACTCGCAGCAAGTCTACGTGAATGGCGCGTTTATTTACCCGAGCGCCACTGGGATCTTTCAGCGACAGGCATTCGTCCGCACTCCGGATTACAGCTTGGGAAACATGCCTTTCGTCTATCCGAATGTTCGCAATCCGGGCGACTTCAGAACGGATGCGACCTTGCTGAAGACCTACCCCCTCGGCAGCAATACAAGCCGCTATCTCGAAACCCGCATTGAAGCGACAAACGTGTTCAACCATCCTATATACGGCACCATCAACAACGATCCCGATTCACCAACTTTTGGCGGCGTGAATGGCAAGAGCGGCAGTCGCATTATGCAGCTAGGTTTACGGTTTTTTTTCTAGGAACGATCGGGGCCGGGCTGCTCAAGGGCGGCCCTTTTCTTCTTTAGGAGGTTCGTGTGTATCGTTCTTTGATTGCTTGCACCCTGTTCGCTGCGCTTACATGGACTGCCAATGCATCGGCGCAAAACACCGCGATTTTGAAAACTGAGCAGACAATCCTCCGTTTTAAGGCGGGTGAGGAGTCTCCGCAATTGATAAGTCTCCAGGCACCTGGCGAGGCCGCATGGAAGAACCAAGCCAGCGAGGAACTGATCGGCTCGGCAAAGGTGGACGGGAGCACAGTGCCTCTGCATTGGAAGCTAGACGCCAGCGCAGGGCGCGTGGATGCAAAGCATGTCTCATTTGTTTACGAGTCGGCGTCGCCCCGCATGAGACTGACCTGGGAGTGGAGGGCACCGGCTGCGATCGGCCCCATCGAGCACCGGATTCGTATTGAAAATTTGACCTCGCGCGAGATATGGATTCCATTGCAGGCCAGCTTTCGCTTCAACTGTCCAACTGAGGCAACTGCTTCCCTCGAGCACGTGTATGTCGATAAAGGCGCCGGTACGCCAACGGCAATTGGCACGCATCAGGCGACCATGCCGGTCGGTTACCAATGGGAAGGGACCTCAAGCACTTATGCCGGAAACGGTCAGCCTCGCGAGATTGTCCCGTGGTTCATGCTGCAGCGCAACGGCAGGGCCGAAGATGGCTGGTATGTCGGCGTGGGATTCAGTGGGCGCGTAAGCCTGACACTCAAGCGCGACGCAAATTCGATACAT
>JAKAWN010000032.1 GCA_021827245.1 Acidobacteriota bacterium | reverse complement strand
CGTTCAGGCTCGGGTCCGATTCAAATCGCGCGCAGGCTCGGAGGGCGGCTGCGGTTGCCTGCCTCAATCGATCCTGATTGCTGCCTTCAACCTCCGCCTTGCGATTATAACGAACGCCCGGACGGTTGTTCATGTTGTCCACGCTGTAATTCGCTTCGTGGCCGATCAGAATAACGCCGGGGCCTGCGTATACGTGGCGATAGTCTGCCACATCCAGCAACAGTTCCTCGCACCCCTGATCCTGAATCCAGCGGTGAAAGACCGGTATCAGGGGCTCAAGATCGAGTTCCTCGGTATTCGTGAGCATAAGCTTCACATTGACATGTTGCAATTGCATTAAGACTCTATTCCTTTATCTTGAGCTTGCCACCAGGGCCTCTGCCCGGTTGGAGTAATTATGTGAAGCCTCGATAAAAAGCCCGGCTTCCTCGATCAGGTAACGCGCGGAATCTGCGGTGTATGGTTCATCGGCGTTCTCGTGCGCGGAAAACAAATACTGGGCGAATTTCCCGCCAGCGTAAGTGTCAGAGAATCTCTCTGTGTCGTAGAAACGCTTTCGGAATTCGCTGACAATCTGCTCAGGATTGTCAGACACGCGCCCGAACTCAGTCTTGACGAGCGCTTTCGCGGCACGAAGCATCGATTGGTATGCGGTTTTGCCTGCCCGCTCCACTTCGCCGCTTTCCAAGGCGACCTGAGCTTCGAAGAGCTGCCGTTCCGCCGCGGCCAGATCGAAGTCGGTGGTCGACACAACTTCTCCAGCGCACTCGCCAACTCCCATATCGCCAAGGGTGTATTCGCGCGGGTCTCCCCAGTCCCTAAAGAATGAACGATCTATCTGGTCCGCCGGAGGACGCGTCAGGTCTTCCAGCAGTTTCTTAACTTCGGCCTTCCCAATTCTCTTGACGAACGCATTGAACGATTCGCCGTCCTGCCGGCCGGCCACATAGCGGTCCGTCAGGCGGGCAACAACCTCAGGAATGTTCTTGGAGGGTACGGCCACGACCGGCAGTCCGTAGGAGCCAGCGTTGTGTCCCCATTCACCACCTAGAACAACCTGAAAGTGCGGGACAGCGTATCCCGACATCTTGCGGCTGACGCCGTAGAAGCCCAGGTCCGCCACATGATGTTGGCCGCAACTGTTGAAGCAGCCACTGATCTTGATGTGCAGATTCTGGACAGCCTCGTCCATCTGGAAGCTCTTTTCACCGAGCCGCTTCCGCAACTCTGCCGCCAACCCGCGTGAGGAAGAAATGCCCAGTTTGCAGGTGTCGGTCCCGGGGCAGGAGACAACATCAACTATGCTTCCGGCTCCCGGCGCGGCCAAGCCCACGGCCGCTAAGGCTTTGTGAAGCTCAGGGAGATCGCTCTCGCTCACCCACCGGATCACGAAATTCTGTTCCACGGTGGTGCGAATACTTTCATTGGTGAACCGCCGAGCAATATCCGCCAGCGCCCGTAACTGGAAAGACGTAGCATCTCCGATCGGCAGCGTAACGGTAGCCACCACATAACCTTGTTGCCTTTGCGGGCAGGTGTTGGTATTGAGCCAACGATGGAAAGACTCCGAACCGATTTGGTGCAACTTTCCGGAAGGCCTCAGCGGCTCTTCGCGGAAATCTTCAGCGTCTTTCACATATTCCGCCCACCGCGGGTCTGGCTCCAGATTCTTTCTCTCCTCCAGAACGAGATCGCGGAATTTTTCGATTCCAAGGTCCTGAACCAGAAACTTGAGCCGCGCGCGATTGCGGTTCTTCTTTTCTCCCAGCCTTGCGAAGACTCGGGCGATGGCCTGAGCATGCGGCAGCAGTTCTTCCGACGGCACGAAGGGGTCAAACAGTTTTGCCTGGTAAGGAACCGCGCCGAGCCCGCCTCCTACATACATGGCAAAACCGCGCTGCTCTTTTCCGTTCACCGTCCTTTTGGCCGCAACCAGGCCAAGGTCATGCATATTGGCCAGGGCGCACGCGTGCTGTGAGCAGCCACTGAAAGCTGGTTTAAACTTCCTGCCGAAATTCTGCACATCAGGATGGCCCATCAGGAATTTGGCCAGCGCCTTCGAGTAGGGCGTGACGTCAAAAACTTCGTCCCTGCAGACGCCCGCGTAAGCGCAGGTGGTCACATTCCGCACCGAGTTGCCGCACGCCTCCCGCGTGGTGATCCCCACGGCAGCCAAACGGCGCATCATGGCAGGAGTATCTTCAATGTGAACGTAATGGAGTTGAATGTCCTGCCGCGTGGTGACGTGGGCAATTCCGTCGGAATACTCTTCAGCCAGATCCGCGAGCGTTTCGAGTTGGCTGGCATTAAGTCCGCCGCCGGGAATCTTGATCCGCTGCATGCCCGGAGCATCCCACAGCGTGTTCGGCCCCTTGGTCAGATCCCGCCTGGGGTAGGCCATCTTCTGGACCTTTTTCCCATTATGCCTCTCGCCGTTGTCGTAACGCTGCCCATACACGCCCCGACGCAGCCGGGTTTCTGCAAACACACGATCGTCGAGCTTGCCCCTCTTCTTCAGGCTGATTTCCGCCTCAAAGATATCAATTTCGCGGGCCAGGCCTTCCGGAACCTTTTCGCCCAGATGTCCCTTCCAAAACGCGTTCGATATTTTCATTCAAGCCTCGCTCCAAAATAAAAAAACCCACCGCCAGTTTTAATTCCGACGGTGGGTTTGACCTGTACCTTAGATGATTAAGTCGGTTCGAGCTACCCACTACACGTCGGCGCAATCATGCAACAACAGATGCAGGCGCCGCTGTGGGTACTCTTGCCCATATGAACAAATATCATTCTAACCAAATAAGGCATCGGTGTCAATCATTTGTGCTCTTTCCCGCTGATACTCTTCCTGTTGCGATTAAAACACTGCAGGTCCACGTCACTCTGTTGGGACCCGGATCCACGTTCAGAAAATCATGTCAGGCGGGCCGCGACCGATACCGATAAAGCCCTTCACGCAGATAATCCTGTTGCGGTATCCCCTTCTGGGCCGCCCGAGCGGATTGCTCGGACACTCTTGTTGTCTCGCTTCGCCGAGGTGGCAAACGTACGCATGGTACCTCTGGAATCCTTTCGCCACGTGTCCGCGGCTGGGAATGTTTCACTGGCGTGTTCAGGTTCCTACAGACCTTCCTCGTCGTTCCACGCGACCGGTTTTCCACCGTTTCGGAGGGAGTGTTCAGCCGCGAGCGAAATGTGGGCTGCGTCGCGACCTACTTTGCCATCGGCAAAGGGCGGCGCACCGGTGACAATCGAGTGAATGAAAGCCTGGTGCTCATTGTAGGTGCCCGCTTCGATGTGGTGAATGCGCCCGCCCTCCTCGTAGGCTGGGGGACCACCACTCGGCACGGTCATCCTTTCGGGACGGCCCCGGTACGGGCGGATAAAAATATCCGACTTCTCAATGCGCAGTTGGCCTGTCGAACCGTAGAATTCCATTGTCCGTCCTATGCCCGGGGTAAAAAGAGTGAAGGCGAAATTACACTTCGCGCCACCCTCAAAGTCGATCAGAAGACCGGCGTGGTCGATCGTCTGTCGGTCCTTGAAGATATTGTTTCCGCCCGTGGCCTCGATCCGCACAGGCTCTACGCCCACCAGCCAGTGAATCACATCCAATTCGTGGATTCCGTCTTCGAGCAGCGAGCTTCCCTCACAGTAGGTCAGAAAACGCCAGTTGCTGCGAACACCCGTGACCGGATTTGTGTACTTCCAACTACGAGGATTCCAGTCCCCGCGAAAGAGCGATCCAAAGATGCACTCGAGCGTCCCGATCCGTCCCTGCTGGACAAGCTTTGCGGCCTGTTCAAACACGGGCGTGTACCGCATCTGTTGGCCGATCTGAAGGATCAGTTTTTTGCGCTGCGCAGTTCCGATCATGCGGTCAGCATCGGCCAGATGGGTGGCAATAGGCTTTTCACACAGAACATGTTTCCCTGCTTCGAGCGCGTCGACCGTCACATCCGCATGTTTAAAATCCGGCACAACAACAATGACCGCATCCAACTCCGGATGCTTTTCCAGCATTTCCTGATGAAATAAATACCCCTTCGTCGCCGGACCGCAAATCCGAAGACCTTCCTGGAGATTTTCGGGGGTGATGTCGCACAAGGCCACGATCTCGACATTGGGAAAATACCGTTTCAGGATCGGCAAATGCGCGCTTCGCGACCGCAGACCACTTCCGACAACACCGTACCGGAGCTTTTTCGAAACTGACTCGCGACCCGCGGCATGGGAAAGCCGCACGGCCGCCACGCTTCCCGCCATCCCCATTAGAAATTCACGACGTCCTATGCTTTCCTGCTTATTCATCCGTCCCTCCTGGCTCTAACAACCTTGTGGAAAGTGCCACGCCAGCGATGTCTTCCAAAACCCGGCATGAATTCCGACCAATTATTTCGGGCAAGATAAGCGAAGCGCTTTCCCTGCCCAGTGACATCAATGTGGCATATCCACTTCCGACGGCCATGCCCATCATGCGGCAATATTAAGGCTGCTGATATGTTATATGTCATACATGCGCTTGGCGAGCCTATTTTTCACCGGCGCGGACGTGATCGCGGCAGGTGGATGCCACCCTGAAGATCAGACAGCCGACCCACTGAATTGCCCACGTGGTTCAAACGCATAGGAAAGCCGGAGTCAGGTGGCTGTTGCAGGTAAAGACCCGATTGCGCCCAGCCATGTTATGGTTGATAATAAATCGGGTTTAGAGTTGCGGAGCTGCATCAGTGGACGAGGAATGGTGTTGACCTTCTGAGGAGGTGGGGAATCCGGCTGTCCGGTAGGCCGTCACCTCCTAGGTTTTCGATTCCGTCTGGAGGCAAAGGTGAGAATTCCCGAAACCTCGCAGAAGACGGGCCAACTGGCGTCTGACACTGAACTGCTGGAAGCAGCAAAGTCCGGCGATGCAACAGCCTACCAGATTCTGACTGAGCGCGCCGCCCCCATCATCTTCAGGCGTGCTCTCAAAATCACTGCCAATCATCACGACGCTGAAGACGTCCTGCAGGAAACTCTCCTTAAAGGATTGACTCACATCTCACAGTTTAGAGGCGACGCGCAGTTGTCTACCTGGCTGGTCCGCATTGGCCTGAACGAAGCTGTCATGACAGTGCGAAAACGGCGTCGCGATGTGCCGCTTGCCACCGATGCCGGTCCAACCGGCAAGGTGGAAGAGTCACCCACGGCCTTTCGAGGCGGGAAATCCGAACCCGATCCCCGAATTGTCCGGACGGAAGTGGGAGGCCTGCTGAATAAGGCGCTTCGCAGGCTGCCGGCGCGGGCGCGGCAGGTTCTGCATTTACGATACCTTGAAGGATATTCCATCGAAGAAACAGCCGCTCGCTTGAACCTGAGTCGCGGATCCGTAAAAGCTTACGCGTGCCGTTCGCGGGCAAGGCTCCGCAGGGAGCTGCGCAGACTCTTGACACCAAGCCACAGAACCACTGGCCGGCCCCCTTCCCAATAGAGCCGGAATGCATTTTTTCACATGCGTTGGGCAGCGTCCTTCTACACTGCGACAGAGGTATCGGCATGAGTGCCGCCGCCTTTCGATTTGTCATGCGCCTGCTCTCAACATTGTGAGGGACGGAAGGGCGGTCAGAACCCGACAGCCCCCCTTGTCCGTTTTTTCGAAGCGCGTCACACGTTTCATACATCCTTAACGGGCGTCAGTGACTCTAAGAAATCTTGGGGGAAATATCGATACTGAGGAATTCATCCCTGAAAGGGGAATAAGGTCGTGGTCGAAATCGGGTCGAATGCGCTGCGGCGCCACTGGAAGGCTTCTCGCACAGCCTACGTGACGTCACCAGTTGCCGCCGATCAGAGTTTTTTACGCAACCCTACTTCTAATCATTTCATATCATCATTCAGCGTTGCATATCACGATGGGGGCATTTTCTTTAGCCAGCATCCTCACGAAAATTTGCGAAACTCAGACATCTCACCATCAGAAGGCGATTCTCAGCGCCACTCGGTCCGCGTGGGGAAAACAACAACTCTTTAACCGCCAGGCGTCAGAAGCCAATAGGCTTCTTGAGAGCCAGAGACCAGGTCCACGATCAGCCAGAAAGGGGTTGGAGATGCAGGCGTCTGGAAGTCAATCGAGCGTAGCCGGATCAAGGAATGTCCTCCACCGGCCCAGAATCCTGTTGGTCGACGAAGACCCGAGAGATCGGGACCACTATCGACGGATGCTGCACGACAGCGGGTTTGAAGTGAGGGCGTGCTCTGATTTTGCGGAAGGGGCAAAGCTATTGGGCACCGCGAAATTCGACTGCGTTGTCGTCAGCCAGGGAGGGCCGCAGTTCGAAGGCCGGTTGGTGTTGGAACGTTCGGTAGCACGAGACCGCTATCGTCCCGTCGTGATCCTCTCCCGCTACCATGACGTAGGTTGCTATTTGGAAGCGATGCAGTTGGGCGCTGTCGACTACCTGGAAAAACCCCTGTCCGCTGTCGAAATTGTCCGGGCAGTGACAACGCATCTCCAGCCCAAACACGCTGCGGCTTGAACGAGTCTTGCGAGCAGCCTGTCAACTCCAGCAGAATGAACACTTCGATCCAAGGCCAGGGTGGAGGTAGGCGTAGATGTCGAACACGTCTCCGCTTCAGGCCTTTGGAAGACTGGTAATTTCCCGGAAAACCTGTACTTCGAGCGCCTCCGTCTGCGTCTACTTGCGCAGAGTTGCGCGGGGTCCGCTCGGGGTGTTGCTTACACGCAAGGTCACGGAGTTCACCGGCTTTCCGTTGACCGCTGCTTTGAAGGTGATCTCCTGCCACTCTGGTCTTTTGCCGTTTGGAGCTGCAAGAATGGCCCACAGGGGATACGTGTCGTGAGCGCGAACAGGGTAGACCGCCGATCCCGAAGTCTCTTTCCATCCCGGCGGGATAGCTGCCGTCAAGCTTACATTTGTTGCAGAGTTTGTGTCATTGCGAATGATCAGCGGAACGCTGACCGTCATTCCGGGCCCAACGCCAGCCTCAGGCGGGTACAGAGATGCTATGTGCTCGAGCCCGTGCGCCGGCCAGAAACGGCGATAAAAAGCATATGGACCGCCAAGTTGGAGGGACACACCTTCGTGATTTTGTGGCTGGTAGCCTGGGACGGCGTGATAAGGAATGGGGCCTGGAGTGATACCTTCAAAAATGTCGCCGGTTCTGGATCCCCCCACCAGCGATTTGCCAAGGATGAACCGGACCGGAACCTTGAAGTGGTCCACCATGCTCCTGTAAACTGCTTCCCTGCCCTCGGGTCCTGCATTTTCTTGTGTCTGGTGGTAACTCAATTCTCTGGCTCCAAGCTCGTAGTAGGGAACGTGCTTCGAAGCAGAAATCGTCGTCGAAGGATAGACCGGCCCTTGGCCTTCAATCCATTCGTGGTGTCTTGCATTGGTAAAAAAATAGATCTTCCTGGGTTGCCATGGACGCAGACCCTCGGTGAGATTGCCGATTAATTTGTAGTCGTATGGCGCAGCAACCTGTTCAGGAAAAACGTTAGGATCCCCTGCCAGGTCAAACGCCTCAATTGCAATGATGGAGGCGGCCTGGTGGTCGCCGTGATTCTCTCCGTCAGCATAATCTGGCAACCAAGTGATGATCACGTCGGGCCGCGTGAGCCGAACGTAGCGGACGGCCCGCTCAAGCACAGCACCGTGGTTCCACGTTTCTAGGGAAATCAAGGGGTTCTGGGTGGCAGTGTCTTTGCCTCCCAGGAACCAGACGTCCATGATCCCGAGAGAAGCCAGCGCACGCCGGGCTTCAATTTTCCGCACCGCACACAGCGACGCAGCCTGCTCGTACCCGACCGTGTTCCCTCCAGCGCTGCCGCAGGTTCCGAAAATCACGGCAATCCGTTTGTGCTGGTCAAACGACTCTCGGGCCAGATAGCTGGCGATCAGGCTTTCGTCATCAGGATGAGCCACCACAACCAGAATATCGGCTTTATAGCGCGCATCAGGTAGTGGGCTCGGCGGAGCTTCCGGCAATTGTCCGAAAGACAGAGAATTCAGCAGAAGAAAAAAGCAAAGGGAAATACCAATCTTTGGTAATGTTCTTTTCACCACCTGCAAATCCCCCTTTCGGGTCCAGTTTCAGTCGACCTATCTCTCGACCCTTTGAGCTGGCATCATACACTGGACCGTTGGGATTGTCGCGTCGTCTCGAGGAAAATTCTTTTGCCTTTAGCAGGTTGCTGAAAAACACATTAGAGGTGATGTAGCGGCGGGTTCATCCCGCCATAAGCCTATTGCTTTCAGCACGGGCTGGCGGCGTAAAGCCGCCGCTACAGCTTTTTTCAGCAACCTGTTAGAGCTTCCGCTCGTCCTTGCCGAAGGCTCGTTCCCCGGTGTGGTTGGTCGCTGGCAGCACCAATCATCCCTCCGGCGAAACGAGAACTTCTCAAGACCCCATTTCCAAAGTAAGCAACATGACGCAGCCCGGGCCGTGCTCTTATTGACAGTCTGAAATCGGCTCTGATAGGCTTGAAAACTGCAATGATTGCGTGCTGGGAGCAGTGAAATACCTGGCGAACGAGGTCAACGGGGCAAGGAGTGCCAGGAGGTCTGACATGAGGCAATCCCTTGGAAAATGTATAGGGGTTGGCGGCGCCGTGGTCATGGCACTGGCTGTGGCTGGAACGGCATGCGCGTTGGGGCAGGATCTGGAAAGAGTAAGCCCTATTCCGTCCGTCAGCGCGTCCTCCTCCAAAACTTCAACTTCTCCCCAGGCGCAGAGCGCTCCCAAGGTCTCCGCTGAAAGCGGTGTTTCTTCTGATTACCGGATCGGCCCTGAAGATGTCCTTAAGATAACTGTATTTGATGTCCCTGACCTCAATGAAACAGTGCGCGTTGCCAATGACGGAACAATCGCTATGCCTCTGCTCGGGCGGATTGAAGCTTCCGGGTTGACGGCTGACCAGTTGCGCGACAGGCTCGAAGCGGCGCTCGGCAAAAATCTCCTGCAAAACCCCCAGGTCAGTGTTTACGTCCAGCAGTTTCATGCGCGCCCCGTCTCTATCGTGGGTGCGGTCGAGAGACCAGGACTATATCACATCACCGGTCCCAGATCACTTATCGAAATGCTCTCTATGGCTGGGGGTTTGGCCAGGCGGAATGTTGCGGCAGCGGGAAGATCGGTCTACGTCACCAGACCTGGAGGGTTTGGGAACCTGAAGATTGTCCCCGGCATGCGCAAAATTGCACCCAACAAAATCTCCATCGATCTTAAGGATTTGCTATACACACGCGCAGAAGGGCTAAATATCCAAATCGAGCCTCACGATATTATTGCCGTCTCCAAAGCGCACGTCATATACGTCGCCGGGGGTGGGGTCAGGAGGCCGGGTGGCTTCCTGCTCGAAGATCGCAACTCGATTACGGTGATCCAGGCGCTGGCAATGGCAGAAGGGCTGGCTCCTAATGCGGCAAAGCGTCGCGCTCGGATCATTCATACGAAAGCCGACGGCTCCCATGTAGAAATCCCCATTAATATTGAGAAGATTGTCAAGGATAGAGCTCCCGATCCCGAGCTTGCAGGCAATGACATCCTGTATGTTCCCACCAGCGGGGGCAAAGCCGCGGCAAAAAAGACTGTGGAGGCCATCGTTCAAACAGTCAGCGGATATGTAATTTTCCACCCCTGAGTTCATGTGCGGCGCGGCTCAGGCCGGAATCACATTCACTAGGTTTCCTTAGCCACCCCGATTCCCCTGAAACCCTCCTGTTTCTTGCTCGATTCGCGCGGCTTTCACGCAGTGCCCTTGTTACACGGTATGGGGCTGATGGTTCCGATTGGAGAACATAAGCGCTTGGAGGGCCTCAATCTGTAGTACCGATAACTTCCTTCCCTTCCCGCGTTGCGCACAGCAACCCCATAAGCACGCCCCCTGATCTGCGACTCGGCAAATTGATGCGCAATGGCATGAAAATGTGTTCCTTAATTCACTCACTTTCCTGGCGCATGTGTTCCAAAGCAGAGACACATTGATTTTCCGGCCAGAATGGATTTTGCTGCCAAGTTATTGGCAAGACTGGCAATTAGAGCTACAGATGTCAAATGGACAATGAACGGAACAAAACTTGCTTTATACTGGTGAGCCGGTCCGGGAGGGGGACCTCGTAGACAAAGGAAGAGTCAGGCCAACTAAATTTATGTTGGGATCATAGAATAATGGGGCAAGAACGAGAGCCTCAGATCCAACTGTTGTCGTACGAATCCCGCCGACAGGCGCTGCGGGGAGGCTTGACCATCCTGCTGCGCAGAGCCAATGCCCCAAAAGCAAACGGCAGCAGCGGAAATGGGACTGGCGGCAATCACAACGCGCCTCGAATCAGCCTATTAGCGCACGAACCTCGCCGCAAAGTTTTCACTGGTGGCATTGCCACCTTACTGCGCAAATTCCCCTCGCACCTGCCGATCTCCGATCAGAACATCTCGGGGAATGGCCACAAGATACCCCAGTTCAGCCTTCTTTCGCACGAGCCACGTCGCGTGGCTATCCGCAGCGGTTTTAAGTCCTTATTCCTGAAGAACCCGCCCTCGCAGCCCTTGATTGTTGGCCGGAACGAAGTGGGGGCGAAGGGCGGTCCGAAGTTTACCGCCCTTTTCTCCTCATGCTTGCTTCATTTTTCGATACTGTTTTTCCTGCTTGCGGTACCATTTTGGTATCTTTTGCCGCACCCGACTCCAACAGCTCACCTTCCTCAAATTGTCTACGAATTCCACGAAATCACTCTTCCAAGAGATCTGCCATCGATGAAGCCACCCGGCCCGGGCGGGCAACCCGGAAAAGGAACTCATCCTGAGCGAGCACCGGTTCGGGGCAGCACAGCCTTCCATCACAGCGCAACGATCGTCTCGAATCCCCCAAACCCTGACAACAACTCCCAGACGATCATCCAGCCGCACATCAATCCGGCACAAAGGATCCATGTTAATTTGCGGTTGCCGAACCTGGTACTCGGGGGGGCGGTCACGGTCCCGGCTCCAGCGCTTGCGCTTCCACCCCCTCCAATGAAGCTCTCAGTTCCAAAGACACTGAATTCCCTGACCGTTCCTCAAGTGTCAGTGGTGTCGCTTAAGGCGCCGGAATTGACTCTTCCTGCCTCCAATTCGCCCAATATGCCGGCCATCCCGGCGCCACCCCCACCGGCGCCGCCGAAGCCACAGCCTAAGACCAATAACCTTCAGGCAATCGCAACCTTGGGTATCCAGGCCACTTCAAACGGCGCCACAACTAGCTTGCTTTCGCTCAGCCTGAACCCCGCCCCAGAAACGCAAAAACTTGTCCTTCCCGCTGGAAACCGTTACGGAGCGTTTACGATTTCTCCGGCCGGAAACAAACCCGGTTCCCCTTCCGGTTATACGGGTGGAAGTCCGACAGGAGGTTCAGGAGGGCCAGGTGGCGGGGGTGATGCCAGTACGGGAGTCGGTTCTGGTTACAAAGGCGGAGGCGGAGGTGGAATAGCAGCAAACGGGCTGACAGTTTCTACCAGTGGCAACCCTGGAAGCGCAGGCACTTCCAACGGTGGCCAACTGTCGGCAAGCATGCTGGCCAAGATGGTTTATCCAATCCTTCGTCCCCCGCCGAAAAACCGTTTTGCCATGGTCGTTACTGCCGGGCCGGTGGGAGGAGGCGGACTTCATGTTTTTGGAGTCCTTAAAGGTGGCAAAGTTTACACCATCTTTCTTCCGATGCCACAGAAGAACTGGATATTGCAGTATTCCACGCTGAACAGTGCCGACGGCCCGAAAAAGCCCGCATCAAATGGCGTGACCCTCCAAATCGACTTCGGGGTGGTCCCCCCAGCCGTTGAGAAGCGATTTGATTTCCATCGCCCGGTCCTGACGGCGGAAGAAAAGCGAAAAATGATCATTTTGCATGGAATTATCGCCAGCGACGGCTCCGTCCGCGACCTGACAGTCTATAAGGGAGTGCAGAGGGTTGCTGACCAAGCGGCCCTGGCTGCTTTCGCCAAGTGGAAATTCCAGCCTGCGGTCCGGAGCGGCAAGCCGGTTCCCGTCGAAATCCTGCTGGGGATCCCGTTAGGCTGATTTCTTCGCTAACGCCGCTGGGTTCCTCATTCTGTCCCACCAAGTAACCGCCGCCTTTTGGGCAATCAGCTTATCATGTTCGAGCCCGTTTCTGATCCTTGCTGAGTCAGGGGCTGCCCTCCACATTCAGGCAACCCGCACGATTCTGGGTCACCTTGGGGTGGCATCGGGTAATCCTCCGTCGACGGGAATCGTTGCGCCCGTTGTGGGAGTCTGCCGGGTGGCGAAAAACATCACGGCCTGGGCTACGTCTTCCCCAGTCACCCGGACCTTCAGCAGATTGCGCTTCCGGTAATATTCTTCCAAGCCCTGCTCGTCGAGCCCCCGTGCGCGCATCCTGTCTGGCCCCACCGTCGTCCAAAGCCCTGACCGCCGTCCGTGGTGCGAAAAGACCGCATCCGGCGCCACCATGTTCACCCATACGCCAAGCGGCGCCAGTTCCAGGCTCGCGATCCGCGCCAGTTGATGCGCTGCTGCCTTGGTGGCGCTGTAAGCCCCAAAACCCGCCCCAGGGGCGAAGACGTTCTTGGTGGAAATCATGACCACGTCTCCACCTGTGTTCTGGAGTTTGAAATGCCGCGCCGCCTCCGCTAGCACCAGCAAAGTCCCTTCCACATTCACCCGCTCCAGCTTCCGGAACGATTCCACGCTCAGTTCAGCAAGTGAAGCCACGTGCGCCACCCCGGCGTTCACCACCACAAGGTCCACGCCTCCCCAGGTCCGAATCGTTGCGCCAAAAGCGCGCCGCACCGAACTGGCGTCAGTCACGTCCATAGGCGCCGCCATCACCTGATCTTCGAAGCGTGCCCCCAATTCGCCGGCCAATCCCTCCAGGCTCTCTCCCGGCAAATCGGTCAGCGCCACCTGGCATCCAGCCGCAAGCAGGGACTCGGCGATGGCCGAGCCAATCGCTCCCGCCGCCCCAGTTATCAGCGCCACCTGGCGGCCGAGCGGCTGCTCCCCGTTGTCATTCAGCTTGGCGTGTTGCAGCATGTGGTATTCCATGTTGAAAAGATGGCATTCGGAAAGTCCCTGGTACTCGCCCATCGCCGCCACCTTTTGCTTCACCGACAACGTGTGCAGGGTAATATCCCTCGCAATCCGGCTGGCACGAGCGTTCTTTCCGGCGCACAACGCACCAACGCCCGGAATCAGAATCACCCGCGGGTAAGGGTCGCGCCGCGCTACACCCGGAGCCAATCCCTCCGAGTACCTCTCGAAGTAAGCGTCGTAAGCCACAACGTACTCCCGGATTGCCTTGGCGACCTGGCCGCGTAGTTTTTCCAGGTCCCTAAAGTCGGGAGCGTCCACCCACAATGGCAAACTCTTGGTCCGGATCAGGTGGTCAGAAGTCAGTGGTGGCGACAGCGCAAGTTGCTTTCCCTGCTCCGAGTCCACAAAGTCCAGAACTTCGCGGTTGGTGAGGAAGCCCAGAATCATTCGTCGCCAGGGGCGTTTTTCGTCGCCTGTCGCCTGGGCCAACAGACCCCGAACGATGGGCGCGACTTGTTCCAAGCGCGCTTCGGCCGTTTCAACCGGGGTTGACACGCTGACGGTCAAAGAACGCGCTGCCTTACCTTCAAGATAGTGTTCCGCAGCTGCAACCAGTTTCACAGTCCGTTCATAGGATTCTCGCGCGGTTTCTCCCCACGTCACCAGGCCATGATGCATCCAGACCATCCCAATGGCCGCCGGGAACGCCTCCCGCGCTTTGCTGGCTTCTTTGGCCAGCTCAAACCCGGGCCGCACATAGGGCAGAATAATGACCTCTTCGCCCAACGCTTCCCGTACCCACTGCTCTCCTCTCACTTGGTTGGTCAGCGCCAGGATTGCATCAGCGTGCGTGTGATCCACGTATTTGGCCGGCAGAAAGGCGTGCGCCAGGGTTTCAATTGAGGGGCTCGGAGCGTGGCAGTCAAGCACATGGGTTCGAAATTCATTCGCCATCCGGTCATCGGAAAGGCCTTCGAGCGTGCGAAGCCTGCGCAGGTAGTCGAGGTCGAGTGGCGAGTAGCCTTCCGGAGTTATGTTCGCCAGATCGCACCCCGACGCCTTCACATAGATCGCCGGAATGGTTTCGCCCCAGAGGTTCTGTCGCGTCCCTTTAACTGAGGTGTTGCCCCCACCATGGAGGACGACGTCCTTTTCCAACCCAATCAGACGGCTGGAATAGACTCGCAACGCCAGTTCCTCGCCCCACCGGGTTCCGTAATCCGCTATATATTTTGCCGCATCGGCTTCATTCCATCGGCTTTCCAAGACCCTCACCCCACACTTACCGTCAGCCGCCGCTTTCAATCAGATGCCATTGTCATTCACGGCTTTTCGCCGCTTCCACAGCTGACAGCATTAGTTGTGCATTTTCCCGCGGTGCCTTGCCGTCGAAAATGGCGCTGCCGGCAACTACAATATCGGCTCCACTCCGTGCTACCTCGGCAATGTTATTTCTGGTAATGCCGCCATCCACGCACAGCAGGATCTCACGCCCGGACTTTCCGATCATCTCCTTCACTCGATTAATGCGGCCGAACGTGGAGGCTGCAAAACGCTGTCCGCCCCAGCCCGGATTCACCGCCAACAGTAGCACCATCTCAAGTTCATCCAGAAGGGGTTCCAATACGTTGAGTGGCACTCCTGGGTTCAGCGCCGCTCCGCGAATGAGGCCTCGCTCCGCATTGCTGGCGTTCTCCATTCTGCCCAGCTCCTGTAGCACACGGTGCGGATGCACCGAGGCATCCGGATGGACGGTAATGATGTCCGCGCCCGCCGCGACAAACTCCTCAACCTTGCCGAGCGGCTCGGCAATCATCAGGTGCACATCTTTCAGGAGCGGTGTCTTCAGCGCCTGGACGAGCGGCGGGCCTACCGTCATGCGCGGGCAGTAAACACCGTCCATCACGTCGATGTGAACCAGCTTTGCGCCTACTTCTTCCAGCAGGCGCAGTTCAGAGCCCAGTGACAGTAAGTCACCAGTCAGTATGCCCACGCTCAACACCGGTGCCAGTTGACGCAACGTTTTCAGACTACTCTGATCAGGCATACCACCTTTCCTCAGCGTGCCGCCGATGCTTCCATACCCTTCTTTTCGTGCCGCAGCGTCTGGTAGAACTCAAAGGCCTGTTCCGGCTTCATCGATTCGTGAACCACCCTGCCCACGGCCTGGATCATCGCCGCAGGCGCCTCCGACTGGAAAATGTTTCTGCCCATGTCCACTCCGGCCGCTCCCTCTGAAATGGCATTGTAGGCCATGCGCAGCGCGTCGAGTTCGCCAATCTTCTTTCCGCCCGCCATCACCACCGGCACCGGGCACGACGCCGTCACCGTCTCAAATCCTTCCGCCACGTAATACGTCTTCACTATCTGTGCGCCCAGTTCGGCACAGATCCGGCAGGCGAGACGCAGATACCTTGCGTCTCGTGTCATCGACTTCCCCACCGCCGTCACTCCCAGCGTCACCAGCCCGTAGCGATTTCCTGCGTCGACCAGCCGCGTCAGGTTGTGCACGGTCTGTGACTCGTACTCCCCTCCCACGAAAACCTGCACCGCCATGGCATCTACGTTCAGGCGCAGGCAATCTTCAATGTCCACCGCAATCTGCTCGTTAGAAAGCTCCTTCAGAATGCTCGGCCCGCCACTAGCGCGAAGCACCACTCCTCCGCCGAATGAAGATGGAATCGTCGAGCGCAATATGCCGCGGGTCAGCATCAAGGCGTTTGCATAGGGTAGCAGCGGCACGATGTTCAGGTCCACCCGCTCGAGGCCCGTGGTTGGCCCCTGGAAATATCCGTGGTCAATGGCCAGCATCACCGTACGGCCCGAGCCGGGATTGAAAATCCGGGACAGCCGGTTCTGCATCCCCCAATCCAGCGCTCCCGATCCCTTTAGAAAGAACGCCTCGCGGCGGACCGGCACCTCCGGAAAAAAGTTCTTCGCCTCTTCCTTGCCTTCCGTATCAGGCATCGTTTGTTCTCCTTTCTGCGTTCAATCTCAAGGCTGAGTAAATTCATCTTTATCCCAACCAGAATTACCCATAGTAACAGACTCAACCCGCTGATTCACCCAGCTTAACATGAGTAGCGACAAGGCATTTTTCTCTTTGTCACCAGGACGCATTATGGAGCTACGTGTACGTCCCGAGTTGCGTGCAGGCAGTCCTCGTACTTGCAACATAACCCCCAGTAGCTTATGCTTTCAACGATTTTCGGATGGAGGCAGCCATGTATACTGTATCGAAGCTGTTCAGAATCTGGATGGTATTCTCGGCGTTCCTGTTCTATGGGATCGGCCTCCTGGCGGCGGGTCCGGCAGCTGAGCATTCTGTCGCGCCATATCTAAATCCCTCGCTGCCGATAGCGCAGCGTGTGAACGATCTCGTCTCGCGGATGACGCTCCACGAAAAAGTTCTTCAGATGCAGCACACGGCTCCTGCCATCCCCAGGCTGGGCATCCCGTCTTACGACTGGTGGAATGAAGCCTTGCACGGCGTTGCGCGCTCCGGTTATGCCACGGTGTTTCCGCAGGCCATTGGAATGGCTGCCACGTGGGACACCAAATTGGTGTACCAGGAGGGCCGGGTGATCGCTACAGAGGCGCGCGCCAAATACAACCAGGCGCAGCGCGAGGGCAACCACAGCATCTACTTTGGACTCACGTTCTGGTCTCCCAACATCAACATCGTCCGTGACCCGCGCTGGGGACGCGGACAGGAAACCTACGGCGAGAGCCCGTTCCTGACCTCAAAGCTGGGGGTTGCTTTCGTCACGGGAATGCAGGGCAATAACCCGAAATACCTCGAAGTGGTGGCAACGCCCAAGCACTTTGACGCTTACAGCGGACCCGAACCCTTACGCCACGGTTTTAGCGCCCAGGTTTCCCCGCGCGACCTCGAAGCCACCTATCTACCGGCCTTTCGCGCGACAGTCGTGGATGGGCACGCAGACTCCACCATGTGCTCCTACAACGCCGTCAACGGAGTGCCCGCCTGCGCCAACTCCTTTCTGCTGCAAAAGACTTTGCGCGATGCGTGGGGATTCCATGGCTATGTCACCTCGGATTGCGGCGCTGTCGCAGATATCGCCAATGGACACCACTATGCCCCTGATATTGAGCATGCTGCTGCGCTTGCCGTAAAAGCTGGCACAGACACAACCTGCGGAGACGAATACGTCACGCTGGTAAGAGCCGTAAAGCAGGGTTTGATTCCGGAAAGTGACATCAACCGAGCGGTGAAACGCTTGTTCACGGCGCGCATGCGCCTGGGGATGTTCGATCCTGCAGGTGATGTTCCTTTCAGCAAGATTCCCATGACGGAAGTTGACTCGCCGGCCCACCGTCAGCTTGCGCTCCGCGCCGCGCGTGAATCCATGGTCCTTTTGAAAAATCAAGACGGCATTCTGCCACTGACGCCGAGCGTGAAGACGATTGCAGTTGTTGGACCTAACGCCGAGTCACTGCCAGCTATTCAGGGCAATTACCATGGCGTTCCTTTGCACCCCGTCCTGCCGATCGACGGGATGCTGAAGCAGTTCGCCGGCAAAGCGAGCATCCTTTACGCTCAGGGATCACCATACGTTTCTGAGATGGCGGTACCGGTTCCACGCACGGTTTTTCATCCTGCTGAAACTCCATCCATAAGGGGGCTGAAGGCCGAGTATTTTTCGAATGCCGATTTTTCCGGAAAGCCTGCGCTGGTTCGCACGGACGCGCAGATCCAGTTCGACTGGAATGCCGCCGCGCCATCCCCGGGGATTCCCATGAAAGCATTCTCCGTCAGGTGGAGCGGAACACTGACTCCTCCAGGTCCGGGGGACTACACGTTTGGTGTCGACGAACCCGACTGCTACCCTTGCGAGGATCACGAGACGCTTCGCGTTTTTCTGGATGGCAAACTTGTTCTCAGTAGCACAAGCTACAATCGCCGCCCAAAACCCGGTACTTTTCAGGCGCATTTTACGAATACGGAGCCGCACACCTTCCGACTGGAGTACTCGCATCGCTCACCATTGTTTGGCGCCGGAGTCACGTTCAACTGGAAACCTCCTATCGCGGTCTTGCGCGAGCAGGCCGTCCAGCTTGCGCGCCGCGCTGATGTTGTCATCGCGTTCGTTGGTTTGTCACCACATCTGGAAGGCGAGGAGATGCCGCTGCACATTCCTGGCTTTGATGGTGGCGATCGCACCTCCTTGCGTCTACCGGAGGTTCAGCGGCAATTACTTGAGGCATTGGCAGCGACAGGCAAGCCTCTTGTGGTAGTGCTCTTAAACGGCAGTCCGCTGGCCGTCAACTGGGCCCAGCAGCATGCAGCCGCCATCCTCGATGCGTGGTATCCAGGCGAGGACGGTGGCACGGCAATCGCAGAAACCCTGGCGGGTTCCAACAACCCTGCCGGACGATTGCCGGAGACTTTCTACAAGTCGGTCAGCCAACTTCCTCCTTTTACTGACTATTCCATGCAGGACCGAACCTACCGCTACTTCCGCGGGAGACCGCTTTACGGGTTCGGTTATGGCCTCAGCTACTCGAGTTTTTCGTTCAGCAATCTCCACCTTTCGTCGGCGAAGGTCAAAGCTGGCCAGTCGCTCGACGTGGAAGCCGACGTGAAGAATACCTCCAGCATCCCAGGTGATGAGGTCGCAGAGCTTTACATCGAATACGCACAGAAACCCGGCGCCCCGCTTCGCGCCCTCAAGGGGTTCATGCGTATCCATTTGGGCCCAGGCCAAACCCGCCGCGTCAGCTTCACCTTAGACCCGCGCGATCTGAGTCTGGTCAACGAGAGGGGCGAACGCATGGTCATGCCTGGAAGCTACACTGTGTTTGTGGGAGGCAGCCAGCCGGTCGAGGGCGCCCACGGCGTGAGCGCGCGCTTCCAGATCACCGGCGAGCGGAAATTGCCCCGGTGACGACCGCTCTCTCAAGTTCCGCTGTGCGCAGGAAATCGGTGGCGCAATCCGTGATCGAAACCCGCCAATTGATCGACGACCGGAGCGGGATTCTGGGGCTTGCCTCCGCGAAGACAAGACTCACAACGAAGGGCCGGTAAGTTTGAGGTTGCAGCTAAATGTGAACCGCCAGGACGGGACATGATCCCAATTGCAGTACCCGATGGGTGGTTGAGCCAAATAGCGCGAGGTCCAGCACATTCCGCCCTCTCACGCCTACCACTACCAGATCAGTCTGGTCCTGCGCCGCCAGCTTGACAATCTCCTCGTAGGGTCTCCCCGCCCCGACAACCGGCTTGATTGTGCAGCAACCCCGCATCTCCTCTGGCACGTCTTCTTCCAGACGACGGACGATGCGATTATTCTCTGCTTCGCGTTCTTGCGGAGAAGGCAAATGCTCCAGGACATGGAGCAGCGAGAGTTCGCTCCTATATTCCGCCGCCAGAGAAAGTGCGTACTGCAACGCTCGTTGAGAGCATTCCGAGAAGTCGGAGCAGAAGAGGATTTTCCGCAGATTGACGGGTTCTCCCTTGCTCCCGGGTGCGACAAAATCATGTGCCGGACGGCGAACTGCCAGCACAGGACACCCAGCTTTGCGCAACACCCTTTCCGTCACTGAACCCAGCGTCAGCCGTTGGAATCCTCGCCGGCCGTGAGTCCCCATCACAATCATGTCAACGGAATTGTCCTTGGCGAAATCTATAATCGACTCGGTGACCACGCCTTCTTCGACCACGACCTTTGCTTGCACACCTCCTGCCGCGTGGACTTTGGCGAATTCCCGCAATTGCTCTTCGGCATACTCGCTCAACTCACCGTAAAACGTGTTAACCGAATCAGGGACGGCGTACTCCGGGTAGCCAATAATCACGGGGCGCACAACGTGCAGCAGGTAGAGCTCGGCATTGTAATGGCGCGCGAGCGACAGTCCGTAGTCATAAGCTCTTTCTGAAAAGTCGGAAAAATCTGAAGGGCAGAGGATGCGTTCGATCTTCAGCATGGCTCACCTCTGTTCGGTCTTCTCGCACTGTAGCTTACGGTTCCTCGATAGGCCTCGCACCATCATCCGCCGTTCTTCATCCAAAATGACGCTCTTGTCTGGACAATTGCGCCCCTGACTCAGGACATTGCGCGAACCGTCAACACGGGGCAGTCAGCACCTGCCACGACCGGAAAGGCCACGTTGCTGACATGCTGGTGGGCCAACTCTTCCGGGCTGCGCACGCCCAGCACTATAAGGTCCGCCCTCCGCTCCTTTGCGATCCTCAGAATTGTCTCCGCCGGATCGCCGCTCTCGACAATGCATTCGGGCTCACACCATGGAACCGTTTCGGAGGGAAATATCTCCAGCAGTTCATCGCGGAAAGCCCGCGCCAGCAAACGCGCACTTGCGCGAATCGACGTGGGAACAACGTGCAGGACAGCCAGCCGGGATTCGTACTCGAGCGCGAAAGACAGGGCCAATGGCGCGGCGGCAAACGACTCCGCGGACAAGTCCGTGGGATAGAGAATCTGACGCAGCGCTATCTCTTTAGCCAGACTACCAGACACATGCGGGCCCACGGTAAGTACAGGACATTCCGCATTTCGCCAGACCTCTTCGGCAACCGAACCCAATAAGAAGCGGCGAAGCCCGCGGCGGCCGTGCGTCGCCAGAACCAACAGATCTATCTGATGGTCCCTGACCATTGTATTCAGTTCCTCGGCTACCTCGCCGTGACCCAGCAAGATTTCGTGCGGAATTCCCTCAAGCCCTTCGAATTTCGCCAACTCCGACAGCCGTTTCTCAACCGCCTGGCTGAGCCCTTCCACGTATGGAGCCGCTTCGGGAGAGACGAGCGGGTAGGGGTGTGGTACGATCACGTGTGCCAGGTAAACCGTAGATTCAAACCGGCGCGCAATCGCCACAGCTTGCGGCAGGCTGGCTTTCGAAGCGGGTGAAAAATCCGTTGTCCAAAGAATGTTCTTGAGCTTCAGGGGTTTAGCTGCAATTCGTTCGTGGGTGGGGACCGCTTTGGTTCTCTCCATAGGTCCTCCTCTAGACTAACCTCACGTCTGATTACAGCCTAACAACCCACTCTCGAATATGCTGTGATCAGGGTCACAAGCTGAAGTCACCCGTGCCTCGCATCGGCACAAACAGTCAGGGCATCCGCATGGAAGCCCAAGAACTAATCGGTTTCAGAGATTACTCCAAATGGCTCCTGGCAGGAACCTGCTCGGGAACCCTCACCAGAAAAGGACGCACAAGACAGTCATAAACAAACCCGCCTGCAATTCCTCCGACAATTGGAGCCAGAATGTAAATCCACCACTCATTTCCTCTGGGCCCCGGAAAGGCAATCGATCCGTAACCTACGAGATAACCGAACAGCCTGGGTCCGAAGTCTCTGGCAGGGTTCACAGCGTCCATCGTCAATGGCGCGCCGATTCCGACGATCGCTGCCACGGTGAGACCTACAAAGAGAGCGGCCATATTGCCGCCCGGGGCCAGCGGATTGTGAGAATCGATCAGAGCAAGAATTGACAGCAGTAGAAACATCGTCAAGACTGCTTCAACAAGGAAAGCGACGCTTCCCGTCACCTTTGCAAAATCCTGTGGCGTGACGCCAACAATGCCTGGGTTGGGATAAAAGCAACTGAACACCATCATCAGCTTTTGGCTGCCTGGCTGCCCTATGGTCACACCCAGCTTCCTTGCCGTGGGCGTCCAGAATCCGTGCCAGCAGAAGAAAAGGGCAAGCGCAGCGGTGAACGCGCCAGCAACCTGAGAGAACACGTATGGCACAATCTTGCCCGCGGGAAACTTGCGGAAAACCGCAAAACACGCCGTCACGGCGGGATTAAGATGCGCGCCGGAAACTCCGCCGGCAATATAAATGGCCAGCAGGACGCCGAAACCCCACATCAGGGCCACGCCCGTCAAATTATAGGCGTTGGTAAACACGGCAACGGCGACGGCGCCATCGCCGACAAAAATTAAGACAAAGGTACCCACGAATTCTGCCAGGCATTCTCCCACTAGCGAACCTTCGAACTTCCTCATATCCGCTCCGCGCTTCAGGCTCGTGGCAATTTAAGACCCGTTGGATTTTGTCACGGATGGAGCTTGAATCCAAGGGAAAGAAGGATCCTTATCAACGGCAAGGTCCCGGAAGACGCCGCCGACCGAGATATCGCTCCGGCCCGGGGCGACCGAAGGCGCGTCGAGCGCACGGTTGACAGTGATGAACACCCAGTCACTTGAAGCTGATTTTCCTGAAGATTCCTGCATTAGCGGCTTTCAGCGGAACAGACGATGCCACCACGCGGATGGAAACACTTAGCGGAACGCTTGCGGGAGCTAAACAGGCATGGTCATTACATGCCTGATAGGTCAATTTCCCGTGCAAGGGGTAGGTGCCTGGCTTCGCAGAGTGATTGACCATCAATTTCGCCCCCAGCAGGAGCTCACCTTCATAAACCGAAATGGGAGTATCCAGAAAGACAAACTTTTTCGGCGTGCCGCGGGGATAGACCACCTTCTCCACCTTTACAGATGGAGAATCATCAAACGTCACTTTGGTGGGAATCAGATAATTGAGAGAAGGCGTGTGGTCGTTGATGTGGTACCCAGGCTGGATCTGAGCCACGACCGCGAGTTTGTCTGTTCTGCCGGCGTGGGCCGCATTGGTTGCAAGGACAGTTCGCGCAGAAACAACCGCTGGAGGGCCACCTGCGCAGGCGGTGCCGGCAGTAAGCAGGAACAATGCTGAAGCTGTAAGAAGACGCATTTGGAAATTTACCTTATACTCCCCGAGTCTCGAAAACCACGACCGGCTTGACTTAACGCGCAAGGATTGGCGTGTCGGGCGAAGCGGACTACCCATGGTGCGTTTTCAGAAAGTTGGCATAGGCTGTTCTTGCCTCGTCCAGACTCATCTGGCAGGAAGGATCGACTTGCCTGCATTTCAGCACCGTGAAATTGCAGCCGCACTTGCACTGCTCATGGGAAAGAACATTCTCGAATTCCTTCAGTTCGGTGGGGGTGAGCTTTGAGACGTCAATTCCAGGCACCACTGAGTTGACCTCAGCCGGAGTGCTGGTCTGAATATCCTGGGAGGCCGTGTAACCCACCGTTTTAAAATCCGTGACTTCCCGGTCGGGAGGGGCCGCAAGCAATTCTTTGATCTCGGATTCGAAGACGGAGACGTCCGTCAAACCAACGTGCTTGGCATAGATTCTGCCGTCGCGGCCGATAAGAAAGCTGGTGGGCAATCCCAGAATCCCTCCGTAAAGCTCGCCCAGCTTGTCGGTACCCATAACAACGGGATAGTTCATATGAAAAGCCCGGTAAAACTGCCGGACGGGCGCAGGACCGTCGTCCATAGAAACGCCGATGATGGCAAATCCCTGGCTCCCGTACTTGTTTTGAAGTTGCACGAATCCCGGGATCTCGATGCGGCAGGGCCCACACCACGTCGCCCAAAAGTCGAGGAGCACTACTTTGCCCCTGTAATCCGCCAAATTGATATTCTGGCCGGACAGCGAAGCCAGCGAAAAGTCGGGGGCTTTTGGAAACTCGCCGCTGGATTTGGCAGTGGTGGTGGTGGCAGGGGTAATCCAGTACCGGTTCACAAAAAACAAGCCGACCACGACCACAATCCCCAGGATAACTCCCAGAAGAACTTTACTCTTCTTCACATGCGTCTCCCTTCCTTCAAAACTCCTCGTATGGTGCAGGCTTGCCGGTTTCCTGGGCCAGGCGGATTTTTCATAGCCATCCCATCGCTACTCGGAATGAAGATTTGCTTTGGCGCTCGCAGCGGCAGTTGCCGTTGCGGCAACCACTTTCGTTTCCTTGTGGCCGGGGCCGTACCACTGGTAGGCGAGAACGCCGGCAAATGCCAGCACAAGGAGTGCAATGAATTGCGAAGTAGAAAGCAGGCCATTCAACACAAACCCACGTATCTGGTCGCCGCGCAAGAATTCGAGCGAGAACCGCGCCACAGCGTAAAGCACCAGGTACAGAAGGAAAATCTCGCCGTCGCGGGATTTGTGCCTGTATCGCCAGATCAGGATTCCGAATATGCTGAGCATTGTGATTGAAGCGACAATCTGCCACGGAAAGAGCGGAACTCCCAGGGGTACACCCGTCATCTCGTGGCTGAATTTACTGGTGAAGGTGATTGCCCAGAACGAGTGGCTCGGCACTCCAAAGTCACAGCCCGCGGAAAAACATCCTACCCTTCCGATGCTTTGGCCAAGGGCGATAGCCGGAGCGTAGACGTCAAAGACTTTCCAGAATGGCAGCTTGTAGCTCCGAACATACCAGACGGCAAAAATGGTTGCAGCAATGAAGCCGCCGTAGAACACCCCGCCCGCCTCAAGCGTCGCCAAGGAAAATATCCGCCCTGGGTGCGCGCCGTAGAAACTCCATTGGGTCAGGACCAGGAGGACCTTGGCCCCAAGCAAAGCGGTGATGATCAGCCAGGTGCTGAAATCGATCAAACGCCCCGTGTCCAGGCCTTCGCGCCGGCCAAGGCTGACCACCGTGTAAAGCGCAGCGATCAGGGCAGTGGCCAGAAGCACGCCGTAAGTGGGCAATTGAAAAGAGCCTATTTTGAAAAGGATTGGATGCAAACTCTTATCCTAAACCCTCAACTGTTCCTGAAGCCTTCACCACCTGGCCCTGCATGTCACAGCCCTTACAAATACCCCGACCGCCCCGGTTTTCAATATACTTACAGGTTAAACCGATTGAGAAAAGAAAGATAGCCCGAGAGGACAGTAAATTTGTTGAAAGCCATTAATATCCCGATAAAGATCAGCAACACGCCCGAGGCGACTTCTACCGCTTTCATGTGCTTCCTGAAACGACCGTAGAATTTGATGAACTTCCCAACCCCAAAGGCCGTGAGCAGAAAGGGAATGGCAAGTCCCGCCGAATAGATTGCCAGCAGAAACATACCCTGGAATACTGTGTTTTTCAGAGCAGCAAGAGCAAGAATTCCGGTGAGAATCGGCCCGATGCAGGGAGTCCATCCAAAAGCAAACGCAAAGCCGAGAATGAAGGACCCCGCAACCCCGCGCCTCGGCGCGATCGTATTCATGCGGGCTTCCCGATAAAGGAATGGAATCTTCACAAGGCCCGTCAGGTGCAGGCCAAAAATGATGATAATGACGCCCGCGACGATATCGAAAATTCCCCGGCGGGAAAGCAGGAACGTGCCGACTGCGGTCGCCGAGGCTCCCAGCGTAATAAACACGGCTGAAAATCCAATGACAAAGGCAACTGAGTTGCGAAGGATCAGGGGCGTCACTCCCTCGGTGACCTCGCCCCGCAGTTGTTCCATCGACAGCCCGGACAACATGGAGATATAACCGGGGATCAGCGGCAACACACACGGAGACAGGAAGGATACAAGGCCGGCCACAAATGCAACTGGAATGCTGAGATTATGGGTCATCGAATATCAGTTCCTTTTTGGGCTTGCCGACCTCAATTTTTGGATGCGCGAGAACCACTGCCGGCTCATTTTCTTAACACGCGGGTCTGAACCTAGGAGGATTGCAAACAGTTCATGATTCAGCTTGCCGCAGCACCAGCCGCCAGTCGGCATTTCGGGGGTTCTGCCGGTCCAGAGCCCGGCGCTACCAACTGATGAATCACTTGGATACAAACCGCACGCGCCCTTGCGGCACACACCATAAAAGTGTATCATACCCCGCCCTGATGTACTGCAGAATGCTCGGGAGGGCTGACCCGGGGCGGACTCCCAACTCTATCATTGGAGCACCTATTTTGCTGCGTTCGCTCATCTTCGACTTCGACGGCGTCATTGTCGATTCCGAGCCGATCATCATGCGGCTGACTCAGGAGATGGCGGCCAAAGAAGGATGGGAAGTCACCGAGGAAGAATACTATCGAGACTACCTGGCATTCGATGACCGGAGCATCGTGGAACATCTTTACTCCAGCCATGGACGCGCCATTGACCATCGGCGCTGTGAAGAACTGGTCAACTGGAAGTCCAAAGCCTACGGGAAGATTATTGCGAACGGGCTGCCTGCCATGCCCGGCGCCGTTGATTTTGTTCGCCAGGCTGCCGGCGCCTATCCGCTGGCGATCGCCAGCGGCAGCGCCCGAAGCGAAATCGAGCATCTTCTCGCCAAGTTGGAACTTCGGGGCCATTTCCGGATTCTGGCCACTGCTGACGACTGCACACGGTCGAAACCCGATCCCGAAGTCTACTTTAAAGCTCTCGCTGGGCTGAACGACCTTCCGGAGTTCAAGGCCAACCCGCTCCTTTCCTCCGAGTGCCTGGCCATCGAAGATGCGCCGGGTGGAATTGACGCCGCACGCGCGGCGGGACTCAGATGCCTGGGACTTGCTCACAGCCGTTCTCTGGACAGCATTGAACATGCCGATTGGGTTTTCCGTGGATTCGAAGAAGTTGATTTGGGAGCCATCGCCCGCCAATTTGAGTGATGCCTCAATCCAGGTTTCTGTTGACGGCCGAGTGGTGCACTGCTTGGAAGAAGATCGGGGGCGTACAATCATAGATCCGTTTTTGGGTTCACCTTTTTTTTCAACAACTTGGCCCGGTTCGTTTTTCGGTTCGTTCCGGTTCGTTTTTTATGCACTCTAATGTTTTCAACAACTTCTCCGCTTCGTTTTTAGGTTCGTTCCGGTTCGTTTTTGCACCCCGATCCTTTGTTTTCAACAACTTCTCCGGTTCGTTTTGCAAAAACAGATATTTTTTTGTCCCATTTTTCTTCGTTGCGCGGTCCCAAATGGCCGTTTCGATGGCTGTGACCCAACCGGATTTTGGATTCAATTCCAGGTAATCCCATTGTCATTCCGTCATCACCCTGCGGCAGCCTTGCGCCACCTCCGAGCTGCTCCATAAGGCTACCATGCTAGCCCACGAAAGTCAAGCAAATTCGGCGAGCAGCCCCCCGGAGGGGGCAAAGAATCTGGCCCCTGGCGCAAGCCATGGGAAAGCAGGCGATAATTCCCAGCATCAGCCCTGAAAGGGCGAAAGAATTCGCGGAACCCAGGAAGCATTCTTTCGCCCCTCCGGGGCTGGGCCGTCCTTTGCAGGTATGCTTTCCCCTGGCTGGCGCCAGGGGCTACACTCTTTCGGCCCTCCGGGCCTGGCCTTTGGAGCGGGCGAAACTCCGAGCATGAGTTGCGGGGCTCGGACCGCGAAAGTCCGCTCAGGGATTAACGGCGTAAACGCGTATCTCTGCTGGATGCGCGCCCAAGCGCGGGACGGCGAGGTAGAAGCGTTTCAACTGAGGGACGAAGAGCGAAGTGCGGGCGCCGGGCGCAGTCGGGATATTGGCCAGCACGCGGTAATGGTCCGCGTCCGTCTGGCTGACCACGGTGATTTCACCCTGCCCGCCGGAGAGATAGATCCGATGGTTCGAAGCGTCATGATAGAGATCATCGGCATCGGCTGTCACCGGCAGTTGAGCAAGAATCCTGCCCGATTGCGGGTCCAGGACCAGAAGCACCGCGGGCCTTCGACAAGCCACAAAGAGCCGATGGTGCGCCTGGTCAAATCCCATGGGAAAGTTGTCGCGATACCTTTGCATAGGCCAACGCTCGATGACTGACCGCCGGTTCCAGTCAGCCACAGCGATTTCCTCTGCCGTTGGAACATTGACGTAAATCCTTGCGCCGCCGTTTTCCACCTCAAACGCCTCAGGGTGGCCGCGCAGCTTGATTGTTCCCAACTCCTTGCCCGTCATGGCATCGAGAACGCCAATTCCGCCCCGCCCGTAGCCGATAAAGACTCGTTGACTCGCATGGTCGTAACGAATGTCGTCGGCATCCGATGAGAAATGGACAGTGGAGAGCAGTTTGTAGGTGCTGCCATCCAGGACCCTGCAGGTTCCGTCTCCGCCATTGTCTATGAACAGCTTGTTGGACTCCGGCACGTAGAGGACACCTTGCGGCTCGATCATTCCCCTGATGGTGTGGACGACCTTGCCCGACGCAAGGTTTATCACTTCCACAGTATTGTTGCCGAGAGCCGAAACAAACAGGCGGTGGCCTTTCAGGTCAATGCTGAAATGATCGATCCGGCCTGACACACCGGGCATCGAAATCCGCTGAACCAGCTTGAGCGGAGCACCCGACTGAGCCGCCAAGCCCGGCGCAACGGCAAACCAGGCTGTCAACAGAATCTTCGGCCAATTTTTCATGGCACCCCCGCGAAATCGGCAACTCGGATGTAAGTGCGCTCATCCCCCATTGCGCCAATTTTCGTTCATCCGAAATCATATCGCTTCACGTGCCTGCGCGGTGTACTCTTCTTTCCAGAAGGCATTTCATGCCTGGAGGTTCTTTATGCGCGGCAGCGAAACTTCACTTCTCGGGAGGCAAAAGATGTCAATCTCACAACAGCGGATACAAGTTCTGGCGGCGCTCATCGCGGCCTTGCTGGCTGCGGCAAACCTGTCCTTGGCGCAAACCGAAGCAACCTCCACGCAAGCAGACCAGCAGGCTCTGAGCCTGACTGTCTACAAAAATATCGCTGTGGTCAGGGACGTTCGGCGACTCCGCCTGCCGACCGGCCACGTGCATCTCCGTTTTGCAGACGTGGCCCCTCAGATCGAGCCGGCCACAGTTCAAGTGATCTCGCTGACGGCTCCGAAGCAGTTGGAGGTTCTGGAGCAGGATTACCGGTACGATCTGCTAAGCCCGCAGAAACTTTTGCAGAAGTACGTGGGAAAACAAGTGACGCTGATTCGGCAGATTACGGAAAACAACTCCACAAAAGAAGTTTCAATGAAAGCCACGCTGCTTTCCGACAACAACGGGCCAATCTGGCAGGTGGGCGACGAGATCATCACCGGCATGCCGACCGACCATAGATCG
>JAKAWN010000468.1 GCA_021827245.1 Acidobacteriota bacterium | reverse complement strand
AGACGCTGGCAATGCCGTAAGAGCGGCTGAAGTTGTCAACAAGATTGATATAAGCGTAATTGGCCAGGAACTGGGCGTCGTACGTGCCTTCCGGGGAATAGAGGTCGATGACCATCAGCGGGGCGGCCGTCGACTTCTGTACGACGACACCCTGCGCGTTTACTTCGGACGGAAGCTGTGAGGCCGCCTGCGACTGGCGCATCTGAGCGAGGATCAGGTCGGTGTTGGGGTCAGTCGCCACGTTGAAATCTACGATCAAGTTTCCGAATCCGCTGTTCTGGTTCAGAGAATACATGTATTCCATGTTGTCCACGCCGCTCATCTTCTGTTCGAGAGGTGTGGCCACAGACTCGGCCAATGTCATCGCATCGGCACCAGGGTAAGTGGCATATAGCTGGATCTGAGGGTCAGCAATATTTGGAAACTGCGCGGTCGGAAGGCTGAGAATAGCAACGCCGCCAACAATGACCATGAGAATCGAAATCACCATGGCTACGATGGGGCGCTCTATGAAGAATTTGGACATGACGTCTGGCTTTGGCGCCTGCAGAGAAGTTCAAACACTTCCCCTCGTTCCTGGCCCTGCAGGTGTTTTCCCTCGCGAGGGAAACGCAATGGAGCCGCGAGATTGCTCCCTTTACAAGTTCCTGCCTCCCGGTTTTCCCTGGAAGGGTCTGGGATTCACTACCGATCCATCCCGCACCTTCTGCGTTCCCTCTGCGACGACCCGCTCTCCAGGTTTGAGCCCTGCTGCGATAATCCACATGTCCCCGACCCTCGAGCCCGTCTTAACCGGCCGGATGCTGACTTTGTTGTCCTGTCCAACCACTGCGACCATGTAGCCACCCTGTAATTCAGTCACCGCGCGCTGCGGCACCAACACTGCGCCACGCTGAACGCCCGCGACGGTGCTCACACGGCCGAAACCACCGGGCCTGAGGACATTGCCAGGATTGGGGAACCGAGCTTGAATCAGGACGGCCCCCGTTCTCACGTCGACTTGCCGGTCAATAGCGTGTAGGTTTCCTTTATATGGGTAAGTTGACCCATCGGCCAGGGTCAACTCGAACGTCAATAGGCTCCGAATCGCTTCCTCGCTCCCACCACTAAACCTCGCGGCATTGAGGTACTCTTGTTCACTGATTGTGAAGTCCGCGAGGATAGGGTTGATGGTAGAGACGGTGGTCAGGGTTGAAGTCCCCGGGCCAACGAGATCGCCAACCTGGGCCGTGGCGATGGCGGCCACCCCATCGACAGGGGAAGTAATCGTCGTAAAGCCCAGGTTCAACTCGGCTGTTTCGACCGCAGCCTTCGCTGCCTCGATGGCCGCCTTGGCCGTTTCGACCTGAGCTTTGGCGCCAAGGTTTGCCTGAACCGCGTCGTCCAGTTCCTGCTGGCTTATTGCGCTTTCTTTTGCGAGCGGAGTGTACCTCGCTACATCTAATTCTGTCTTGCCGAGCTTTGCCTGCGCCGCCTGCAGGTTCCCTTCCTCCTGCGCAAGGTTTGCCCTAGCCTGGTTTAGGACCGCCTGAAAAGGCCGTGGATCAATCTGAAAAAGCGAGGCGCCTTTACTCACGAAAGCCCCGTTGCGGTAAGTCTGCTTGAGCAGGTAGCCAGAGACCTGAGCTCGAACTTGGGCGTTCACAAGCCCATCGAGTGTGGCTACCCAATCCTTGGTAATGGGTACATCCCGCTGAACCACTTGCACAACCTCAACATCGGGAGGAGGCGGTGCCGCACTCTGCTCCTTGTTTCCGCACGACACCGAAAGTACGGTGGCCAGGAATACCAAGGCGCCCGCGTAATACGGAAATCCTTTCGAAGGGAAACGCTTATACGCAGAGGTACGTATTCCCGGACTCAGCGAACTCGCCTCGGTTGATGGCAACATCGCAGTATGACCCAGCCTTTATTCGTTTTACGATCAGTCACCAAATGGGCGTTCCGACCAAGCGGCAGACAAGGAAGAGATTTGCCGCGGGTTCCTGGTAAACCGTGCCACTCCATGTTTTTTTCTGATACCAAACTGGAAGGCCAGGAGCTTTGCATAGCCTTTTTCAGAGATTGGGTCTTTGTGTCAGGCAGGTGTTTCTGTGGAACGAAACAAAAGTCCCCACCGGCGGCCGAAACTGCTTTCGCACGTAGTTGCTCAAA
The DNA here is from genome assembly GCA_021827245.1 of Acidobacteriota bacterium. The sequence goes on along the minus strand of JAKAWN010000468.1, from coordinate 3,081 downwards.
ACACCCGGAATAGAACATCTGGCACCGCCATACTGCAATATTCCGCCTCGAGTCCGTCGTGCGCTGACAGTTGCGCCGGGGTCTCCGCATTCACAACCGAAACACCACTCGATTGATAATTCTAGGTATCGCTTCCTTCAAGGACCACTGTCAAAAATACCAGCCCGACCAAATTGGGGTGATGCGCGGCAACCAATCAAATGCCGGTGGAGTAAGCCTCGCCCCAAGCTTAACCACCTGGAGTGAGTAATCCCTAAGGGCTGATTGATTTGCCAATCTGCCGATGCTGAATGCATTCCAAAACTGCAGCGACGACGTCGCGCAAAACGACCCGCCGGTCGCTTTCGCGTTCCGTAGGCTTCGCAGGACCTGATGTATGGCCTTGAATAACCATCCGGCATCACAGTGCTGACAGGACCCACAGACAGGCTAGGGAACTACCATCAGCACTAGACCAATTTGGAATAGCTGGAAGGGACCCATGTCGGCTGACCCGAAACTTTCGCTAAGAAATGCGAACTTCGCTCGCAAGCGGCTTGACGTTGGCTGCTGCTTTCACGCAGATCGTACCATCTGTGTTCACAGCCAACTGTCCGGAAGCCCCGAGGGTGGCTTGGAAAACTCGCGGCAGAGGTGTCAGGCCACTTGCTTAGCTTGCGCGTGAACTCGTTTCTTCAATATCCATATCCTCCGACACCCACGCTTTGACCAGCGTATAAGTCACAGCGAGGATGACCGGTCCAATAAACAGGCCTATGACTCCGAACGCGATGATCCCTCCGATAACCCCAACGATGATCAGCAGAAGCGGTAAATCGGCTCCCCTTCTGATAAGGAACGGGCGCAGAAAGTTGTCGATGATGGCGGCTATGATCGAAAAGATAATAAGGAGGGTCCCCATGCCCGCCTGCCCCGACGCATAGAGCCAGACGATAGCTGGGACTAGCACAAGGAGAGGGCCGAGTTGTGCGAGGCAAAGAATGAACATCACTGCTGTCAATAAGGCAGGAGCGGGCACCCCTGTAATCAAAAGCCCGACGCTGCCCACGACTGCCTGAGTTAAAGCGGTCAAAACAACACCAAGCACGACCCCACGAATAGCCTTCGCCGCAAGGAAAGTGGCCTCCTCGCCCCGCCGTCCGGCAAGGCGCCGGGCGAAGCTGAGAAGCCCTTCCCGGAAGTCCTCCCCCTTTGCGAAGAGAACGGTTGAAAAGATCACCGTCAGCAGAAAGTTAATTATTGTTACGCCTGTGCTTCCCGCCACCGCAACGAACCACCGCAGCGCCTTCTGGGCATAAGGGGCAACTTTGGCGGAACGCTGCTCCGGGGTGAGTGCGGCGAAGGCTGTCCAACGCTCATCTATTCTCTTTCCTGCAACGGGAATTCGTTTAACCCACTCTGGAGGCGCCGGCATTGAGAACGCGTTGAAGGTCCTTAGGCGCGCGCTGATATTCTGTGAGTTCCGTGTGATGGTCACAATAGCAAACATTAAGGGAGCCAGAAAGATGAACAATAATGCCGCCGTCATCAAGGTAACAGCCAACCCACGCTTGATGCCAAGCCGTTTCTGGAGCATTACGAGGATCGGCCATGTGGCGATTACTATGATGATTCCCCAGACGACGGAAACAAGGAAGGGACGCAGGATCCAGAAGCTTAGGGCTATGAGCAGGCAGATAAAGAGCACCGACAGGATCGTATGGGTCGTATCTCGGCTGATTGGCATTCGTTCCTTCGTATTCTGGGCACTCAATAATCCAGTTGGACGGGAAGACATCATCCGGTTATCGCGGTGGACGGTGGACCCACCGTCAGTGGCTTTCCAGTTCGAATTCGGCGGGGGCTCTTCGTGGTGACGCAACAATTCAATATCTCTCGGGGATGAATCGTCTCCCTTTCAAAGTTGCTCGATCATCGTACTTGCCCTTGTTTGATTGTTTGGGGAGTTTTACCTTTGGTCGTACCACCCTCTTATAGGGAATCTGGCTTAGGATATGCGATATACAATTGAGACGCGCCCTTCGCTTGTTGTCGGACCGTATAATGTGCCAAGGAGCGAAGTCCATGTCGGTCGCTGACAACATCATGTCACGCGCGTGGGAGTAATCGTACCAACGGGCGTATGATTCCAGATCCATCGGGCTGAGCTTCCATTGGCGCACAGGATCATTAATGCGGGCTTCAAAACGCCTCTGCTGTTCCTTCTTGCCGACTTCCAGCCAGATTTTGATCAGCTTGATGCCCCCATCCACGATGAATTTCTCAAGCACTGGGCAGAGTTGAAGGAAACGCTGGTGCTGCTCCTTAGTGCAGAAGCCCATGACATGTTCCACCCCTGCACGGTTATACCAACTGCGGTCGAATATCACGACCTCGCCTGCAGCGGGGAAGTGCGGTATGTATCGCTGCAGGTACATCTGGGTTTTCTCGCGATCGGATGGGGCGGGTAGCGCCGCAACCCTGAAGACACGGGGGCTGACCCGTTCGGTGATGGCCTTGATGGTTCCGCCTTTGCCGGCGGCATCGCGTCCCTCGAAGACGACAATTACACGCAGGCCTTTTTCTTTCACCCAGTCTTGCACTCTGCAGAGTTCTATCTGGAGCTTGCCCAACTCCTTCTCGTATTGCTTGCGGGTCAACTTGCCATTGGCGTGATCATTCTTCTCTTCTTTCTTCGCCACGAGGCCTCCAGCAGCCTATATAAGTGGGGTGCAGCATTGACAATCACTGTGAAGGCTCGGTATCCCTGTGCACATAAGCAACGCTACCCAGTCCAGTTAGTACACTCCCTCCAACTGCAGTGTAGCCAACCGCGGTGACGAGATCAGCTGGCAAAACTTACAGTCACACCCCATTGGCTCCTGGCGGACGCTCGTTTCTGGCGGGCGATAATTAAGAGTCACTCCCGCGTCCCTCCCCAACCAGCAAAATCACAACAGACCTGGGCCCGGCACGATAGGTTCGCCCCGGTACCGGCGGCGCTTTTTGCCATTCAACAATGTCGCGGGGAGGCTCGAGGGCCGTATCAATCCATCGGAGCCACGCGCCTCCTTCACTGTTGCTCACCAGCGGCAACTCAAA
>JAKAWN010000467.1 GCA_021827245.1 Acidobacteriota bacterium | reverse complement strand
GAATCCATCCAAGACCTCAAGAAGGGGAGATTTTATGTTCGGCGAAACAAATACTTGGAACACTTCAGCCTTGCGGTGGGCGATCCTAGGCGTCGCGTTCACTCTGCTGATTTTGGCGGCGAGTTGTGGCGGCAGCAATCAATCTCCGGCGCCGCCCTCCCCGCAGGCCCAGACGGCTTCAGTCCACGTCGGTATTGGCGACTCGCCTTCGGACTGGGTCGTGTCGTTCACAATGACGATCAACTCCGTCAAGCTGAACCCAACTTCGGGCAACTCGGTCAGCCTGTTATCGTCGCCCGCTACGGTTGAATTCAGCCACATGAAGGGAACAATCGAGCCACTCACCATGATGAACGTCCCGTCGGGTGACTACAACTCGGTGACGGTGAGCTGCTCGAATGCTCAGATTACCTACATGGATTCCGCAACAGGCCAGCCAATTTCGACGACTGTGACGGCCAACCCTCCGACCGTGACGATGGCTTTCAACTCGCCCGTAACGGTGGGAACTTCTCCGATGGCGATGAACCTTGATCTCAATCTGGGATCATCCGTCTCCATGTCAGGAAGCTCGATGGTTGTGGCGCCCTCGTTCGCGGCGACCTTGGCTTCCATACCCGATGAGTCGCAGCAGACCCCCTTTACGGGCGCGATGAACGGCATCATGGGCGTGGTGTCCAGTGTAAGTGGCAGTTCATTCACCATGGACACCATGCAGAACGGCCAATTGACTCTCACGACGAATTCGAACACGCAGTTCGAGAACATGACCGGCATGGGCATGATGAGCAGCGGCCAGATGGTGAACGTTGACGCCGTGACTCAAAGCGATGCCTCGCTGCTGGCCACGAATGTGGAAGACATGATGGAGGGCGCAACGGGTGGCATGGATGCCTCAGGCATCATCTACAGCCTGGCCGGTTCACCCCTCACCCAGTTCCAATTCGTGATGATGGATGGGCAAGGATCAATGATGTCCGCAAGCCAACTGGGAGGCGGCATGAGTGTCGGTGTCGGCTCAAATACTGCCTACAGGATCAATACCGATGGCGTCGATATGACCGGCACAAATTTCACTTTTGACGGAAACTCCATTGCACTCGGACAGAATGTTGAGGCCAACACGACTGGGAGCATGACGTCTGGCAGCGGCATGATGGGCGGCGGAATGATGAACGACGGCTCATTTGCGGCGAACGAAGTCACGCTCGAACAGCAAGGCATGATGGGAACCGTCGCGAACTATGCGGCGAACGCCAGCACGACGACATTCACGCTGACTGTCCCGTCCGATTCCGCCTTCGCGACAATCACCAAGACGACCACGATTACGGTTTATCAGCAGAGCCGTACTCAACTGAAGGGTTTGAGCTCAGTTACAAATGGCAGCACTGTTGTCGTTCGCGGGTTGCTCTTTTACAACCACGGACAGTACAGCATGGTGTCCTCGCTCATCGGGGCTCCTTAGCGTGCTTCAGGGTGAACCATTATATCTCGCCGGTTATGGATCTAATTCCGGCCGGCCACACGGTGACTTCATCATGACCGTTCAGCTTCTCCCAGCTCGATGGAAATGGAAGGCCATACTGGCCGGTTGCGGGCTTCTGCTCGTGCTTGTTCAGTCCGCAGCGCGCGCCCAAACGCCCTCTGGGGCCGTGTCATTCGGGACGTGGCGCGAAAGTTTCAGCCGCCAGCTCGACCAGGAAATTGCTGAGCTAACCTCTTCGGGTCACCCGCACAAAATCGCTTCCACCGGCGCCGAAGACAGCAGGAACGATGACACATCCGCGGTGGATTCGTTCCCTGGGCCAACCCAGCGCGAGGTTGCGCGGTTGCCCCGAGCGGTCCCTGCCATCCTGCGCGCACAGGGGCTGCCAGCAAGCCTGATCGACATTCCGGCTGTTGAAAGCGGGTTTAACCCCCTGGCAATGTCACCCAAAGGTGCGGCAGGGCTGTGGCAGCTCATGCCGGCTACCGCCCGGCGGTTCGGCTTGGTGATAAGCCCGGAACGCGATGACCGCTTCGATCCGTCCAAGTCAACCGTCGCTGCGGCAAGCTATTTGAGATCGCTTTATAACGAGTTTCACAACTGGCCGCTGGTGCTTGCTGCCTACAATGCGGGGGAAAATCGCGTGAAGCGCGCGACGGCGCGGGCAGACCAAGATGACTTTTGGTTACCGGAAGTTCAATCGGGCCTGCCTGGTGAGACTCGCAGATACGTGAGGGCTGTGCTTGCTCTCGTCAGTGAAAACGGCGGCGGCGCGCCCGACGATGTGTCTAATCCGCTGTCGCCGCGGAAGACGCAGCGGGAGGAAATCTCGATGGCAGGGATTGTAAATTCCGGGAATGTCATATTTGCTTCGACATCACCCGTCGCTCCGAGTGTCCCATGATGGCATCGGTTGTAGCTGTGGTCGCGCGTTCGCCCATCGCCTGCGAAGGTTAATTGCCGTTTTGGGATTCGACTGAGCGAGCTTTTGCAATCGGCGTAGAGGATAGGAAGAGAATGACTCTCACCCCTGTAAGACAGACGGCCTTGACGATTTATGACACGTGCAGATTCGACGGTGCCAGGTTCAGTGGATCCCAGATGTCGGGGGAGGGCGTTTCCTATGTGTTATGCACGCGATTAGATTTATCGATTGGTTTTCACTTCAGGGGGCTGATTAAACTGATTATGCCATTCAATCCCCAAAGAAGGAGACAAAATCAATGAAAACGACTACCGTCAGCAAGCTGACTCCGTTTCTCGCGATGCTGGTGCTTGTTCTTCCACTACTGGGCGCCGCAGGTTCGCAAGCCGCAAAGACCAAGAAAATCAAACTGTCACAGAAACAATTGCTATGGCTCATTGGCCATGCCGAGACTCCCGCGGAACACGAGGAGTTGGCCGCGTATTATCGCCAGCAGGCTCAGCATTTGCTTCAGGAGGCCAAAGAGCACCAGGAAATGGCGGCGGCCTATCCCCAACTGAATGCCTCAAAACACCCCGGCGCTCCGAATCTTGCGGCCCACCATTGCAGTGACTGGGCTGCCCTCTATTCTAAGCAAGCCAAGGATGCAGAGGCCCTTGCCAAACTTCACGAGCAGATGGCCAAGGAAGCCGCCGAAAAGAAACCATGAAACCGGAGGCGGAACATGCGTAACGGTAGAGCCCGGACGTCAGGGTTTAATTCCCTCAATTCGCGCTGGCAGACGATATCAACACCTATGCGCCCAGTCGAGAGGAGTTTGACCGAGGGTATCGCGAAGCGTGCCGTGAATCCTGGAACAGCGAACCTCAGATCAGCGAGGCGGCCTTCAGTTACGCTGATCACAGTGTTTCTTCTGGGTGTCTTGGGCGTTGGCATCCTGCCACTGGCGGCCCAAACTCCGGGCTTGACCGAAGACGAGGCCAACACCGTCCAGATTTTTCAAGAGGCCAGCCGAGGCGTCGTGCACATTGAGGTCCGAGGCCTTCTGGATCTGGGGGCCAACAACACACCGGGTGTGATGATCGGAACCGGATTTGCCATCGACCACGCGGGGCGCATCCTGACCGCGCAGCACGTGATTGCCGGCGCCGGGGTAATCCACGTTAGGCTGAGCAGCGGCCGCCGGCTGACCGCACAGGTGATAGGCACTTCACCCCAACTGGACATCGCCTTGCTCCAAGTCAAGGCGCCTCAAAATGAGCTTTCCCCATTGAAGCTCGGCGACTCAAGCCGGCTCGAAGTCGGCCAGAAGGTCATCGCCATCGGTGACCCGATGGGTTTCGATAGCACGCTTACTGTGGGTGTCGTCGGGGCACTCCACCGGAGCCTTGATGGAACAGCGGTGGATCTGCAGGACGCCCTCATCCAAACCGATGCGGCGATCAACCCGGGCAACAGCGGAGGGCCCCTTCTCGATTCCGCCGGCGAAGTAGTGGGGATTAACAACGCCAAGATGCCCCACGCGCAAGGCGTCGGCTTTGCAGTTCCGATTAACTTCGCACGCCGCATCATCCCTGATTTAATCAAAATGGGGCATCCTTATCTGCCGCAACTCGGTTTCAGCGGGACGGAGGTCACGCCGGCGATAGCCTCCCTGTTCGGCCTTTCTCTGGAACACGGCTTCCTGGTCGAAGAAATCCTTCCTGGCAGTCCGGCGGCGGAGGCAAGCCTCAAGGCAGGAGGGCGCATTGTCATGGTCGGTGCGAAATCCTACGTCCTGGGCGGCGACATCATCACGGCCGTCAACGGTCAGGACGTCACGGCAGGCTCCGAGATCGCCCATGCCCTTCTGGACTCCCGTCCTGGGCAATCAGTACGGCTTAGCGTTTATCGCCAAGGCCAGACGCGGGAAGTTTCCATACGCCTGTCGGAGATGAAGATGCAGTTCTAGGGAACCTTAGGAGGAGGGGAGCTCGATGGGCGGGACGAATAACTTTATGGAGGCTTAGGAGGTTGTTTATGGCGAAGCGAAAGAGTGCCCAACAGCGCCCGCGCGTGTGGCGGACCGTAGCGGCGCTCCTGCTCGGGCTAGGTTTCTTCGCGGTGCTGTCATGGTTCGCGAACAAGGACCAGCGATCGGTGTCGCCTGCGACTGAAGGAGGAACGACACCGCCTTTTTACAAGAGCGCGGAAGCGGCTAAGCCTTTCCCCCGGCTCGTCCAGCCATCTCGTTTTCGTGGTTACGCCCCGGTTGCGAGCGCCTACCAGATTGCCGCTAACATTGCTGGAATCCTCGCACAGCAACCCTGTTATTGCCACTGTGACCGCTTCGGCCACCGCAGTCTTCTTGACTGTTACGCATCGGACCACGCCGCGGGTTGACAGATCTGTATCAAGGAGGTTCTCCTTGCGAATCAGATGACAAACGCAGGCAAGAGCCCACAAAGCATTCGCCATGCGATTATCCATGGAGATTGGCGCGAGGTTCAGTCGGAGTAGTAATGCTCCTGAGCCTTTCTTGCAGCGAGCGTGATTTTCAGGGACCTGCCGGGCCGGAAATCTCGGCTTCAGACGGAAGGGGGTTCCATGGGAACGAGCGAGGAAGAACTGAAGAATCTGGTCGAAAGGTTCCGAGTCTGCTGGAAGGTCTGGCCGGAATTGATTTATATCAAGGGCGAAAAGCGCCAGATCGGCTATGAGCTTGAGCTTTCGGGGACGCACGAGCCTTGGGTCGAGCACCCCGAGCCCGGCTGCGAACATTGCCAGCGGGTCTATCTGGCGCTTCGCCAGATTGCGGAATGGATTTTGCCCAAGGAGAAGCGGCCCTCGAGATACGA
>JAKAWN010000466.1 GCA_021827245.1 Acidobacteriota bacterium | reverse complement strand
GCACCCCGGACGAACTGTTGCGGGCGGCCAAGACCGCTTTCGACGCGATTTCCACGGCCGATTGCAAAGGCTTCTTTTTTAGCGCCCATTACGCTACATTATAAATGGAACCGCTCTAGCACGGCAAGTACCATATCAACCACGCCAATCGAAAAGTAAGGAAGCAGTTTTCCCAGGATCAGTTCTCGGCCCGTCACGGGTGTGGAAATCAGTTGCTCCATCGTGCCGCGCTCCCATTCTCGCGCCACGGTCAGCGACGTCAGCAATGCCGCGATCACCATCATGATCACTGCAATCTGGCCGGGAATAATGTAGTAGCGGGATTCGAGTTCCGGATTGAACCAGACGCGCGGGCGGAAATCGACGGGCGCATTGAGCGCCGTGCCGCCGAGGCGGCGCATTTCCTGCAGTCTCAGATCCTGCGAGTAGGCGCGGGTCACAGAGTCGGCGTAAGCCACGGTGAGCGTCGCCGTGTTGGAATCGCTTCCGTCCACGATCAATTGAAGCGAAGCCAGCCTGCCTGACTGAATCCGGTCCGCAAAATCTCTTGGCACTACCAGGGCCGCCATCGCGTCGCCGGAATCGATCTCGCGCTCAAGCTCCGGCTAGTTCCAGCCGTAACCTTTGATCGAAAAATAGCGCGATCCTCCGAAACGGCTGATGAACCGGCGACTCGCGGGCGTCTGGCTCTGGTCCCAGACCACCAAGGGAACGTTGTCCACATCGAGGGTCAGCGCAGATCCGTAAAGCAGCAAAAGGAACATTGGCATGGCGATTGCCATGCCCAGGCTCCGCGGGTCGCGAAGCACGTGTAGGAATTCTTTTCGCGCAATGGCCCAGGCGCGGCGATAATTCATCCCTGCACCTCCTGTACGGGGCGGTCCGAATGATCGTGCGCTTCGATGAGCGAGACGAAAACGTCTTCCATCGAAGGAACTATTTTCTCGATCTTTTCAACAACGAATCCGCTCCGGGCGAGTGCCTCTTTCACCAACCCCGCTACATCTCTGCCTTCGGCCACCGCGTGGAGATATTTGCCGAATAGCGCCACCTCCTTGACGCCGACAAGGTTTCGGATTTCCCCCATGGCGTCCTGGGGCCGGTCGCAGGCTATTTCCAGCACATCCTCCTGCATGAATTGAGTTTTCAGCACCTCCGGCGGGCCCTCGGCGATCACTTCGCCGCGATAAATCAGCGCAATGCGGTCGCAATATTCCGCTTCGTCCATGTAGTGGGTGGTGACAAAGATGGTGACGCCGCGGCCGGCGAGGTCGTAGATCAGATCCCAGAACCGGCGGCGGCTATTGGGATCGACGCCAGATGTCGGCTCATCAAGAAAAATGATGGCAGGCTCATGCATCGTGGCGCAACCCAGAGCCAGCCGCTGCTTCCAGCCGCTGGAGAGGTTGCCAGTGAGCGTGTGGCGGTGCTCGGTGAGCCCGGCCATTTCGATCACCCATGTCTTGCGTTCCCTTTTCTTTTCCGGTGGGATGCGGTAGATGCCGCTATAAAAATCGATGTTCTCTTCGACTGTCAGGTCTTCATAGAGGGAAAATTTCTGGCTCATGTAGCCGATGTGGCTCTTGATCTCTTCGGACTGCGTCCAGATGTCAAACCCGGCAACTGTGCCGCTGCCCCCGCTTGGCGCCAGGATACCGCACAGAATTCGGATGGTGGTGGACTTGCCCGCGCCGTTCGGTCCGAGAAATCCGAGTATTTCCCCCTTCGAAACTTCCAGGCTGATGCGATTTACGGCCAGAAAAGAGCCGAAACGCCGCTCGAGATTCTTCACGACGACAACCCTATCTGCTTTAGCCAGGTTCATTGCTGCTGCTCTGCATCCTTTCGGGCGAGTACGGAAACAAAAACATCTTCAAGCGAGGGTTCGACCAGGCGAAGGCTTGTGATCTCGACCCCTGCACAGGCCATCAACTGCTCAATCTGCGGCCGGAAGGCTTCCGGTTCCGCGATGGCCACATGGACGCGGTCGCCGAAAAGGCCGACCGACCCCGCGCCCAGTTGTTCGCGAAGAATCACTGTGGCCCGGCGCGGCTCTGAAGCACGGACCTCCAGGATGCCGCCGCGCATCATCTTCTTCACCTCGCCCGGAGTGCCCACGGCGATAAGTTTGCCGTGATGCATCAGCGCAATGCGATTGGCGCGCTCGGCCTCATCGAGATAAGTGGTGGAAGCAAAAATGGTGACGTGCTCGTGCAGAAGCTGATAAAGGATCCGCCAGAAATCTCGACGGGATGATGGATCGACGCCGTTGGTGGGCTCGTCAAGAAACAGCACCCTCGGCGTGTGGATCAGCGCGCACGCCAGGCCCAGCTTCTGCTTCATTCCGCCGGAAAGATTTCCCGCCAGGCGCTTTTTGAAAGTCGTCAGGTTGCTGAAGGCCAGAAGCTGTTCGATCTTTTCCTGGCGTTTCCGGCGCGGCACGCCGTAGATGTCGGCGTAGAAATCGATGTTCTCCGCAACCGTCAGGTCCGGGTAGAGGCCGAACCGTTGGCTCATGTACCCGATATCATTGCTCACCGCCTCGGCCTCTCGCACCGTATGATGGCCGGCCACCCATGCGTCGCCTGAAGTCGGGTCCATAATGGCGCTCAGCAGCCGCATGGTTGTGGTTTTGCCCGCGCCGTCAGGGCCTACGAGCCCGAAGATTTCTCCTTCTTCCACGGTGAGCGTCACGCCATCCACGGCCGTCAGCCCGCCGAAACTTTTGGTCAAGGATTCTGTCCGGATGGCTTCCATTATTTGCCTCCCGTCGGGATTTCCGCGTCTGCCGGCATTCCGGGCTTCAGCTCCATGTTGGGGTTTTTGATGTCCACCTTGATGCGGTAAACCAATTTCACCCGCACTTTCTCCGTCTGCACACTTTTGGGGGTGAACTCGGCCTGCGATGAGATGAATGAGATGCGACCTTCGTATGCCTTGCCGGGGTAGGTGTCGGTGATCACACACACTGGCTGCCCGAGCTTCACACGGCCCAGATCCGTCTCGTTCACATAGGCACGAAGCCAGGCGTTTACAAGATCGGCCACGGTCACAATCGGCGTGCCAGCGGAGACGTACTCACCGGGCTCGATGCTTTTTGAAAGCACCATGCCCGACATCGGGGAAACCAGCGTGGTATACCCGAGCCGCGTTTCCGAGAGTGCCAGCGATTCTCGCGCTTGATCCAGACGCGCCCGCGCCTGCTCGATGTCTTCCCGGCGTGGTCCGATTTTAACCAGCGTGTAACGCTGCTCCGCCTGCGCGTACGCGTCGTGAGTCTGAGCGATCTCTTCCTTGCGGGGACCTTCCTTCAAAAGGTCCATTTGCTCTTTTGCCTGGCGCGCGCGCGCGTCGGCCATTTCAGATGCTGTTCGGGCGGCCTCATATTGCTGTGTGGAAACCAACTGTTTCCTGTAGAGTCCGCTGTAACGGTCGAAGTCGTCTGCCAGGCGTTTGGCCTCTGCGCGCGCGCTTTGATACGCTGCCTCGCCCGCCGCGATCTCCTGCGGGCGCGACCCGGCTTCCAGTTCCTCCAGGCGCGATTTGGCCTTGCTCGCCGCGGCGCGTGCCTCTGCGATCTCTTCCGGGCGTGACCCAGCCTCAAGCTCGGCGAGAGCGGCCCGCGCGGCCTCGACCTCCGCCTTGTTGCGGTTCACTTCCTGTGAGAGTTCTCTGTTGTCGAGCAGCGCCACGGTCTGGCCCTCAGTCACCGTCTGCCCTTCGTCTACCAGCCGTGCTTCCACGCGGCCGGGAATCTGGAAACTTAGCTCTGCATCGGTTACTTCGATATTGCCCGAGACGCGAATCGGTTTGCCAGCATTCCACGACCACAACCCGAACCAGGCGAAGGCTGCCACGGCCACAAGTGCAGCAATTGCCAAGAGAACCAGCCGATTTCTGTAAAGCCGGAGCCTGGCAATCTTTTTTCTTAAACTCTCAACCGTCATTTCTGCTCCGAAGTGAATTATTATTCACATTCTGTGCCAAGAAATCAGCCAGCCCGGATCCCTTCCCGAAACAATTCCCAGGATTTCTTTGCGTGTCGTGTTACGTCGAACTGGCCGTCGCTCATATGCCACAGGATAACCGCTGCGGGAATCATTCCCCAGAACATCACCGAAAGCGACTTGGCATCGATATCCGTGCGGATCTCGCCGTGCTCCTGCCCTTCGAGAACGATCTCCTCAATCCCTTTCAGGACGCCCTTCAGCAGTTCATAAGCCTGGCGTTTCGCTTCTGGGTGGCCGGTGGACATTCCCTCGGAAAATATAATGCGCGGCATCGCATGAAGATCCCGTATCATCTTGATAATCCGGCCGAAAAGCAGTTCCATGCGGCCCAGGGAGGTCGGAGTAAGTTTGCGAACCGCCTTCAGATTCTCGCCTGCGCGCTGCCCGACCAACTGGACCGCTGCCTCCAGGATCTCCTGCTTGCTCCCAAAATGCCGGTAGAGAGCGGAGGGAACCAGGCCGACGCGGCGTGCGATCGCAGCCATGCTCAGCCGACGGACGCCGTGTGCAGCAATCAGTCCCAGCGCGGCCTCGATGATCTGTTCCTTTCGGATTCTGGTATCAAGTTTTTCCAGAGCCATTACTTCTTCTTTGTGATTAGATATTCACAATATAACGCGTCTCAGACAACAAGTCAAGAAAAACTCTTCGACCATTTCAATCCATTATCATGCTCATCTTCAGTGAGACATTACAGCGCTTCCACCTTGTTCGCCGGAATTGAGGTCTCGGACATGGGGAAAATTGCATTCACAATCCTGGGGGCCTCATGCCCGAAATCGAGCAGTCTAGAAATGACCTATGCGGTGCATCACCAGAGGGGAGATGACGATCTAAGCTCGGAAGGGGCTCTGGATGGCACTGGGCGGATGCCGACTCCGAAATTATCTCGGCAGTTTGCGTATCCTGTCCGCCGTCAGTTGCCAGATGGCTGTATAGTCGGCGTGCCATTCTTACGGCCTGCATCCCGAATGTGATCTGGCAGGGAAAGAGTAGGCCGTTTAACGGCAACTTGAGCCGGGACCGCCACCTTCCGAGTGGCCCGTCCGCCAAGACCTGGCCGAGATCTTTTGCCTTATATGCAGGCCTCCCGGAGGGGAGGGCAGGCCGCGGGCGGACTGCTGTCCTCGCGCATTTAAAAACGTATAAATTTGAACAGACGCCGATGGGACAGTAAATCAGCATCATCGCCGGAGGCGGCTTTGGGTTTGAACATCATCGCCGCAGGCGGGTTCGGGAGCCGCAGG
>JAKAWN010000465.1 GCA_021827245.1 Acidobacteriota bacterium | reverse complement strand
ACATCGGTTCCCGCGGAAAACGCTCCTCAATTGGTTTCCGTGACCGCGGGAAGTAGGGTGTCAGACACCAACGTTTCCGTCCCTTCTCTCAACTCCACCAATTCTGTTACTGTCACGGTAACCAGCCAGGCGGATACGTCAAAGTCTGCGTCCGCCAGCGTGACTCTTTCCGGACTTTCAGTCATTGCCATGGGCCAGTGCATGCCGGACACCGCGAATCCGGGTACCCTTAACTGCACCTACAGCGGTACAGGTGTCGAGGTTTCACGAAGCCAGAGTGGCGGTCAGACGATCTACCTGATTGTGGTGGGGTACGGAATCCTTCCGGGCACAACTTACAGTTTCAGTGGCAATGATATCTTTGTCGCGCAACCTACCAGCGCGGGCGGAAACTTTGTGACTACGAACGATGGCATCCCGGCAGTGTATTTCCCGGTTGTGGTTCCATCCACTGCCGCGCTTGGGCCACGGAACCTGGTAGTGAGAAATTCGGGAAACGAACTCTCCTCCTTTGTCGGAGGTCTGTCGATAACACAATGAGTGATTCCGCATGAAGATTCGCACAGTTCTCATGATCGTGACAGTAGGACTCTGGCTGGCGACGACGGCCTGCGCCACCACCCTCGTGCGAATGAGCCTGAGCCAGCTTGCCCAGGCTTCCAGCACAATTGTCCAGGGACATGTCGTGGCCCAGGCCACGCGCCTGAATCCGGCTCATACCCGCATCATGACGTATACGACTGTGCAGCTTGATATGCCCCTGAAAGGGCAACCGCCTTCCACTCTGACGATCGAACAGCCGGGAGGGACCATTGGCAATGTCCATGTTCGGGTGCCCGGGACGGCATTCTTAAGGCCGCAGACGGAGTACGTCCTTTTTCTGGAGCCAGTGGCGGGAACCGCCGCCACTTACCGCATGGTGGGCATGATGCAGGGAGCTTTCCGCATTTACCGGGGAAGGAACGGCGCCGAGCGCCGCGTCATTCTTCCCCTGGGATCTCTTAGCACGGGCATCAATTCCAAACCGCTCAGCCAGTCTCCAGCCCTCGGAGAGTTCCGATTGACGATCTCAGGTGTGCTTGCGCAGCCCATCGTTATTCCAGCGGGGACTGCGATACCGGTCGTGATCAGCTCCACCCAGTTCCAGGGGGCCGGACAAGCCGTGGTTCTGGCTCGGACAACATCCGACCTGTTTCCCAGCCAAGCGACCGTGATTCCCGCCGGCAGCCAGGTTGTGGGTAACGCCCAGCGCGAAGGAACGAAATGGAGAATCTACTGGACTTCCGTTTCAGTTCGAGGACGGGAGGCGCGTCTCTCTGCCATTAGCGAGACTTCGGCCGACGAAACCCTGAAGGGCCAGACCATAGTGATTCAAACGAGGTGAAGGCGATGAGACGCAGGCACGAGGCCACTCGAAATAGCCGGGCGGGGGCAGGGATTGTTGCCGTGGCGACGATGCTGTGGGCTGTGCTGGTGTTTGGCTACAACACATTCCAGGAAAATCTGGGGACTGTGACTGCGCCTGATCCCGTGGCGCCTCGCTGGGCCGTCATGCCCGTAACCTGGCTGCTGAATGCTTCGACGCCCAGCAACAACGTGAGTAATGCGGATTGCAGTGGTTCACTCGCAACCTGTATTGAGGAATCACTCGCAGCGGGCTTTACCAATTGGAGCGGCGCTGCGGTTACGATTGGAAATACCCAGCAGAAGTTGACCGACCTCACTGTGACATACTCAGGGTCATCGACTCTGACAACTCCCAATTATCAGGATTGCCAGAACGTCCTGGGATTTTCGGATACTACCAGCGGCGATTTTCCGACGGGTACGATTGCGTTCACGCAGGTTGCTACGATCACGCAGCCGGTGGGGACAACCGGCTCTTTTCAGTACCAGTGCAGCGGTGGCGTTGTGAAGACATGCAATTTGCCAGCTTGTATGACTGACGCCGATATTGAATTCAACCCCAGCATAGATTTTTCGACCTCGTTAACTCCGGCCTCCGGGATTTTCAGCCTCCAATCCGTGGCCACGCACGAGGAGGGCCACCTGCTGGGGCTCGATCACAGCGGGATCGGCCATTCCGTTATGTTCCCATTTGGCGATACGGAATCAGCCGGCCAGCAGATTCAACTCTGGATGGATGATGCGATTGGAATTTCTTTTCTGTATCCTTCCGCCGATTTCAGTACGGCGACCGGAGTGATTTCGGGGACCGTCACGCTGAGTTCCGGAATCTTCGCCGCGCACGTCATTGCCGTGAATGCGACCACAGGAGAAGCGGTGACCGACGGCCTGACAGCTCCTGACGGCACATACAACCTGGTTGGTGTTCCTCCTGGAAATTACTACGTTTTGGCGTTGCCCCTGGCCCCTAATGCAGGTTCGGGTATTCTGACCTTGGACAATTTTTCAGGCTGGGAATGTGGCTACGCGGATTCGGCATGCACAACCGTGCCGCAGAATCCTACCAGTTATACGGGCCGCTACCACTAGCTGCGGGCGAAAGGAACGCTGTTCCAGCGGAATCGGGGACGAAGGCTCCCTTGGGCCTTTTGGGAACACGAACCATTCAACAAAACGGAAGGCCGTTGGAGATTCCTTATCCCCCGCCTGTCACTTCAATGACCTGTCCGGAAACGTAATCCGACAGCGGCGAGGCCAGAAAGAGAA
The DNA here is from genome assembly GCA_021827245.1 of Acidobacteriota bacterium. The sequence continues at coordinate 2,591 of JAKAWN010000465.1, read as the reverse complement.
TGACTCCCGCCGCCTCCTGTGGGGTTCCGGGGCGGCCCAAGGGGATAGAATGGATGGCGGCCTCCCGCATTCTGGCGGGAATGCCAAGCTTCAGTTCAGCTTGCTGCCGGGTGATGGCTTCACCATCCTCCTTCGGGGCGGTTAGGCGAGTGTCGATCAGCCCGAAGGCCGCCGCATTCACCTGAATGTTCACGGGTCCCCATTCGCGCGCCAGGGTTTTCGTCAAGCCGATTATCCCGGCTTTCGCCGCAGCATAATTGGCCTGCCCGAAGTTACCCCGGGTCCCAGAGGTCGAACTGATGTTCACCACCTTTCGGGCTCGCGCGCTGCCCCGCTCCTCGATCTCCTGCTTTGCCGCTTCACGCATGGCCGCCCCCAGCACACGAAGAATCTTGAATGGAGCGGTGAGATGGATATCCATCATGGTTTGCCATTGCTCGTCGGTCATCTTGTGGAGCGTTCCGTCCCAGGTAAACCCGGCGTTGTTCACCAGAATGTCAGGAATACCGAATACTTCAAATGAGATTTCGAGTAGGTCTTCCGCGAAGCCCGTTGCAGCCACATCGCCGGCAAAGTCGTGCACCCTGCCGCCCGTGCGGCGAATCGCAGTCGCAGTCTGTTCAAGCTCCTTTTCGTCAATATCGTTCACTAGGACGTGAGCGCCTTCCCGCGCAAACAATTCAGCCGTAGCGCGACCGATGCCACGGGCAGCGCCTGTTACAACTGCGATACGGCCCTCCAGCCATCTGGACATGCCTGCGTCTCCACGCCGAGCATGCTGAAAAACCTTTTTTGTTTACCTTGGGAATGAATCTCAAACGGAACGGTCAATGGCGCGTACGGCTCGCCGGTGCTGGGCCAGAATGGCGAGCATGGAACTTCGTTCCGTCTTCTCGCAGTGCACCGTGCATATCGACATTTCCGCGAGGGTATGGATGCAATTATGAATCCGTCGCTGGTAACGGAGAATTGCTGCCGGGTCAGTCCCGTTGCGGTAGGCCCAGGACCAGTCCGAAATCCAACGAACAATCGACCCGTTCCTGCGGATCATGGGACGCTTGCACGGATTCTCTGCCTTGCCAAAACGCGAGAGGCAGTCGGGAGCGGTCAGAAAAACCAGCCGGCCGTTTCGAATCAGGGTTTCGGGTCGGAGACCATTTTCGCCCAGAATTCGCGCAAGCTCCTTTAGCCAAGCCGGCCCCGCCAGGACGACAATCTGCTGGCCGATTTCGATACCGCCAATGACAAACTGAATGATCTCCGCTGGGCCGGGTTTCCTGCGGACTAACAAACGGCACAAGTTAGCGCGCGGTTCGGCTCGCAAATCAGCGCCCATTCGAAAATTCCCTTTTTGTTATCATGCGCGCTTTACGGGTTGTCTGTCAATCAACTTTTCGGAAGAAACAGATTTCCCGGGGTGAACTCCAGATGTTTTCTTGCCTCAGGAAAACAAGGGAGCGCTGAGGCTGAATCTGCGCCGGATAAATTCCTTGCGCGAACAATCCGGGTTTGCGATAGGGCCCTTGTGAGTACGTTTGCTTGTTGGCGAGCCAGCCTCGGAGCTATCCGAGGCCGTGAAGGAACCGCGCGGGATTCACTGGTGTGCCGTGGATTCGAACTTCGTAATGAAGGTGCGGACCCGTAGTCCGTCCGCTCATACCGATGGCGCCGATGATCTCGCCTTGCTTGACCTGCTCTCCGACCACCACGAAGATTTTGCTGAGATGCGCGTAGCGAGTCGTAATTCCATCCCCATGGTCGATCAGAATGCTCCTCCCGTACCCTGCGTCCGGCTCAGCCTCAATGACCAGGCCGTCGCCTGTTGCTACCACGTCCGTACCGTAGGGATCGGCAATGTCAATGCCGGGATGAAAGGCCTCCTCGCCGCTAAAAGGATCCATCCGCTCACCAAATCCGGCCGTTATTCGGCCTCGCACGGGCCAGATGGACGGGATTGCCTTCGGGTCATCGAACATGCCGGGAAAAGCGCCTGGACCAATCTGGCCGACCACTCCATCGAGGCTCACGGTCTTCATTGCATTCAGGGCGTAGAGCGAGGTCCCGTAGTCTGTCCCGGCGGTTTCCCCGGATTGGCGGGCCAGGCTCAGCAGGTCGGGCGCGATCTGCTGATGGCGACCATTTCCGAAGCCATAAGTCACCGCTACCTCGGCGGCGAGCGTTTGAAGAGAACTCAGCTTGACGTTGGCACGGCTCACCTTGCTTTCCAAGGTACGAAACTGTTTTCTTAAGGCCTCACGCTCGCTTCGGACGGTGTTGTAGTTCGAGACCTTCACCAGCATCCTCGCGTAGCTGGTTGCGAGTCCTGCCAGCATCACAATCCCGATCAGACTCAGACTCAGGATTACAGGAACAATATAGAAAGGGAGTCGGATTTTTCGAACTCTACCATGGGCGCCAGGGGTAATTAGAAGTGTGTAGAACTTATTGTTCATGCGCTTCCACCACAACTAGCCTTTCGTAGATTTCGCAGATGCCCTCCCCACCCTGGTCAGCATGATAACTGCCGAGGTTGCATCAACGGCAAAGCAAAAACTCAATCGTATTTGAGCATTCTGAAGTTGTCAAAGATC
>JAKAWN010000464.1 GCA_021827245.1 Acidobacteriota bacterium | reverse complement strand
CCGATGCGACGACCTTTTTCACGAATCGAGCGGGCGCGAAGCAGCCCGGCCTCACACAGAATCAGTTCGGCGGCAATATCGGCGGGCCTATTGTTAAGAACCATGCTTTCTTCTTTTTCAATTACGAAGGAACACGAATTGTTCAAGGGGTGACGCGACTTTCTAACGTGCCGCTTCCGAACGAGCGAGCAGGAGACTTTTCGCCGGCGGCGGGTGCGGCGAATGGCGTCACCTACGGCCCGATCTTCGACCCGACGACGGGGCTGCCGTTTCCAGGCAACATCATTCCGCCCGACCGCATTGATCCTGTGGCGGCGAAAATCTTGAGCATGGTGCCGCTTCCGAACGTAACGCCTCCGCCGGGCCCACAGAATCGCGAGAATTACCTCATCAACCCCAAGCTTACAAACAACGCGGACAATTATATCGCCCGGGTCGATTGGCAAATTACTCCACGCAACAGTGTGTTCGTGCGCTACTCCGATATTCCCTGGACGCGCTTTGTACCCGGCCCTTTCGGCAACAGCATTATTGACGGCACAGGAACATCGGCTTGGGGCCGCTTGACCCAGAACTCCCAGGGTGCGGCGCTCGGCTGGACGGCGATGATTTCCCCGAGGATGGTCAACTCATTTCGTTTGGGTTGGGGCCGGAATTGGTCTCATGGAGTGCAGACTCCTTTTGGACAGAATACGTTATCGTCGATCGGTATCCTCGGCATTCCCGATAGCCCGCTTTATGCCGGAGGCATCCCTGGTATGGACTTCGCCAACGTGGGCGGGGTCAACATGCCCTACCTCGGGTCCCCGGACTATCTCCCCAAGTGGCAGTTCACGAACCAGTTCGAAGAGGCGGACACGTTGAACTATACCCGTGGGGCCCATGAATTCAAGTTCGGGGTCGATTACCACCTTCCGATGCGCAACATTTACCTGGACGAACCCGCCCTGCGCGGGCACCTGTACTTCGACGGCCAGTTTACCGGCAATTCACTGGCGGATTTTCTGCTTGGATATACCTATGGAGCCCAAGAGTCGGTTTTCCACCAAGTGGACATGCGGATATGGATGCAGTCCTACTTTGCCGAGGATATTTGGAAGGTAAGGTCGCACCTAACACTCGACCTCGGTCTTCGCTACGATTACGCAACGTGGCCCTACGATGCCTCCAACCAGATGACCAACCTCGACCTAGCTACGAGCCATCTCGTGTACGCGAAGGCAGGGTCCGACTTCTCGCAGCAACTCGTCCATCCGGACAGGGATAACTTTGCTCCTCGGATTGGACTGGCCTATCAAGTGACGCACAACACCGTGCTGCGTGCTGGCTACGGGCGTTTCTACCAGCAATTTGAGCGGATCGGGAGCGAGGACCAGATGTCGCTGAACCCGCCGTGGCTTCTGAATGTTTTGCCCACTGTGCCGCCAACTGACACCACTACACCCCTCTTCCTCCTGAGCCAAGGCTTTCCCGCTTCCTATCGTGATGTTTCCAACATTGACCTGGCAAGTGTTCGGTTGCGGGCCGTCGATCCCAATTCGCAAATGCCGACGATTGACCAGTGGAGCGCCGGTTTTCAGCGAAGGTTCCTTTTCGACATTGTCACCACCGTGGATTACGTGGGTACGAAGGGTACCCATCTTTCATACTTGCTCAACCTGAACCAGCCGAATCCCCCCGGAACATTCAACCTCTCTTATCCGAACCTCGGCATCGTCGAGTACCGGGAAAACGGTGCTAATTCCATTTACAACGGACTGGAAACTACTGTCGAAAAGCGATTCAGCCATGGAATCATGTTCCACGTCGCGTACACTTACTCCAAGTCGATTGATGATGCCCGGGACAATCTCTCGGGATTTGGATCTTCCTTCCCGGAAGACTCCTATAATGTCTTTGCTTACGATCGGGGGCTGAGTAACTTTGATTTCCGGAACCGGTTCGTCTTTGCGTACGCTTATGACTTTCCGCTCGGGCACGGGCAGGAGTGGGCAACAACAGGCATCCCGGCAGCGATTCTGGGCAATTGGCGCATGAACGGAATTTTCACGCGGAATTCTGGTTTTCCCTTTACCGTGACGGCCTCAGCGCTCAGTAGCTTTGTCGGGCCTCTGGCTGACACACGCCCCAACCGTCTCTGCAATGGAAGCCTTCCCAGCGGCCAACGGAGCGTTAACGAATGGTTCAATCCGGCCTGCTTTGCGGCGCCAAGTCCTGCGGCGCTTGGGAATTCCGGCCGCGACATCCTGATCGGACCGCCCTTCACTAACCTGGACTTCAGCCTCGACCGTTCATTCCCATTCAAGTTGGGCGGTGAACAGCGCCAGCTCGAATTCCGTTGGGAAGTCTTCAACTTATTCAATACGCCGCAGTTCAGCACTCCGGCTTCGGATGTTTCGAGTCCGGGTACGGTGGGTCGCATTACGAGCCTCGCGGGCGACCCCCGCGTGATGCAGTTCGCACTCAAGCTCGTCTTCTAATGGAAAACTCGGGTGAGATATCCGATTCTAAATACAGCGAATTGAAGGGACAGAGACGCCACACAAGGGGAAATTTAGTGGGGCAGCCGAAGAGTCCGCAGAGTATGTGAAGTAGACTCTTCCGGCTTTGGAACCTCTGCAGGTTGCCAGGGAATTCCTGAAGAAAACCAGGCTGAAGCGATGAACTTCGGGGTCGCCAGTCGTAGGTTGAACGTGCTGAGCGTCAGACTGGAAAGGCAATCGAGACTCCCACCTGAGCAGTGCGTCCGTTTTAGCGTATGAGATCCTCGAGCGAATGACCGACATCCACATGGTTGGGGATTCTTGTCGTCGCGAGAGTCCGACAGGATTCAATCATTGAGTTGAGTGGTATGAGGTTCTTACACCATCTTCGGAGCGGGTTTTCAGCTACTTCCTCGGGGCCTTGTCAAGTCGCGTGTCGTCCCAACTAAGGCGTGGTCCGCCTCCTCTTGAGGATTGTGTCTGGATCGCGCACTCAGAAACAATCCTCTTGGCTTTCCAACCCTCCGACCGGAAGTTCATCCGCCACCAGGATTGCCTCCGTGCAGCAGTGCGAGTCGTCCAATACGGTCGGTGACGGATGTCACTGCATCTGGCAGGCGGATGCGTTACATTGCGCCTGTGATGAAAGTAGTCGGATACGTGAGGTTGCACTTTCGGAAGAGCGGAGTGCTGATGTTAAGGGGAACAGTTGCTTACAGCCTTTCGCTTGCCCTGGCTCTTCTTGTGCCCGCCGGGGCGAATGCGGGATGGCAGTGCGCGATGGGCTCGCACTGCATGTGTCATGTCGGATGGGACTGCACAGCAGTCATCCCGACGGTGGCGGCACCGGATTGCTCCCATGTCATGCCGGCTCCGGACCAGAACTGGCTTGCTCAAACAGAATCCGTGCAGGCGCCGGAATATGCATCGGCAGCGGCTTTGCCGGCGGCATTTTGGGAGCCGCCACACGAATCTAAATCCGGACACACGCCAATTCTTCCTCTCAATGAGAGGTGGGCTCCTCCGCTAAGCCCTCTCGCCCAAACCTCGCTTTTCTGCGTTTAATTCCTTCCGTCAGATTCGCTCCGGCAAACAAGCATTCTTGAAACTGTTTTTTTGATCTCATGACACAGGTCCTTTGCCGCTCGCAGAGGACCCGCCAACTAGACTCGCCACGACGAGTGAGGAGGATTACGATGAAAAATACGAAATGGGATCGATTGACGCTGGTACTGCTGGGATTGATCTTGATGGCGTACGGGAGCCCTTCGGCTCGCGCTTCGCAATCAAACCTAAACAAGAAGGAAGTGGAAACCTAAATTGCCAATGCAAAAAGACCGCAGGACCACGAGCGGCTGGCCGCGTATTATCAGAGCCAGGAGCAGTTCGCGAAGGGAAAACAGTCTGAGCATGAAGAAATGTTTCGCCGTTATCACGAGAACCCTTTGAGCCACCGATTGACCAAATGGCCGAGCCCCGAATACCACTGCAGAACCTTGATTCGGATTTTCGGCGATGAAGCGCGGAAGGATCAGACCAATAACGGCACTGGTGGGGACCATCAACCCTACCTTTGAAGGGAGCGGGATCGGTGCGTCGGGCAGCAACACAATGGTGCGGGAGATGGGTGCGCTCAGCGGCATCGTCCAGCGCGTCAGCACAGCCGGCTCGACCTCCAGTTTCAGTGGCAGCTTTACTCTCGAGCAAAGGATGATGGGACGCACTGTTACGGTGAATGTTACCTCCCAGACCGGCTTCCAGAACGCTTCCGAACCTTCGATCTTCACCGCGATTCGGGAGCAACTTGGACTTAAACTCAAACCGGAAAAAGGCCCCGTTGAGATCTTAGTTATCGATCATATCCAAAGCCCGTCGGAAGATTAGCGGGGGAGTATTCGATTAGGTGCCAGCATATGGGCAACCACCTCCGATTCTTGTGTGTGATTGTGTTGCTGGCGTCCCCCCCGACCGACAACACAGGGAGGTCAGCCACCCATCCATTTTGACCCATGAGCCATGCCGTGCTCGTGACCGGGGTGAGCGCTGCGCCATCCAGCAACGGACTACCCAGCGGATCAGGGAGTCCCGGGCGGACGAACTTCGATGCCGGGAGAGACTGTCGCTGGCTCGCCCGGCGCAATCGGGGTGGCAAGGCCGTCCGCCAGCAAAAAGCCCTGGATTTCGGTGGCTCTCTCGCGGAGTTTCACCAGATTCATCACGTAATTCTCGCGAAGCTGAAAGAGCGTTCGCTGGGCAATTAAAACCTGCGGGTACGCTGCGGCCATTTCCCGATACTTATCGAGATACAGGTCATACGCCTTTTGAGCCTGGGGCAGAATCTCCTTCTGGTACCGTTGGGTGGTTTCAAGTGCATCCGAGTAGTCTCTGAAGACGGGCGCGAAGCTCGACTGCAGAGAGAGCCTTACACGTTCGAGCTCGCTCCGAGCGTGAGCCAGCTCAGCCGCAGCCGTTTTGACGTTTCCCTGGTTCCGGTTAAAGATCGGGATCTGCACGCCTACCTGGACCGATCCCTCCCATCCAACGGGCCGGGCACCCACTTCGCCCAATAGCTCGCGGTTGTAATCGAGGCCCGCTCCAACCTGGATGTTGGGCCTAGGCTCGATTTTCGCGCGCTTGAGAGCAAGCTCGGCCCGCGTTATTCCTTCCTCGGCAAGTTTAACTTCGGGACTGTCTCGCAGAAGCTTATCAAGCGCCTGCTGCTCATCTACCTGCGGGAGGGAATCGTCCAGCCTGCCTGCTAGGGGCGTGAGCGGGAGCGATGG
>JAKAWN010000463.1 GCA_021827245.1 Acidobacteriota bacterium | reverse complement strand
GTCTGGACGGCCACCGTCGAGTCGATTAAGGAAAAACTCTCGCGCTACCGCCAGACTCTGGAACAGATTCAACCCGGTTGTACGCTGCCTCGCAGCCGAAAGAGGCGGAAAAGATTGCCCACTTAATTCGTGGACACTACACTAGCATCTGCGCACTATGTGGCAAGCAGCCACGCTGCCTCCACTGGTCAAGAGATCAACAAAAGGAGAGCACATATAACCGTGATCGGGGGATTCTTGGATAGGTGCGCCATGTATACCTACCGGGCAGTCGAGCAAACCGTAATCCCTCATAAGAAAGAAAGTATAAGTGGTGCGCCCCGTCCCTTCGGTAAGGCTGCATGATTCGTGATGAGACTTGTTATCGTCTGTCTTGCGTCCAGCGGGAGAAGGACGACAGCCGGTTGCGTTCCTGCGTCCAGCATATCGATCGCGAGCCGCGAAGAAGAAGATTTGGCTTTGGGTGTTGATGGGGATTTGGGTGCTGTGGGGAAGGTGACCGTTGCCTTCGGTGTCGGTTAGATGTATGTTACGGAACAGTCTTGAAGTTCATAATGGAAATTCCGGTTTCTGTCGATTAACCTTATTCAGCGGTCTGTGCTTTTGAGCGTCGATGCCGATTGGCTTGAACCGGTGGTGCAAACTGCCGGGACGAGGGGGTGCGATTTCGAAAACATAAACAGGAGGGCGAAATTCGCACGGTGCGAGTAAAAGCAGCAACTTTGTGCGAAATGAGGAATTCGCGAAAGTGAGAATCTATAGGATTTCAATGAAATCCATTCGTTGCGATTTTGAAGAGTTGTTGCAGCCACAATCCTGTTTGTGCCATTTGGTGGCCGCGCAGGCTGTATAGGCTGAAATCTGTGGCTTACTACACTCGGGAGGTAAGATGCGAGCGTTAATCACGGGGATTACCGGGCAGGACGGTTCCTACCTGGCCGAACTTCTGCTCGGCAAGGGTTACGAAGTTTACGGTCTGGTGCGCCGGAGCAGTGTGGAGAAGTTCGACCGGATCGGGCAGATGGTTGACCTGATGGAACTGGTGGAAGGCGATCTGACCGACCAATCCTCGCTGGACAACATCATTCGCGAGGTGCAGCCGGACGAGGTTTACAACCTGGCTGCCCAGAGTTTCGTTCCCACGTCGTGGACGCAGCCGGTTCTGACGGGCGATGTGACGGGGCTTGGCGTGTTGCGGATGCTGGAAGCGCTGCACAAGCATTCGCCGAAGGCGAAGTTTCTGCAGGCTTCGAGCTCGGAGATGTTCGGCAAGGTTCAGGAATCGCCCCAGAGCGAAAAAACCCGGTTCTATCCGCGCAGCCCTTACGGCGCGGCCAAGGTATTCGGCCACCAGATCACCGTCAACTACCGCGAGAGTTACGGGATGTTCGCCTGCGCAACGATCTGCTTCAACCATGAGTCGCCCCGCCGCGGTCTGGAGTTCGTCACCCGCAAAGTCACCTACCAGGTGGCGCGCATCAAATTGGGGCTGGCGCAACGGCTGAAAATGGGCAACCTGGAGGCGAAACGCGACTGGGGCTATGCCGGAGACTACGTGCAGGCCATGTGGCTGATGCTGCAGCGGACGGAACCCAAAGATTACGTGATCGCGACCGGGGAAACCCATAGCGTGCAGAAACTGGTAGAACTGGCATTTTCCGCCGCCGGGCTCGACTGGCGCGAGTATATTGAAATCGATCCCAAGCTGATTCGCCCCGCCGAAGTCGATTACCTGCGCGGCGACGCTACCATGGCGCGGGAAGAACTCGGCTGGCAGCCGAAGGTAGGCTTTGAGGAGCTGATCCGCATGATGGTTGACGCCGACCTGAAACTGGTCCAAAGTATAAGCGGCGCTGCGGCCGTTAGCAGCACCTCGTAGCCCCTGCCGATGACATCGACTTTCCCTCAGGCATGGATGGCGCAGGCTCGCGGCGCTTTCAGCAACGATGCTCACAAGTGAGCCCGCGCGGCGCCCGGAGGATATGAAAAATCAAGAGGAGGATGATGAAGGCTGCGATTGTTGTACCCACCATCCGAGAGAAGAACATCGCCGATTTCCTGAGGGCATGGGCCGACGAGTTCTCAGGCCATGAGGTGATTCTGGTCGAGGACAACCCGGAGAAATCCTTCCAGATCTCCGGCCAGAACGTACGCCATTATAGCTGGGCCGAAATTGACGTGGAGCTGGGCGCCAATTCCTGGGTGATCCCACGGCGGAGCGACTGTGTTCGCTCGTTCGGTTACCTGAAGGCTTGCGAGTTGGATCCAGACATCATTGTCACTCTGGATGACGATTGCTATCCTCAGGGCGGAGGATTCCTGGAGCGACATTATGAGAAGCTTTCTCGGCCGGCCGCTGAAAGTGCGTGGGTGGCGACCGGAAACGGTCCCCAGCCGCGCGGCATGCCCTATCAGGAGTGCCATCGTGTGTCGGAGTGCACGATCAATCACGGCCTGTGGGACCGGGTACCTGATTTCGACGCCGTCACCCAACTGGCCAACGGACGGTTCCAGCAGACTTTTGAGCCGGTGGAGCAAGTGATTCCGAAGGGCAAATTCTTTCCCATGTGTGGAATGAACCTGGCGTTCAAGCCGAAGATGGCGCCCGCCATGTACTTTCTGCTGATGGGCCGGGACTGGCCGTTTGACCGTTTCGGAGACATCTGGTGCGGGATTTTCGTGAAGAAGATCTGCGACCACCTGGGTTTTGGCGTCTGCTCAGGAGAGCCGCGGATCAGCCATCAGCGGGCCTCCAATGTCTGGGCCAATCTGCGCAAAGAACTTCCGGGTTACGAAGTCAATGAAAAGCTCTGGCAGGCCGTGGACTCGATCATTCTCACCAAGGCGACGGTGCGTGATTGCTACCGGGAAGTTGCCGAGAAGCTGCCGCTTGCCGGGGAATATTGGGAACGATTGCGGCAGGCGATGAAGATCTGGGCCGATTTGTTCCCTGGGATGGAAACGGAACCCGTCTGCGTGCAGCAAGCCGAAGGGGCGCAGACAGCATGAGGGGAAGCCGGCGATGAGCAGCCGCTTGCGAATTCTCGTTACAGGAGGCGCTGGCTACATTGGCAGCCACACGTCGAAGTTGCTCCGGGGTTGCGGCTTCGAGCCGATCGTTCTGGACAACCTGAGCACCGGGCATCGCGAAGCTGTGAAATGGGGGCCCCTGATCGAAGATGACCTCTCCGATGGCGCTGCGATCCAGGATGTTCTGACAAAACAGCGCATCGACGCGGTTGTGCATTTTGCTGCGAGCGCCTATGTGGGCGAGTCGATGATCGATCCGCGGAAATATTTCCGAAACAACGTCGTGAGCGCGCTGAATTTGCTGGAAGGCATGCTGGGAGCTGGAGTGAAGACGATCGTTTTCTCCTCGAGCTGCGCCACCTATGGAATCCCGGAAAAGGTTCCGATCCGGGAGGACCAGCCGCAGCATCCCGTGAATCCCTATGGTGAGTCGAAGCTGTTCACGGAACGGGCGTTGCTTTGGTACGGGAGGGCGTACGACTTCTCCTGGATGGCCCTGCGATATTTCAATGCCGCGGGGGCGGACCCCGAGGGAGAACTCGGTGAGTGGCACGAGCCGGAAACCCACCTTATTCCTCTGCTCATGCAGGCGGCCCTGGATGATCGGCGGCCTGTGGAGATTTTCGGGACGGACTATCCCACCCCGGACGGTACGGCCGTGCGCGACTACATTCATGTCACCGACCTTGCGGAGGCTCATCTTCTGGCCCTCCGCCACCTTCTGGGCGGAGGCAGCAGCGGCGCGCTGAATCTTGGCACGGGACGCGGTTATTCGGTGCATGAGGTGGTGCGTGCGGTCGAGGAGGCCAGCGGGCGTCCGGTCAGGACGCGATTGGCCGGGCGGCGGGCAGGCGATCCCCCGGCGCTGGTTGCCGACCCGGGCAAGGCCGAGGCTGTGCTGGGCTGGAAGCCGCGGCACTCGGCGCTGAAGACGATCACGGAAACGGCCTGGGACTGGCATGCAATTGGATCAGGTGTGCGTTGAAATGGTGGACCCGACAGCGATTGGAGGAACTCAGGCGCCACGTTCTCTTCCAGAACATGGTGTCGCTCACCGGGGTGCAGGTTGCGAGCTACATCGTTCCGCTGGTGACCATCCCCTACCTGGCAAGGGTTCTGGGGGCTTCCGGATGGGGTTTGGTGGCCTTTGCGCAGTCTTTCGGGTCCTACATCGCACTCATCACCGAGTACGGCTTTGGCTACTCCGCCACCCGGGAGATTGCGCGCCATGGCGACGACCGCGAGAAGGCGGCCGACATCCTGGCGGGGGTGATGGGAGCCAAGACGCTACTGGGGGCGGCCTGCATTGTTTGTGCCGGCCTGGCGGCCTGGATGGTTCCGCTGTTTCGCCAGCACCCGCTGCTGTTTGGAGCAGGGACTTTCTGGGCGCTGGGCCAGGCCTTCAGCATGATGTGGTTCTTCCAGGGATTTGAGCGCATGAAGCTTGTGGCAGCGGTGGATGTCTCAGCTAAAGCCGTGGCAACTGTTGGGATTTTCATCTTTATCCATCACGTGGGGCAGGAGTGGCTGGTACTGGCCATCCAGGGACTGGGCTTTTTTCTCTCGGCGGCGATCTGCCTCGTGCTGGCGTACCGTGAAGTGGAGTTTCGCCTCCCCAGATGGGTTCACGTGCGCGATGCTCTGAGCACCGGCTGGAGCATGTTCGTCTTTAAGGGATCAGTCAGCTTATATACGGCGGGAAATGCATTCATATTAGGCCTGTTTGTCGCTCCGCGATTTGTCGGCTACTATGCGGGCGCGGAAAAGATCAGCAAAGCCTTCCTGGGGCTTCTCAATCCGGTGAGCCAGACGTTTTTCCCGCGCCTGAGCCATCTGGTCCAGCACGCGCGCGAGCGGGCGGCGCGGCTGGCGCGGATATCGGTGGCCATTATGGGAACGGGCGGCGCGGCCATGTGTGTTCTGATTTTCTTCCTGGCGCCGCTGCTGGTGAGGGTGATCCTGGGGCCGGCGTACGCGCCCGCCGTACCGGTGCTGAGAGTGTTGGCCCTCCTGCCTCCCCTGATTGCCTTGAGCAACGCATATGGAATCCAGTGGATGCTGCCGCTGGGGCTCGACCGACCATTCAACACAATTATTATCTCGGCCGGGTTCATCAATATCGGGCTGGCCGTGGTCCTGGCGCCGCGCCTGGCGGATATCGGCATGGCCTGGGCAGTGGTTTGTGCAGAGACGTTTGTGACGGGCGGCATCTATGCGCTGCTGCGCTGGCGGGGACTGAATCCCGAGAT
>JAKAWN010000462.1 GCA_021827245.1 Acidobacteriota bacterium | reverse complement strand
TTCACGAAATGGATGTTCTGGGCAGTGATCTTCGTAACGCTCGGCCCACTGTTTGGCTGGTTCAACTCTTTCGGGGTTGGCGCCAGCCTGCCGGCGGGGGGAATCGCCACCTCGTGGCTCGGCTCGTTCGAGTTGGACGTCACTACCTTCGTTTCAAGCTTTGTGGTCGGGCGATTGGTGCCGGTGGTCGCAGCCTATTTTGTCCTTCGCGCGATCCTCGATACCGCCTCGGGCGGACACCCACTGCCTTCGGTCCTCGCCGCGATGTTCTTGTTGGGCACGCAGGCCACCTACGCGCTGATCACGGGCTTCAACACGGGAACCCCATACGCGACCGTCGATGTTCTGGACAGTTTTTGGACATACGTCGCGGCAACGATCATGCCGATTGCGGCTGGACTTGCCATCGCCGGGGCAATCATCAACTTCGCAACACGCTGGCCGGCGATGCGCCTGGTCGCGGTCGCCCTTGCAATGCTGTCCGTTTCGGGGATCTGGAGACTCATTCTCTCGATGGCGAGATAGGAGCAGGAATGTCCTTCACAAATGGAATCCTGAACTTGGCGAATTGGGCTGGGAATGTGATTCTGCCCACGCTGGCGGGGTTATTCTTCGCGTTTGCGATTCTTCTGTTTTCCCGCCGGGAATCCTACGCGCAGGCCATGTACGGCGGCTTCTCGTGCTTGATGGCTTCCGGCCTGCTGCGCACGCTGGAAGCCTTTGCGGCGCAGCGGGCTTGGAACGATCCCGAGGTCTATTGGGCGGCCCTGCTTAGCCTGGTGAACTGGACTTGCAACGTGCTGTTGCCGGTCTACGCCGGCTTGCAGGTTGCGGCTGGCGCCCTGCGCATGGGTATCGTGACGCACGTTCATCCTACCGAAGGCTGGATGCGCCATTTTGTGGCGGCGGCGCTGTGCCTGCTGTTGTCGGGACTCGTCCGGCTGGGAGAGTTTTTTGTGCTCCAGGGCACGGGTGGAGTGACGTAGCCAGTAAGGAGGAGTAATGGCGCTGGAAATTACACCAGCATATCGCAACCTGCGAACACGCGTGATGTTCTTCGGTCTCGAGGCGGAAGACCTGTTTGCGATCCTTGCGCTCGCCGTCTTGGCGAACATCCTAGTCTCCTGTTTCTGAAAGTTCTTTATATTTGTTGACCTTCCGGATGATCCGACTGGCGCTGGCCACCCACTGGAAAGGTTGGGGATTCTTGTTGTATTGCCGGAGATAGTCCTGGATGGCCTTGACCAGTTCGCGGACGCTCCGGAAGGTGCCACGGCGAATGCGCTTGCGGGTGATTTCGGCGAACCAGCGCTCGATCTGATTCAGCCAGGATGAACCGGTTGGGGTGAAGTGCACGTGATAGCGTGGTCGCTCGATCAGCCACTCCTTCACTTCGGGATGTTTCTGGGTCCCGTAGTTGTCGAGCACCAGATGAATGTCCAGGCTGGGGTCGACCGATTCATCGATGCAGTCGAGGAAGCGGAGAAACTCCTGATGCCGATGCCGCCTCTGGCATTGGCCGATGACCGTGCCTTCCAGAACATTCAGGGCGGCAAACAACGTCGTGGTCCCGTGCCGCTCGTAATCGTGGGTCTGCCGTTCCGGCAAGCCGGGCCGTAGCGGCAGAATAGGTTGTGTGCGATCCAGCGCCTGAATCTGACTCTTCTCGTCCACGCTCAGAACGATGGCCTTCTCTGGCGGGTGGATGTACAGCCCGACGATGTCGCGCACCTTTGGAGCAAACGCGGGATCGCTGCTGAATTTGAAAGACTCCACGCGATGCGGTTGCAGCTTGTGTTTCTTCCAGATTCGCTGCACGGTGGCGGGGCTGAGCTTCTGGCTCGCCGCCATGGCTCGCACGCTCCAGTGGGTGGCATCTCGGGGAGCCGTCCGGATCGTTGCCTCCACGATGGCCGCTTCCCGCTGTTCAGAGATCTGCTTCGGGCGCCCGCTGCGGGGGCGGTCTTCCAGAACGGCGGCCAAGCCGCCGCTGTCAAACCGCCTTCGCCACAGCAGCACGGTGGGCAAAGAGGTGGACAGTTGGCGAGCGAGAACGTGGTTCGCAATTCCCTCCGCGGCACCCAGGACGATGTTCAGGCGCAGAACAATCCCCCTGGGTGTGCTGCGGTGGCGGCTGAGTGCCAGTAGCTGCTTACGCTCGGATTCGGAAAGGAGCAGTTGGGGTGCGGCGGGAAGAGGCATGCCGCAGCATACGCTCCCTCCCAATATTAGTAAAGTTATTTACGATACGGCAGACTAGCAGGTATTGCGACCAGGAATTCCGCGCGAGCAAATTCGTTTGCGGCGCAGATCTCGGATTTCCGTGTGCGATGAGCCATTCGACAGTGCGTGTTGCGCCAAACGCCGTCGTCTGCCGAAAAATCAGTGACGATGGTTGGCACACTTATGCTGAGGCCCGCTGCAGGATACTCCCCATTTTCCGGGGAAGTCCTGCCGGAAGGCAGGATTCGCGATATTCATTCCGGACGACCTAGGTGAATGCTGCGCGGCTGGCCCGCAGTTTGGTCGCTCACCCAGACAGCCCGCACGCGCGTGAGACAACGTCACTATCGACGGGCACTGCCTGGAAGCGATCTACGATTTGGCCACTGCGCAATGACCTGGGCAGAAGCCCCACAGAGAGGAAGAATTACCGACCAAGGCTAGGGTGCAACCGGACTGGCCACAGGAGGTCCGCAAACGGTCGGCTGGACAGGGTCAACGCAATCCACGAATGCAGTCGGTTCCAACCCAATGGCCAGACCCGCCGCCAGACCTCCCAACCCGGCGCTAATCAAGAAGGCGGCAAGCTTTTTCTTGTGGCTCTTATGGGGGTCAACGTTAACTCCCTGCCCCGCCGTGGTCAGCGAGCCTTGGAGTCGATTGCCCTGGCGGAGCAGAACGGATTTCCCGTCATGTCCGATGTTCACCAGCCAGTCGCCTCTGTTCGCGTAGAGGACGACCTGGCTACCCTTCAGTTCGAGCCAGCCAGTTGAGGGGCGGTTTGGAACCTTTGGACGGAAGGACACGTTGGCGACCACTGCCTCCACGGAGGACTTTGCGGTGGTCATTAAGAGCGCCACGCCCCTTTGCAAATTCACGACGACTTGACCGCCATCTCGGGCGAAGGTCGCATCGGTGTTCGGGGCGAACGTGGCCCTCGAGCCGCCAGTCAAAGAAACACTCAGGCTGCCTCCCGAGAGAACCTGAACGCCATCGCTATCGAAGACGGTCGCTCCGGCCGCCACATGGGTTCCAGACAACGTTGCATTTTTGCTGGAGTCGACAAATCCCAAGGGGGTAGAAATCGCCCAGACCGGGACAGCCAGCAAACTCGCCATCAGCAAGGCCACTGCCTGCTTCAGCATGGATAGGGTCCTCCCACGCGGCACTGAGAATCCGGCATGTTCAAATTCCTGCGTATCGTATCAGAACAACACCCGCTGTCAAGGTGACCAACCAGTAATCTCGTTATGAGGAGCAAACAGTTAAAATGGATTAGGTTTAGGTACTCATAGTACATCTCGTTCCGGCGGCCGAAACCGCACCGCGTCGGCAGTGGAAGCTGTCATCCCGGATTGGGAACGCCAACTCCTAGGCGACGCAGATGTCCGTGGCCAGGTCTGCGAGGTTTCTGCCGGTGTCATGGCCGCATGGTGCCAATCGGCGAGAGGGTTGCTTTCGGGTCCGTGCCCCAATGATTAATCACTTACCGTGCACAAGCAACCAGACATGGCTCCTATAAGCTGGCATCTTCAATCGTATATCGATATGGAAAGGAAGTGTTCTAGATGCTGGCCTGAAGTTGGAAAGCGCCTAAACTGACGCTTGCAAAGGCCACAAGCTGACAAGTTTTCCCCTATGTCTGGAGAATTCAAAAAATCTACCGGCCAAGACCTCCCTCAGAGTCGGAAAAGAACGGGAGGCTGTGAGCGGAGCGAATATGTGCAAGTGGTGGGCCTGCTGGCGAAATGGATCAGGGAAGATGCCAATTTGGCCGCCGGTGTATGCCGCGCCGATCCGACCAAAGTCCTGAAGGACGCACTGGCATCCGAGTGAGTGGAGTGATGGGAGAGGGCTCGTAATCACAGCTCCGGTGTACCCGCGAGCGATACTCAAGGGTGAGCGTGGTGCTCTTACCCTTTCGCGCAGTAGCCTCTTATCAAGGACGAGAGAATTGCAATCCGACGTTCTCACTTCCGGCACCGGCCGGATCTCGTAGGTGCCTGGTCGGTGTGTCGCAGAGTGATGGGCAAGGACGCAACTTGGCCGGTTCGCGAAAGTCAGTGAAATTCCGTTCTTTGCACCGCGGGCCTTCCTCAGGGAAACGACGGTTGAGAGAGGTCTGCGAGGCTGGTTAGAAAAGCGGTCGGAATTCCACACATGATCGAATCGAAGCACCTTGTCCTGACACGCTTCATAGCAACGTTTCCTGCAGGTGCAAAGTCTACCGCCACGAGCCAACTTTGGTCTTACCTTGGGAGCTGGCGAGGACAGGAAACCCTCTTGGCAGGAAATGCATGCTCTTTCGCAGCCACGTCAGTCAAAAACCAGAGGTCATGATCCCGCTACGGCATCACCTTGCGGCAGCGGCGTAGGTGGTGATGAAATATCCGGAGCTGTCGCTGCCCGCTCTGCGGGCAACGCTGGCTATCGGCGCGCTGGGTGATTTCCCGCACCCAGCGCGCCCCAGCAACATTCGGCGCTTCCGCGTCTTGCTCCCTGTCTTGACGCAACTGCTCAATGCCCAAGGGTGGTCCATGCCCTCGGCGGCCATGTCCGAAACCAGTTCATCCGCGAAGAGAAGGAATCCCCAATTCCTTTTGTGTTGTTTCTGCCTTCGGCGAGGGGATTCTTCTTGACGCCCCATCGAGAGTTTCTCTTTTTTTGCCACCATGCGCGGCCCCTCAGTGCTTCTTGGATTCCATATCCTGTTTCAGTTTTCGCACTCGCTCGAGCAGATCCCGCTGATTGAGGATTCCCTTCTCGGAGAACAACTCTACGAGCACCTGCACGATCAACGGACTGGAATAGGCCCGTTCGTAGAGTGATCGGACCCAATTCCAAGCAGTGGGTCGGTTTGGTTTTCCGCGACTTACGAGCCCCTATCAGGCCCAATCCCCGTTTTGCTGCCATGCTGCCGAGTTTGACCCTGTTCGGTATAGCGAGACGAAGACTCTTACTCCCGGACTAGAAGCTATCTCATAAATCACAACAAGTCGAATTAGGCGTTGCCGATGGGCGGGGAGAGGTCCAAAACGTGTTCATGGACCTTACCGACGCCCAGTGGGCGAT
>JAKAWN010000461.1 GCA_021827245.1 Acidobacteriota bacterium | reverse complement strand
TTTCGATCGTCGAATGCGTCGGATGGGGTTTGTGGCGTATGGCATCGAGAATCAGGACATCCAGGCCTTTAACTAAATCCAATGTGGAATCCGGAATGGTACTGAAGTCCGTGACATAGGCGGCATTATCGAATCGGAACCCCATGACCGGCAACTTCCCGTGCAATACGGGAAGAGGAACAAGTTTCATATCCCATAGATTGAAAGGTCCATCGATCAAGTGAGGATCAACCTTCAGGATTCCCCCGTATGGGTATGTCTGGTCAAAAATATAAGTAAAGATCCGGCGCAAGCTCTGCATGCACCGTTTGTCTGCATAGAGAGGAATGGGATTCTTCTGCCGGAAATAGTAGGGCCGAACATCGTCCAGACCGAGTACGTGGTCGGCGTGATCGTGGGTATAAACGACCGCGTCGACTCGTTGGATGTTCTGCCGCAAGGCTTGCCCGCGAAAATCCGGCGTCGTGTCAATCACCACAGTACGGCTGGAGTATTCAAGCAATATGGAAGGGCGGGTTCGCTTGTCGTGCTCGGCCGGGGATTTGCACACTGCGCAGCAGCAGCCGACAGTTGGAACTCCCGTAGGAGTGCCGGTACCCAGGAAAGTCAGTTTCATTTCTTCTTGCTTGCCCGCTTTTGAACTTCAAGAAAGGTCATTCGCAGCTCGTAAAGGACATCGTCCAGCATCTTGGTCTCGTGACGTGTCAGGTTGCCACGAGTTTTTACCTGGAGCACCTCCAATAAATCTATGGTACGGCTGGCATTGGCGAGATCCGCTGGGATGTATTCTCCCCCCGGTCCTGGTAATACCCCAAGCTGAAACATTGCCGTCGTGCTCAGGTAAGAAATAAGCATGGCAAACCGTTCTGAGGCCTCTGAAACCCCCGTCTCGGGCTCCTCATCCTTAGGGGGAGCTGCGGCAGGTTTTGGAGAGACACTGGATTCCAAATCACGGTTTTCCTGTTGCTTTTCTGTCCGGCTGGGATTGCGGTCGCCCTCGCTTGTGAACGCGCGTCGGTCAACAACTCTGAATCCCGAAGATTCGACTTTTTCATCTGCCATGAAGATCCTCTCGACAAACGAACATTTCGCCACGCGCAACTGTTCTGTGGTTATCCTGAATATGTAGTTTAACAACAAGCTCGCTTTTCGAACAAGTGCTGGCGCTTATTGGGAAGGGTCCTCGCTTGCCTAGTAGCTCGTCGTCTGGATCGCTTTCCTTCGGCTGTTGCCCATGCTGGAAGCGAACTAGTGATTTCTTTGCTATTGCCAGCGGTTTTGCTGGCTTGGTACATTCAGAGGTTTGACGTCGCAGAAAGGTTTGGGTGAGCGAATATGAGCAAGTTGGCCGGTGAGAAACTCGTCAGTCTGGTGGATTTGATGGCTCATTTGCGGGGGCCGGACGGCTGTCCGTGGGATCGTGCCCAGGACTACGCCAGCGTCAAAGGTTTGCTTCTCGAAGAAGCCTATGAAGTTGTGGACGCCCTCAACGCGAATGACTTTGAGGGTCTTGAGGAAGAACTTGGAGATTTGCTCTTCCAAGTCGTCTTCTATTCGCGATTAGCGGAAGAAGATCGGAAATTTGATATTGAGCGCGTCATCGAACACGTCCACGAAAAGCTGATTCGCCGGCACCCCCACGTTTTTGGTGAGACCCGAGCCGCTACTGCCGAGGAAGCCCTTGAAAGCTGGACAGCCGCAAAAGAGAAAGAAAAGGACCGGGACCAGAATTCCCGGAAAACATCCTTGCTCGACGGCATCGCCTCTGCGCTGCCATCGACTTTGGAAGCCTATGAACTTGGACTGCGCGCCGCAGAGGCGGGATTCGATTGGGCCAAAGTGGAGGACCTGCTTGATAAGGTTGAAGAAGAACTGCACGAAATACGGAAAGAACTGGCTTCCGGCAAAGACTCGGATCGCCAACGGTTAGAAGAGGAAGTCGGCGACTTGCTTTTTGCCGGAGCCAACCTGGCGCGGCAGGTCCGCTCTGATCCGGAAAGTTGTTTGCGCGCGGCGAACCGGAAGTTCCGGCAGAGGTTCCAGGCGCTTGAAGCAGAAGTCAAACAGCGTGGAAAGTCTATCCGGGTGTGCACGCCGCAGGAATTGGATGAGATTTGGGAATCAGTCAAGGCGACAGAAAACCAGTGAATTACACGATTCGTCCCCGCGAGGAGGGTGACTTCCATCTTATGATTCGCATATGAGAATCGACCGAGTTGAACTTCTTGAAATCCGGATGCCCCTGGTCCATTTTTTTGAGACGAGCTTCGGGCGGACAACCGAGCGTAGGATTGTTTTGCTGCATGTCCACGCTGACGGACTGGAAGGGTGGGGTGAAGTCACGTGTGGCGAGAAACCTTTCTACAGCCCTGAAACCCCGGAAACTGCATGGCATATTCTGCGCGATTTTCTGATTCCCTGGGCCCTTGAAAAGTCTTGGAATTCCCCGGAAGATCTCGCAGAGCCATTCCGTCCGGTCCGGGGACACAACATGGCCAAGGCCGCTCTGGAGAACGCACTCTGGGATATCGAGGCCCAGATTCGGGGCATGCCGCTCGCCAAAGTTCTGGGCGGAACTCAAGAGGAGATTCCCTGTGGCGTTTCCATTGGGATTCAGAACTCTTCTCAAGAGCTGCTGGAAAAGATCAGGAATGAGCTTGCGGCGGGATATCGGCGCATCAAGGTGAAAATCAAACCAGGGTGGGATGTGGAAATCCTGGAAGCTGTCCGGAAAGAATTTCCCAATATCAACCTGATGGCTGACGCCAACTCGGCGTACTCTTTGGCCGACATCGAGCATCTTAAATTGCTCGACCGGTTTCACCTGATGATGCTGGAACAACCCCTCGGATGGGATGACATGGTGGATCACTCGCGTTTGCAGCGCGAACTGAAGACGCCCATCTGTCTGGATGAGTCGGTCAACAGTGTGGAAGATGCCCGAAAGGCCATTGAAATTGGCGCCTGCAAAATCATCAACATCAAGCTAGGCCGAGTTGGCGGCTATTCCGCTGCTCGCAAGGTGCATGATCTTTGCCTGACCAAGCGAGTTCCCGTGTGGTGTGGCGGGATGCTCGAATCGGGGATCGGACGCGCCCACAACATCGCTATGTCCACGCTGCCAGGTTTTGTCCTCCCGGGAGATGTCTCCTCTAGCCGCCGCTACTGGGCTCGTGACATTATTGATCCCGAGGTTGTGGTTACAAAAGAAGGAACGATAATACCTCCTCGGAAACCGGGTCTTGGGTACGCGCCGAACCTTGCTCGTATCGAAAGGATGACCGTGCGGACGGAGTCACTTGAGAAGCGTAGCTGACCCTGAAGTCGAGACCCCCAAAGCCTCACACTCGATCAGAAGCCACCGCATGATGCACTTGGCGATGCTGATCACCGTCACCTGCTGGGCGGCGAATATGGTAGCCATCAAGGAAGCTTTGGTCGGCTTCAGCCCGCTGGCGCTGGCCCTAGTTCGGGCCATTGGCGCTGCCATCGTTTTCGGTGTTCTTTTTGCGTTTTTAGGAGACTGGTCCCAGCTCCGGCTGTCTCGTGCCCAATGGCTGCGTTTTTTCTTGTTAGCTTTCTGTGGAATCACCATGAACCAGCTCCTTTTCATTGAAGGAGTAGCGCACACGAACGTCCCACACGCGGCATTGATTGTAGCCGTTGAACCCGTCATGGTTCTCGTGCTTTCGGTTCTCATGCGGCTGGAGCCGCTGACCACGCTCAAGTTTGCGGGGATGGCCATTTCATTTGCTGGTGTAATTGCGCTGGCCCATGGAAAGCCCGCACACGGGGGACAGGCTTGCTGGCTTGGGGATTTAATACTGATGGCCGAGGTTGTCGTTCTTGCCTTTTACACGATATTGATGAAGCCGATCGCCGACCAGTATGACGTCGTGACGTTGAACACAGCCATATTCGGGCTCGGGGCCCTGATGATGATTCCGTTTGGCGCCAGCGCTGTGTGGCATCAGCGGTGGTCTCAAATTTCAGTTCGCTCAGTGCTGGTGCTTGGTTTCATGATATTCTTCTCAGCTGTAATCGGCTATCTTCTTTTCGCTTTTGCGCTGCAGGGCCTGACGGCGTCACGTGTGGCGGCATTCAATTATGTCGAGCCTGTCATTGCCACGGGACTCGGGATCTGGCTGCTGCGTGACAGGGTGATGTTGTCGGGTATCCTCGGTGGTTGTTTGATCCTTCTTGGCGTCTATTTCACTGAGAGAGCGCGGAGAAGAAGCAACTGGTTGATGGCTCCTCCACGGTCGGCTTCCCGTTTGTATTTCACGGCTGGGTTTGAACCACGCGACGCCGGCGTTTTGGCAGAATAACAGCAAGCAACATCCCCAAAATGAACCCCCCAACGTGAGCCCACCAGGCCACGCCACCTCCTGTCGCGGACTCGATAGCAGCATCTGAAATCCTGCCACGAACTGAATTGCGAACCAGTAAACGAGAACCAGCAAGGCAGGCAACTGGATTGTCCAGAAGATGATGAACAAGGGGATCAAAGTTGTGATCCGAGCAGTGGGAAAGCTGACCAGGTAAGCGCCGAGAACTCCGGCAATGGCGCCGCTTGCTCCGATGGTGGGCACACGCGAGCCCATGTTGAACATGATGTCCGTGACGGCGGCTCCGAATCCGCCGATGAAATACAGCAGCAGAAACCGGCCATGGCCAAAGCGGTCTTCGATGCTCCTTCCAAAAACGAACAGGAAAAGCATGTTGCCGATCAGGTGCAGCCACCCCCCGTGGATGAACATCGAGGTGAATACAGGAACCAGGAATGTGGCCAGATTTGTGATGATAATAGCGCCGTGGGGGGTGGTGTAGCGGGCAGGAATCAGGCCGAAAAGGAAAAAAAGCGGTTGACCCTGGAGCCAAGTGAGAGTTCATAGACAAATAACGCCGTATTGACCGCGATAAGCGCAAGGGTCGAGAACCAGAAGGTCTGGCGGCGAGTATGGTCCTTGTCGCGCTGTAGTTAAATCCCGGACCGCCGTCACTGATTCTAAAAATGTTTCCGAAATTTAGCAGCAGTGTCATTGTATTGAAATCACGGACTGCTGTACTTAACCCAACTTCCTCGGTCCTAGGCGATTTTTGAACGTTTTGGGAAAGCAACCCATTTGTTTTCAATATCGGCATTCCAAAGACTCAAAATAGTGACGAATACATCTGCCGGGATTTTTGTCATACCGCTGCAATTTTGTAGTGTTCTTAGCACGTGAAGATGTCCGGTTTTTATAGCACATAATCTGTCCGGTTTTGGTTTTTCTTTGCCGCTAGCCGAAGGAGCCCGTAGGGCGACTGAGG
>JAKAWN010000460.1 GCA_021827245.1 Acidobacteriota bacterium | reverse complement strand
CGCGAAGCCGTTGGGCCACACGTCCACCAACTTTCCTGTGAAGTCCGTGTCAACTGCCGAGGATCTGGCATAAAGAACCAGCTTCACATGGCCCGTGACTTCAAGGTCCTGCTTAAAGGGGGGAGTGGTATAGACCAGCACATCGGAACGAGCTTCATCGGGGCGCTGGTCCACGGGCCCCGGCATCAGGTGAGCCGCATCGCAGCAGAGCGGCCCTCCGAGCGTGGGCACGGGGTTTTCCGGATCGTAAACGTAGTGGTCATTAGGTTCAGATTGCGGCGCCACGGTGGAAAGGCTGCCATCGCCCGTCAACGAGTTTGCTTTGCCGTCGGAATGGAGATAGTAATCAGTGTTCTTTGCTCGCGCCAGCGGCCAGGCGTTTTCCTCGCGCCACTTGTCGATGCCCAACACAAAAATCTTCACTGGTTTTTCGTTTTCGACTCCGTTGTCGATACCCTTCAGCAGGTAGTCGTACCATCGAAACTCGAGATCGTCAAAATTGACCACCGCCGTCGGCCCAAAATTGATTTCGCCGACTTTTTCACCCATGCCTGCGTGGCCACCGATCACCACCAGCAGACGCGTCTGGTTGCGCGCGGCTTCGCTGCCTCCGTGGGCCCTGATGCCCATGTAGTTGCGCAGTGCGCCGCCCTGAAAAATGTCATACCAGGCGGCAACGATGTACGCCGGAACCTTGATGTCCGGATAGTGGTCTTCAATCGACCATCGCTTCCAGTAGTCGTCAAACGACGGATGCTTCAGCCAGTCGAGGAAGTAAGGCGCAAGCGTACCCAGGTCCGTCGGCCAGGCTGAGGCGGGGCCAAAATTGAACAGCGGATAGCTTCCGAGGGGAACCGTCCAGATTCCTTTCAGTGCATTAGTCTCGCTGGCGACCTTGCGGTTGAGCGTGTCCTGCGCCAGGCCTGACGTCCAGGATTCATTGAACCACTGCTCGAATGCTCCGCCCTGGTAGGTCCAGCCGTTGTGATAATTCGAGGCGGTCACAACCGGGAAAATACCGACCAGGTGCGGCGGATGGGCGATGGCGCAAAGCATCTGCGTGGCGCCAACGTATGAACCGCCCACCATGCCGATCTTGCCATCCGAGTATGGCAGCTTCGCCGCCCACTCCACCGTATCGTAGCCGTCCTGCGACTCATACTTGAAGGGATACCACACGCCCTGTGAGGTGTAGCGGCCGCGCACGTCCTGAATGATGGCCACGAAGCCGTGCTGGGCCGCCTTCAATCCGAATTCAAACTCGCCGTCTTTGTTGTAAGGCGTCCGCTCCAGAATCACCGGAAACTTTCCCGGCGCGTCAGGCCGGTAAACGTCCGCGTGCAGCACCACTCCATCCCGCATGGTGGCGGGAACGTTGCGCTCGACAATCACGTGATAGCGCTCGGCGGCGCACAGCGGCAGAACTGCGGTCATCATCAGGGCGACTATTGCCAGGGACCAGCGAGAGGTTCGCTTCATGTTGCGCTCCTATAAAATCAGATTCGTGAGGGTTGATGAGATCGAACTCAATCGGTAAAGGCGGAAGTATATGCCACAAACGGCGGCAAGTGAAGAAGGATCATCGGCGGCGCGTGGGGACCGACCTTGGAGGAATCGACCCTATGCCGGGCTGAGCCTGCTGCTACGTCAGGTCATGCCATGCTGGGATCCGGTTGTTTGGCGTCGCGTTTCACCCAGTGATAGGCGGCGACGGAATTCTTCCAGAAGACTTTTTCGGCTGCTGCCCTGCCTTTCCCAAGGACATATTCGCGCACGAGGGTCAGTTCCTGCGGGTAAGTCTCAATGTGGTCACTGTTCGGCCAATCGCTGCCGTAAATCAGCCGGTCTTCGCCGAAGATGTCCCACAACTTGTCGAGCGTCGGCTTGTAGAAATCAAGGTCCAGCCGCAGTCGCCCGTCGACCCGCCGCAGCACTTCCGAAACCTTTACATAAACCTGCGGCCGCTTCCCGAGCTCATTCAGATTTGCCTCGAGATTCTTCTTCACCTGCGGATCGGTTGGCTCCGCCATTTGCGGCAGGTGGTCGATCACGACCCGCAGATTGGGAACCTTATCGGTCAGCCGGACCACTGTGGCGATCAGCTCGGGGTCGGGATTCGCGGTATCCATTTCGAGGCCGGCCTGCGCAAGCTCCTTGAGGCCGTGGACGAACTCGGTGTTTCCAAGCTGCCGGCTTAAGCTCCTGCCCCAGAGGTTGCCGTAACGAATGCCGCGGAACAACGGGTTGCGGTGGAATCGCTCAAGTTCCTTGCGAAAGTCGGGCTTGTCGGGTTCCAGGTCACCGACGGTTCCCACAATCACTGGGGCCTTTTCGGCAACGTCCAGAACCCACTGGTTGTCCTCCAGCCAGGGGCTGGCTTCCACTTCAATAGCGCCCACAACCCCCTCGCCCTTCGTTACCTTCAGATAGCGGGCAGGCAATGCAGGCTTGTATAGAATTTTGTCATCCTTGGGCGGCCAGGGGATGCCTTGCGGGCGCCTCGGATCGAACAGGTGAATGTGACTATCGATGATCGGTATGGCTGTAGTTTTTGCCCTCATGTCCACGTCCATCGCGGCGATGGCTGCTGCAATCTCAAGGAAGGTTCTGCGATTCACGCCCGTATTCTAACGCATAGTTCGGCCTGCGGAAATACATTTGCAGCGAATTCGACGCGGCAAACCCGGCGTCGGTTCGTTCCTGATGCAGGCCGGACAGTGTGCCGCCTTCCTGGCCGGTAACTCCCACTAACCTTGAATCAAAAGCCCCGTCAGGCGCGCCGGGCGACAGCCGGGAAACAATTGAACGGCTGTTGATCGACTTGCCAGTAAGGCATGTACTCGACGCCCGGATTCTTCTTGACCGTGTAATGAAGCGGCTTATCCGGCTGCGGTTGCAACAGGTCAATGAGGTTTTCCGGACGTTTCGCCTCCACGCCAAGCAGCCTGACTTCCGGTGCGCCCACCGCAGCCAGCAATATGGGGCCGTAGAGAATGGCAAAACGGTCGTGCCCGGGGATCTGAGTTGTGCCCGTATATTGCACGACGCGCAGTTCGGCTGGCAGTTTGAAAGCAATCGTGTCGCCCTTTGCCCATGTCCGGTCAAGCACAACATAGCTGCCTGGGCGTCCGGTCGCGGCAAGCCTTCCGTTCACCTGAACCGCCATTTCGCGCGCCGCCCACGAGGGGACGCGCACGCGGATTCTTGAGCGGGCCGAGCCAGCCGCGGAGAATTCAAGGCGCACGTCAGGGCGGAAGGGAAAACGCGTGGCCATCTTCAGGCTCAAATCCTGCCCGTTCTGTTTCCAACGCAGTGTTGAAGGTTCAAAGAGGTTCACGTAGATGCCGTCTGCAGCAATCGAGTAAATATGTTCCGGCAGCGATCCAATCAGCCGCGTGCCCTGGCCTTCGCAGCATGTGTTGATCTGGGTGGGTTTGTCTTTGTAGTGCACGAGGACCTGGTGATAACGGAAACCGTTCGGCCCAGCCAAACTAGCGAGTCCGGCGTTGTAAATCGATTTCTCGATTTCAGCCGCGTAAGCTTCTTCATCGGGATCAAGTTCGTGCAGGCGCTGGTTCAAGAAGGCCCAGAAGGTATTTCCGCACATCTCCTCAAGCTTCGCATGGAGCAGATAAGATTTCGGCGGGCACACGACAAACTCAATGATGGATGTCGTTCCCCCGATGTTTTCCCATTTGTTGTGAAACAGGTCCCAGCTTCCTTTGACCGCATTGATATAACGCGGATCGCCCGTGGCACGATAAAGATCAAGATAAGCCAGGACGTTCGTGAGCAGGTAGCAATGCGGGCGGTCGTAAGGATATTGCCAGAGAGCGCGGTCTTCGCGCGCAGCCAGTTGATCCAGCCAGTAGTTCTCTTGGAAATATTGCTGGATCACCTGAATGTCGGCAGGCTTGCCGACGGGAGTAAAGTAGAGGCGCGTGTTGGCGATCATGCCCTGCCCGCCCTGGACGGCAAAGCGCATCATGTAGGGCAGGTAGGAACACTGGTTGAACCAGTCATAATATCCCCGCAGCAATTCGAAAGCCTTCTGGTTTCCCGCATGGCCTGCCTCGATCAGCCCATGCGTCAGCCAGGCCCGCGTGTAAGCGCCACGCTCCGAATAAAAAATCGTGTCCTTTGGATAGGCCATGATGTAACCGCCGGGCCCACTGCACTTGGCGATGCCGTCCACGACGGCGTTGAGGCGCCGGCGAAGCTCCGGGTGATCGATCCATCGCACCGTGTTTCCCGCGCCCATCAGGAACCGGCCGGCGTTTGAGCCCGCAAGGTCTTCCTCCCAGAATTTGGTTTTTGGCGGCGGAAGGCCGGGCGGATTGGGGATGCCCGCCCGCTCGCGGAACTGGCGCAACAATTCGTCAACCGTGTAGGAATTCAAGAGATAGCTGATATTGTTTTCCATGGCGGTCTGGAAGAGTCCGCCATTCAGACTGACGCCGCTGAGCGGTTTCCTGGCCTTGTATGCCGGGGGCTTCCAGGTGTTGGCCTGAGTGACGTTGGCGGGATTGTTCATGAATACGACTTCTCCCCCCGCGCGCTCGGGCCGGGTCACCTGCGCCACGTCGTCATAGTTTCCGTACGCGGAGTCGACGGTGACCGGGCGGTTGGCGGCAATCTCTTTCGCTTCCGAATAAACAGCTATTTTCGCCAGCGCCAGATAATATCCTGCCGGCGGAATGGCGAGTCCCGTACCACCCACAACCTTCATCAGCCGCGTCGCCGTAAAACGCAAATAACGGCCTTGCACCCCTTCTTTCGGGCGGTACTGCTGAACCGCTCCCTGGGGGTTGGGAAAGTCGGCAGCGCTATGATCCACGATTGCTGTGGCGCTATGAAAGTCCGGATGATCGGATACTTCGATCTTGAATCTCACGGGGAAGCCTTCACCCGCATAATATTCGTCCCGTCCGGGGTACATCCTGTCATTGGCCGGATAAACCTTGACGCCATCAATCGGCTGGCTCTCGCCCAGGTCGATCTGAACCCATGTTGGCGAGTTCGCCTTCTTGGCGGGCTTCGAACGGTAGGCGCGGTACTCGCTTGCCGGCGTGGCCGCCATCCATTCGCCCTTCGGAGCAGGTACGACTTCCTGCTCAGCGCTCGCGGAAGAAGTTCCTTCCCTATTCGTGGAACAGGAGACTGTAAGCCCTGCTCCCGTTGTTACTGCCAGTTCCAAAAAAGTACGCCTGGAAATCGCCATTTTTATGACTCCAAGTTATTTAATCGTATTAGAAATAGACTCATATACTTGACGGCTGCGAATGTCAAGCCCATCATTTGTTTTCGAAACGGTGAAC
>JAKAWN010000459.1 GCA_021827245.1 Acidobacteriota bacterium | reverse complement strand
TGCTGCGCTTCGCGTCTTCGATCTTCCAAAACACCACGGCTGTCGATTCCTCGCCCTTGCGGATGTGTCCGCCAAGCTCGTTCGCCTGGCGCATCGTCAACCAGAATGGCGAAACGTACTTTGACGCGGAAAGCAAAAACACGTTCACGCCGCGATATGGCTTCTTGCTCACAAGATTGCGCGGCAGTCCGGTCGAGGTCCACGGCCTGCGCCACGGCACCACGTTGTTTTCGAGCAGCTTGATGATCTTGTCGGTTACGATTTGATAAGCGTCCATTTTCGGAATCTCCGATTGTGAATTGGTTGGGTGCGGGAGAACCGCTTGCGCGGTTCTCCCTAGGTTCGTCGGCTAAAACGGGATGTCTTCGTTAGCCTGAGTCACGGGCGCATCCGCGTTCGGCCGATTGCCGAGCAGGCGGAGTTGTCGCGCCACGATTTCGGTCCGATAGCGTTTGCCCGATCCGTCCTTGGCTTCGTACTGGCGGGTCGTCAGCCGGCCTTCGACGTAAACTTGCCGGCCTTTGCTCAGAAACCGCTCGCACGTATCGGCCAGCCGCCCGAACGCGACGATTCGATGCCAATCGGTGCGCTGCTGTTTCGCGCCGCTTCGGTCCGTAAACCGCTCGGTTGTGGCCAGCGAGAAATTCGCTACGTTCTGACCGGAAGGCAGCGCACGAATCTCGGGGTTGGCTCCCAGATTGCCGATCACGATCACCTTGTTAACTGACATGACAAAAACCTCCTTGTGGTTTTTCGCGTTGCTCAATAGCCGTCTTCGTCCACGCGGTGTGCGGCGAAGTCGCGGGCCGCTTCCTCGCCGTGTCCGCATCGGTGGCCGTAAAGGCTTCGATCTTCGGGGTAGTAGAAGGCGCGTTCGCCCGCCGTTATCGGGACTTCACAATCAGGCTTCGCGCACTTCGCCAGATACCTGGCGATGATCCACTTGGGATCGCATTTGAACCTGCGTCGCATGTTTGGTTTCTCCTTTCGCCCGCTTCCCGTCATCGGGCAGGGCGTGCTGCGCTTTGTTTTCATCTCCGCGCAACTTTTTCCGCGCGGACCCTTCACAACGAACAGAGGGTCCGTGCGCAGATTTCTAGATGCGCGCAGCGGAGGGCTGCACGGGACGTGACAAACGAAGTGGTCGGCGACAGCCGATGGCGCGGACGTGCCAACGGAGCAAGCGCCACCACCACATAGAGCGGCGGCGAAGCGGAGACGCGGGCCGGGTCAGGCGGGGTTACGGGATGGGCGCGAGCGGCGCAGCTTGCGAAGCCCGAGCGGGCGTCTCATAGCGAAGCGCCGAGAAGAATGGGGCATGGTAGGCTGCGAGGCTTCGGTCCCGATCTTAACCTTGACAAGGGAGACGATTATGCTTGGTCTTCCCTTGGTTCTGAAGGAGGACGCGTATGGATGTGGGAGGTGGCGTGGCTATGACCGATGGTTCGGTGAGGGCCGCGCTTAAACAGGAACTTTATCATCGCTATGCTGGCGACTCGGGGACGCTGATTGTCGAGGAGTTGGGCCTGAAGCATGGCGCGGCAAGAGTCGATCTCGCGGTTATCAACGGAAGACTTCTGGGTATTGAGATCAAAAGTAATTCGGACTCACTTCAACGACTTCCGGGCCAGGTGCGAATCTACAACTGTGTGCTAGATCGAGCCTCGCTGGTATGCGGGGATCGCCATCTGGCAAGGGCGCTTCGACTGATTCCGGAGTGGTGGGGGGTCACGCGGGCTGAAATCAGGACAGACGGCACGGTCCGGCTGACCCCGGTTAGGGAGCCGAGTGATAATCCGGCGCCTGATCCAGTGGCAATTGCCAAACTTCTTTGGCGGGATGAGGTGCTGGAAATCCTGGAGGGTGAGAACAAATGCGACGGCTTGCGGTCGAAACGTCGCTCGGTGCTGTACGCGAAGCTAGCAGAGGTGCTGGGACTCGATTCTCTGCGTGCTAGAGTTCGGCAACAGCTGAGAGCCCGTCTAGGCTGGAGATCTGACGGATTACAAAGACGAGGTGATGGTTGATTCCGGCTTGGATCCAAGTCCTGGCGTTGCCGGTCTTCGCGGATTGGGCGGCCATTGTGGCTATGTACCTGTCGCCGGCGCTGAAGTCAGAGCCGCAGAATTCCGCGCGCTCGGAAAGAAGGAGGGCATTAGCAGGCCACTGATCGTATCCGGCTCCGCCCTCATTTCTGACGCCTTCTCCGCGCATTATGATCCAGTCCGCTTCCGACGCGTAACGGATGCTGGCGCTAACGTTTGCGTTCCTGGGTGGTTCAGCGAAGAGCGGGTGTTGAACGGTGTAGTCGCCGAAGCTGGGGAATCGAGAAACCCGTTGTTTGGAGCGCAGTTGCTCGCTCCAATTGCGCCACTCGAGCCGCGGCAGAAGGTACTGGCCCGGTCGCATGCCTTGAAGGTCTTTCGGAAAGGCGCCGCCAAGAACGGCAAATGTTCGCCAGTCCATGAGTTGCGGTAGCCAGGTGTAAAGGAGACTGAAGCCGAAATCGTCAGTTTGCCCGATGATCTTTAGGTCAACTATCAAGTCAACGTTTTGGGGCGTTAAACGAAGTTGAGAGAGAAGCTGTGTAATCTTGCTCTTGACTTGAGGTTCATCCAGGTCCTCTCGTCGAATTCTGAGAGATATGCCCAGATTGGACTGCCGGGCGACGGATGCGATGGCGGCTTGATATTGCGATGTACGTTCGAGTCCGGTCACGGGAATCGCGAGAACGCTCCACTTGCGCGCATAGCCGGAGAAAAGCTGCAGGGCGGTTGGTGGATCAGGCTGGTTCGCCAGATGCAGGAAGTCAATGAGAAGCGGCTGCTTACCCCAGATGCCGGCGAGTTCTACTGCTATTTCGGCAATAACGCGATCCGGGTCTGAGCGAGG
This sequence comes from Acidobacteriota bacterium, assembly GCA_021827245.1. The sequence continues at coordinate 2,433 of JAKAWN010000459.1, read as the reverse complement.
GTTCTTCTTAGTTGGCGCGAAGTTTCGGGGAACGAGTTCAATGAGGGGCGTTAAGAAACGCCGCTCTGCCGGAGTTATCTGAGCGAAGGCGAGACGTTCCGCCATTTTCCAGCGGAGAACGGGTACATAGTGGCGACTTGTGAACACTTTCACACCGACCAGTTGACTTCGGGAAAATAGCGTCGCACCTGCCCAGACCCTACTAGTGTTGGTAAAAGTCTATATCGCTTTTTTTCGTGGCGAATTCGTCCAGCTACTATTGCCGGATGTATGCTCAGTTGTCTTGCCAAGTGACTGACGGCCTCGGGCGAAGGCAGTTTGCTTGCTGGACTCTTTACCCACAGCTCCGTGGGGATGAGCGCTTCCCCTGCCATCTGATCCGCCTCTTTTTCCTGTGAATCTTCCTGAGCGTTTACTTCGAGATCATCGTAAAACACGGTGACGCCCCCTTCAAAATGGCACGCGATGTGGGCGAGCTCGTGCATCAGGGTGAACCAAAAGTTGTCGACTCGGTCGTATCTGATAGTGAGACCGATGATAGGGCGGTCCAGGCGGAGCAGAACAGCCGCTCCATCAAGATAAGTCCGTGGGAGATGGGGTTCGACCCAGAGGGCGATGCCGTACTTTCGCAGAAATTCTTGGGCGAGAGCGGGGCCATTCTCGAGGACGCTTAGACGCGCGACCGAACGCATGAAGTCCATCGTGACGGTTCCAGGTTGATACTCTGAAAGACCCGGAAGACCGAGTCCTTTAGTAGCAACCTGAACGGTCCATGCTAGGAGCGCGTACTCATCCATGGAGCGGGCAGACCGAACATGTTCGCTTCTTCGGTACGCAGTTAGAAGCCCCGAGAGTGGGCCTAGTTGAGAGATAAACTTGCGTATCAATCCCTCGGGATCCGTACGAGTGGTTAGCTGCGTCGCTCGGATCCATCCTCGTTGGATCATCGTGCGTATGGGGAAACGCTTCCAATCTAAAGCGCGACCAGGAGGTTCGTTAAAGACGGGTTCTCGCAGGAGTGCAGAGGCGGGAATACCGAGGCCGAAATGGAGTGCTCGGATCATCGGCAAAGTCAACGGACGCTTTCGAGCGAGAACTTCCGAAACCCTGCTGCGACTCCCAATGTAAGGTATCAGATCTCGCTGGTTCAGGTTTTGTTGTTCCATTCGGAACAGAATGGCGTCAACCGGGTCGGGCGGCTCGATTGGAAAATTCGTGGACTCATAATCCTGAACGAGGGCGGTTAGAGCGCTTAGCTCATCGGCCTCCGGGGAACCCGCCCGAGGACTCTGGTCGATGAGAGCCTCAATTCGGGCGAGTGCCTCCTTGTGGTCCGCCTCGTCCTTGATGGGCTTGATTGTCATCGCTAGATCCTCAGAAAGTCCAATCGTCGTATTCTTCATGTGTGCCGATTCGCACGATCAGCACCACTGCGTTTGCGAAATCGATCCAGGCGTCGAGTCGATAGTGATTCCCCTTGATATTGAAGACGATTCGGTTTTTCGCCACCAAACTGGCGCTTGGGTATCGGCTCCGGATGTCTTGAAAGCTCTGCCATTCCGCTTCTTCAGACTCGGCAAGCCACGCGTCGATCGGGGATCGGGACTCAGCGTGCTTGGTCCTGAAGGCAGCCAGCCGGTCCTTTCCTACCACCTTCATAGGCTGGCCTCTCGACGACCATGCTCCCACGTTGGTAATGAAGGTCTTTGTCCCAAATTCCGTAGCGAAACATTGCTCCCCCGCTGGGAATTAAGACTACCAGGAAGCTTGGTGCTTCGCAAGCGGCGCTCCAAGACGGAGCCCTCAGGCGGGCTTACTCAGGCGCGAGCGGCGCAGATCGCGAAAGGCTGCTGGTTGTCGGGTTGGCAATCCCGAGCGCGCCTGATTCGCGTGATTTCGGCTCGCTATATGAGCCATGAGAAGAGAAGGGTTTACCCGTGGAAGATTTGATGAAATTCTAGCGTCGGAGCGCCGATTGCAACAGATGATGCGCCGGATCGCAGCCGGGAATCGCCACCGCGAGACTGCGTGGAGATCGCCGCGCAGTCGTGAGTTTCGGTGACCTTCGACCATTCCACCTCGCTCCAACCAGCGTGCTGTATGCTTGACAATTATAAATTGGCGACGTACAGTCTGCTTTATTCGAATGCGAAGGAGCGATACGGCGATGATCCTTTCATTTCCAGCAATGCGCGGGCATATGGGCAGGCGGGACTATTTCGTCACGATGGTGAAGCTCAGCCTGGTCCCAAAGCTCTTCAAATTTCGCGACTGGGCGGAGCTGCCGCCCGAGCAGCGGGCGCAGCGTGTGATCCAGAAGAGCCGCATCCCGGAAATCACGCAATATATCCTCGATAACGAGGACGGCTATCTCTTCTCCTCGCTGACCGCCTCCTTCGATTGCGAGCCGACCTTCACGTCCGTGAAAGGCCG
>JAKAWN010000458.1 GCA_021827245.1 Acidobacteriota bacterium | reverse complement strand
CTGCAACGGGACCGCAAGACGCCCGGCAATTCCGTTGGCGGGTGGATTGTCCAGGCGGACGGCAAGCCTTTCCCGCTGAAAGCGCAGTACAGCCATTACCTGGCACACCGGGCTCTCGATAAACTCGAGGATGCCCTAACCAGCCCTGCGATGCCCGGGCGCCCTATTTATTTGCAGCTTGATATCTTCGATCCTCACCAGCCGTTCAGTGTGCCTGAAGGGTTCGAGAAACGCGAAGCGGAATTGCGCAAGGTAATCACGTTGCCGGACACCTATAAAAAGGTCCAGGCCAACGACTGGAAGCCATTCCCTGATCAGCCCAAGATTTACGACCTTTATCGGGGTTACTGGGGCCTGTACAATCCGAAGTCCCTGATCGATTACCGCGTCGCCAATGCGTTGCAGATGGAGGTGGTAGACCGGGCGCTGGCTCACCTGATCAGGACTCTGAAAGAGAAGAAGCTCTACGACGAGTCTCTGATCGTAGTCTTGGGCGATCACGGAGAAATGAACGGGCGATGGGCGCTGATCGACAAGGGTGTTTATCTGTATCCCGACGTGCTGCGGGCGCCGCTGATAGTAAAGATGCCGGCTTCGATGGGCATTCAACCGCACGCGGTTGATGCCCCGGTTTCGCTGCTGGACGTGGCCCCGACGCTCTTATCAGTGGCTGGCATTGAGCCGGATGCCAGGCTTGACGGCCGGTCGCTCGTGCCGCATCTTCAGGGAACTGCAAGGCCGGCCGATCGCGACCTGATCTTTTCCTGCGGCTGGCACGTGGGAGTGAATTTCGCCTGCGGAGTTCAGCTTTGGGATGGGAAAGGGAATCACCATCTTTACGCTTACAATGCTTCTTCCAACATCGATGAACTATACGATCTGAATGCGGTTGAAGCGGAAAGCCTCGCACTTGACCCCAGGCATGAAAAGCTTCGCAGGCAAATGGCAGGTCGCTTGGGGGCTCTGATCCAGAACGATCCACGCTGGTCGGGACAGTGGCATAGCTTTCGAAACGATCACTATTTCGACCTGCCGAAAGAGCCGGGAGATCAGCAAGGGGTTACGTAAGAATGACGACGGGGAAGAAAAGCGGTGCGGGAGACCACGCGAATCGGGGTAACAACGCCGATCCTGAACAGACAATTAACCCTGCTGACAAACCAGCAGCGGTGCATATTCTAGTGAAAGGATTTCTCCGATGCTGAACCTCAATACTGATTTTCTATGGCGATCTTGCCGGACTCGATTTGCCATCTGCGGTCTTATTTGTCTTGCGGTTTTGAGTTTGTCCGCCTGCGAGCAAACCTCTGGTCCTGCCAAAGTGATTACCATCGACGGGCGCGGAAGCGGAAGGATCTTTGATGGTATCGGTGGAGTGAGCGCTGGCGCCTCTTCCCGGCTCCTGATCGATTATCCGGAGCCTTACCGGAGTCAGATCCTCGATTATCTCTTTAAGCCGGATTATGGCGCTTCCCTGCAGCATCTGAAGGTGGAAATCGGCAGCGACGCAAACTCTACCGACGGCTCCGAGCCCAGTTTTGCCCGCACGCGCGCGGAAATGGCCCGCCCTGATTTCAACCGCGGCTACGAGTGGTGGCTGATGCAAGAGGCGGAAAAGCGAAATCCGCATATCGTTCTCGACTCACTTCCTTGGGGAGCTCCAGGATGGATCGGCCACGGGAACTTTTACTCACAGGACATGGCCAATTACGTTGCGGAGTTCGTTGAGGGAGGGCGGAAAGCGCACGATCTGGATATTCAATACACGGGAATCTGGAATGAGACAAGGCACGATCCCGCCTATGTCAAGTTGCTGCACACCACCCTGCTTTCTCACCACCTTCTGACGCGAATCGTCTGTTGCGACGAGACGCCGACTCAAAATCCATGGAGCATTGTGGAAGAAATGACGAAGGACCATGGTTTGCGTTCGGCTGTTGCCGCGGTCAGCGTTCACTACCCGCGCAGCAAATCTCCCGAGGCGGCAAAGGCGAGCGGCAAACCTTTATGGTCAAGCGAGGATCATCCTCTGCCAGTCAGCGTCTGGCGCAACCCGCACAAAGACGATTGGGCTAGGGGAAGACTCCTGGCCAGGCTTTACAATTTGAATTACATTGAAGGCAGATTTACGGCGACGGAAATCTGGGCTTTAATCACGTCCTACTACGATATCCTTGCTGCCCCTGCCTCTGGCCTCATGTATGCCAACACACCCTGGTCGGGATTTTATAAAGTCCAATCTCCGGTCTGGGTGACGGCGCAAACCACTCAGGTTGCCCAGCCAGGTTGGAGATATATCGACGCTGCCTGCGGGTACCTGCCGGGCGGGGGAACCTATGTAACTCTGAAGTCCCCGTCGACGGGGGACTATAGTGTCATCGTTGAGACCGTCGGTGCGCAGGCAAGACAACCGGTAACCTTTCATCTGACCGGAGGACTCTCAGACGGCTCGGTTCACGTTTGGGAGACAAACGCCAGCAAGAGCTTTGAGCACGTAGCCAACATCAATCCGCGGGATAAATCCTTCAGCTTTACCTTCGATCCCGATTCCGTCTATTCACTGACCACCACCACCGGCCAGCACAAGGGGACCGCAACACCGCCCCCTGCGGCTCCGTTTCCGTTCCCCTATTCTGAGAGTTTTGAGAAAACGAAAGCAGGCCAATCTCCCCCCTATTTTGCCGACCAGGACGGGGCCTTTGAAGTGCATGCTTGCACGGGGCGGGCGGGACGCTGCCTGGAACAGATGGTCATCCGGAAGCCGATCGCCTGGCATGGGACATTGCCAAACCCTTACACCATAGTGGGCAGTAGTGATTGGCGAGATTACTCCCTGGGTGTTGATGTTCGGATGGAGGGTGAAGGGGAGGTGGCACTGCTCGGCCGGGTAGACGATGCAAACGTTTTCAAAGACGGTAAGGCGCATTGGCCAAGCGGGTATATTTTGCTGGTCAATCAGGACGGGCTCTGGAGGCTCATCAGCACCAAGTACAGGAAGCCCACAGTCAGGTTGGCATCAGGAAAGATATCTTTCTCTGCCAGGAAGTGGCATCACTTGGAACTGCGCTTTCACGGATCGAACATCGAAGCCTTGATAGACGGGAGAACCGTTGCGAAAACAACCGATGCGGGCCATTCCCATGGTATGGCAGGAGTTGGCACCGGCTGGAACCAGGCCGAGTTTGATAATTTCCTCGTGCATTGATGCGTTGAGGCGAAACGGAGAGCCAATTCACAATGCCGACATTTGCCAAAGACTGCTTGAAAGGTAAAACAGTTCTGATCACTGGTGGCCTGGGAGCCATCGGTCGGATTGCCGTCAGACGCTTGATCGAGCACTCAGCTCGCGTTGCGGTAAATGACCTTGCAACGGAGGAAGAAGCCCGAAAGGTCATCGAGGTGAACGGATGGGCTACAGACGAGGTAGTCTACGTTCAGGCGGACGTCACGAAAGCAGCGGACGCTGAAGAAGTCGTCAATAGGGCGCTCTCTTCCTTCGGTCAACTGGATACCGTACTATGCCATGCCGGCATCGGGCGTCAACCCTGTCCCATTCTTGATTATTCGGAGCAGAACTGGGATAACATCCTCGCTGTCAATTTAGAAAGTGCGTTTCTGGTTGCGCAGGCTGCGGCAAGAGCGATGGTGGCTGCGGACATAAAAGGGAAGATCATTTTCACTTCTTCCTGGGTGCAGGATGTTCCCTGGCCGGACATCACTCCATACACGGTTTCCAAGAGTGGCATGAAAATGCTGATGCGCGGCATGGCGCGCGAGTTGGCCTCGAAGGGAATCCGGGTGAACTCGGTTGCGCCCGGAATTGTTGGCGTGGGCATGGCCAGGCGGCAGTGGGATACGGAGCCTGATTTCCGGCGCCGCGCGGAGAAGGCGATTCCGCTGGGGAGCCTGCAGGCGCCCGAGTCCGTGGCCGACGCAATGATCTTTCTCTGTTCTAATGCTTCAGATTACATGACGGGAGCGACACTGCTGGTGGATGGGGGCTGCAGCCTCTATCCCATGGACTAAGCCTATGAAAATCACAACAATCAAGAGCGTAGTAGTCAACGCGGAGATGCGCAACTGGGTCTTCGTGAAGGTGGAAACTGACGAGGCGGGATTGTTCGGCTGGGGCGAAGCCTCACTCGAATGGAAACCCCGCGCTGTGGTGGGAGCGATCGAGGACCTTGCTCCGTTAGCCGTGGGCGAGGATCCGACCCGAATCGAGCACCTTTACCAGAAACTTTACCGGCAATCCTTCTGGCGGCTGGGGGTGATCGGCATGAGCGCCATCAGCGGCATCGAGCAGGCGTGCTGGGATATCCTGGGCAAGTCGTTGAACGTGCCGGTGTACAAGTTGCTGGGCGGGGCGGTGCGCGAGAGGGTGAGGATGTACACGCATCTGGGTGGCGGCAGCATGAAGGCCGTCTACGAGAGCCTTGATCCCGGGCCCGTCATTGACCTGGCGCGGGAGGTTGTGAGCCGGGGGTACACGGCCGTTAAAGTGGTCTGCGTTCCGTACTCGGAACCCCTGATGAGCGTTTCCACGATCAAACACTTTGCGGAGGTGATAGGAAAGCTTCGCGAGGCGGTGGGTGATTCTGTGGACATTATGATTGATTTCCACGGTCGCAGCAGCCCCGCCATGGCGGTGCAGTACATCAATGCCGTGGCGGAGTTCAGCCCATTCTTCTGCGAAGAACCTGTGCTTCCGGAAAACGTCGAAGCCATGGTTGAAGTAAAGCGGGCCGTCTCCGTTCCGATTGCCACCGGGGAGCGGCTAATCACGCGCCACCAGTTTCGCCCCATCTTCGAGCAGCACGCCTGCCACGTGGTCCAGCCGGACCTGTGCCACTGCGGCGGGCTGCTGGAAGGGAAAAAGATCGCGGCCATGGCGGAGGCTTACATGATGGGTGTAGCGCCGCACAATCCGCTGGGGCCGGTGGCCAACGCGGCGGCCCTGCACTTTGCCCTTTCCACGCCGAATTTTCTGATCCAGGAAGACATGCTGACCGACGTGCCCTGGCGGTTCGACGTCGTGCAGCATTCGCTCGAAACCCGCGACGGTTACTGGCTGAAAACGGAGAGTCCTGGACTGGGAATCAGCGTCAACGAAAAAGAAGCCGCCAAGCATCCCTACCAGCAGGAAGTAATGCGCCCATCCGTCCGCGCTGCCGACGGCGCCATCCTCGACTGGTAGCTTGGGAAGAGAGAACGCCCAACCGCCCGACCGTTACCATTCAAGCTCGACCCTCGTCCGGTGGACGGAATACTCCCTGTACGGTTCGACGTGCAATGCACGAATCAGCCCTGCCTGTCGTGTGTAAGCGAGCACTATGGTGAGAACA
>JAKAWN010000457.1 GCA_021827245.1 Acidobacteriota bacterium | reverse complement strand
CCTCCCGGCCGAAGCGTGCGTACCATCGCCGCGATTTTCGCTCACGTGCACAATATCCGGCGCAAATGGCTCCGTCTTTCCGCCCCTCATCTCAAACTCCCCGCTCCGCTCGATCCTGCCGGCTGCATGCAACGGCAGGCGCGTTCCGCGTTCGCCCAAAGCGCGCGGTGCTGCGCGCAAATGCTTGCCGAATCCTTCACCGGCCCCGAAAGCCGCGTCCGCCAGTTCCGCCGTGACGGTTGGGCGCGCCCCTGGCCCGCCGGTCCCGCCATGCTCGCCTACATGCTCGCGCACGAAGCGCATCATCGCGGCCAAGTCTGCCTGCTGGTGCACCAACTCGGCTTCCCGTTGCCGGTTAAAACCGCTTACGGAATGTGGGTTTGGGAAAAACTCCGGAAAGAGTGCGGATTCACCCCTCCGCGCTGAAAATCGTCCGAAAATCATCAAATTGAGCGGCTGAACCCGCCGCTCCCGAACTTTCCGCGGCTATCCCGCGTTCTGTTTCGGCTTGGCTTTTTTGCGGCGAACCTTGTATGAAGCGCCCCACCTGATCCCACTGTGCGTCGCTTCATGTCCCGCCGGGTCTTGCATTCCCTGGTTCAAGTCCTGCAGTCGGAACCGTTCCTCGTCCCGCCGCGCCTCCCGGCGCTCTTCCATTTCCGACTCCATCTTTTCGGCGGCTGCGGTCTTGCGATTTTCCTTGGCGTTCATGGCCGGCTCCCTGAGCCCCTCAACTCCTCTAGCTTCAGCATGTCCCCTTTGCCCCCAAAAGGCAATACCCGCCGCATCGTCACGCGTGGCAAAGAGATTTCTCCTTTCGGAAGGCCGGGAATTCGCGCTTTCCTCTTCAAATGGAGCTCAAATCCCGGCTGAATCCACCTCCGGTCGCTCTTGGTAGAATCAAAAAATGAACGAAGGCGCGACAAAGCACTCCCATGAAGCGAGAGTGGCGACCGCCGTCAAAATCTTCATCACCGCAATCCTTTCGCTCTCCATCCAATTCGGGCTTGCGATCGCCGGTTGGGGCGGGTGGAACGCTTTTTTCGCTCATCCTGCTCTTCGGGCGCTCGCCTGGGTAACGATCGCGCTCACCATCGCGGCGGTGTTTTCCGGCAGCAGCGGTCTGAGCGGCGGCGAACGCGAAGACCGTGGCAACCGCTGGGTTCTGGCCGTTTTCGCCGCGATCGCCATCCTGATGTCGTATTTTTCGGCTTACACCGACCGCGTCGGATTCTGGACGCTCGGCGGAGACACGATGCGTTGGGTGGGCGTAGTGTTATGCGCCGCAGGCGGCGTGCTGCGCATCGCTCCTGTGTTTGTGCTGGGACGCCGATTCAGCGGGCTGGTCGCGATTCAGGCCGGGCACCAACTCGAAACGCACGGCCTCTACCGGGTGGTCCGCAACCCGAGCTATCTGGGATTGCTGGTGTCTTCCTTGGGATGGGTGCTCGCGTTCCGCTCCGGAGTAGGCGTGATTTTGACGGCGGCGCTGCTCGTGCCGCTCGTCGCCCGCATTCACGCCGAGGAACGGCTCCTGCGCGAGCATTTCGGCGCGGAATACGAAGCCTACTGCGCGCGCACCTGGCGCCTCGTGCCGGGAGTTTATTAATCGCCCGCGCGCTGACTCGCGGTGCTACGAAACCGGTACCTTCGCCGCGTTTCTCCCTGCTGGCGAGCCCTTCACAGGCTCCAGAACCCGTCGCAACCGGTCGAGATCAATCAGTTCCAATTGCTCGGATCCGAAATTCGTCAAAATCAGCGTCCGCCCATCGGGAGTCATGTGCAACTCGCGCGGAAACGCTCCCGCCGGGATGGTTCCCTCCAACTTCGCTTGTCCCTCCCGAATTCCGGACATGCTGACAACCGTCAAATCCCGGCCGCCACTCCCTCCAAATCGGCTCGAGTTCGCCACACCCGCTTTCCTCCCGCGATCGACCACCGCCAATCCCACCGGCGACCTCCCAACGACCACCCTCCCCACCAGCGCGTGTTCCGGGTCCGTAACCAATTTCTCCGCATCGAACGCGAGCAGCGCATTGCTCTCCCGAGCCGTCACATAAACCGTCTTCCCATCCGGCGCGACCACCACTCGAACCGGTATGCATCCCGCCGGCGCGTTCCCAACGACGGCACGCGCCGGATGCTCTTCCGCCCGCGCCAAATCGACCACAGAAATGGCTCCTTCCGGCCACCAGATCGGCTTCCCGTTCTGCGTCTTTCCCCCTACTTCGGGATGGCACGTCATCGGCCAGCGATTTGCTCGCGTCTCGCTTCCGCTTCCCTGCATCGGCACGACTATCCGCGCGCCCGAAGGAAGCTGCGCGATTCGGCCCCACACTTCGCTTGTGATGAAGAGATACCGGTTGTCGCTCGAAAACGCGAGCCCCACCGGAGCGAGGCCCACCGGAATGCTCCCGATCCGCGAGCTTTGCGCGAAGTTCGTCCGCCGCGCCTTGTCGAGATCGATCGCGCTCACTTGATGCAATCTCTCGTCGCTCACGAAGAGAAACCTGCCGTCGGCGCTCGCGACGGCGTAGATGCTCCCGGCCCGTTCGCCATCCCGGATCGACCCGAGAAACGGATTTCCCTTCCCCGTTTCCATTCGATGGACGTCCAGGAAAACAACCGCGCCCGCGCCCGGGACGGTCGCCACCAGCCATTTCCCATCGTTGGCGAAGGCGATCCCAAACACCCCACCCGCGCGAGGAGAAAACCGAACGACGCGCTTCAGCTTCACTTTTCCATCCACGCGCCGCAGGACGGCGATTCCGCCCGCGCCGCGAAAATCCCTCGGCCTTGGAGGCTCCCGGTTCCATTTCCGCAAATCGGCGCCCGAAAAACGCGCTTGAGGCCCTCGGTTCGCTTCCGGTGCCAGCGAAGCAAAAATCCAGCAGCCATCCGCGCTCGCTAGCGCCTCGAACGGCCTGCCGGGGACATCAATTTTCACGATGGGCTTCGCCGCGGGCTCATTGCATGGGGAAGGCTTGGCAATAGCGGACGGCGCGCCGGCCAGGACCCAGATCGCCATTCCGGCGAAGGCCGCCCAACGCACACGAATGACGCTCAGCGGAACCCATTTCCGTGCGCTGCGCTTCTCCATCGGCACAAGTGCTCCGCGCAAACTATCCATCCTCCCACTCACCCATCTCCTCCGCCAGCAACCAGAGCGAGTGACACTCTACCACGCCTCGCGAGCACAGCACCGAGCCGCGCAAGCGCGCTCGCACACCACGCGCGAGCTCTGGCAGCGGAGCAGTAACTGAAATAGTTCAAGTGGAAACTGTCTGGTAGGGGCGGTGGGGATCGTACCTATGCGCGCTATTGATTTCACGCAAGTTATTCATTTTACAGGTGTCGCCAGAACCGCCTACGACGCTAAAAACGCCAAAACTGCCTAACGGAGGTACGCAGCGGGTACGCAGCACACGAACGCACACGTCAAAAGCGATGGCGGATTCTCTCGATCCAGTTTCTCGGAAAAACCCACCTTCTGCGGCCACCGACGTATTCGCAGCTACCCGGGAGGAAATGTGTGAGCGTGATACTCTCGATCTGCTGCCGAACTTTTTGCGTTTCCTCCAATAGCTGCCGGACGCGTTCAGGAAACCCAGCTTGCTGCCACCGTGCCCTCACGTATTCACTGCTCGTCTCAACCCACCCCTTCAAGAGTACGCGGTCCCTTGCCTGGGCGATATTGCGCCCCCCTGAACTGCGCTCGGAGACGGACACAAGCTCAGATTGAGCGCCCGTGGCCGGAAATTCAAAGTGCAAAGGCGCGTGCCCAATAAGTTGTCGAATACACGATTCCACGAAATAGTCGGCATTCACGAACTGGTCGGGCCCTGGTCCATCTGTCGGCATATGCGAGAGCCCGGATTCGCCTTGGAGTTTCCTTGCACAATTGTCCGCGAAGGTCGCCACGCCAGAGAGAAATGCCTGCCACTCTTTCAGGAACGCTTCCAATTGCGACATCTGAGCCCGAAAATGGCGGCTGCGCGCGTCGGAGCATATTGCGGTTTGCCAAATGCCACCGGTCCCGCTAATCGAGCCCAGGTTCTCTTTCGCGCCTGGCTCCCATAGCGTAGCCTTCGGGCGAATTTGCCAGCGGTAGTTCCATGGAGATTCATCAAGACGAGCCTCCTTCTTGGGCGTGGGCTCGGCACCGATTGCGAGTAATGGCTGGTTATCCCAAGGCCTACCCCCCAATGCGTTAAGGATTCCTCCTAACCATCCGAGAACAGGCTCCGCCACCAGGTTCTTTATTTCCTCAAGATGCTTCACTTCAAGATCTTTCCTGCTCGCCCGCTCCAAAGCCTTCAATGTACGCCAAGTCAGAAAAACGTAAGACACAGTGACCACAACGAGAAGCAGGTTGGCATATTGGTTCAAGAAGTGAAGAATCTGCATAGCCGCCTGTCCCATGGGCAAGCCACTTCTGCGAGCATCGGGGGAACCGCGCCGATTCTAGCATGGTAGGCTAGGCCCGCCGAAACCAGATCGAAGACAATACGTTTTTACGTTTCGGTAAGCGGTATCGCGCCCACCGGATTTTACATCTCGGTAAGTGATTCACCACAAGAAACGAAACGTCGCAACCGCACGACCCTTCCCACGCGGTGCCCCCTACCCTATAACAATACCCCAACCATATACATACAACGATATAAGCTTACGTATTCTATGACCCACTCACGTGATGAATGTACTGAAGGTGAAGACAGTGATGAAGAAGTGGACTGTTCGAATTCCTTACCAGAACTCAGATCACCTAGATGATATCCATTCTCTCATTGGTGATCGCGTAGCGATCTCCTCCGTAGGAGGATAAAACAGGACTAAAGGGAATGACGTGTATCTGTCCATGATTCTCAATCACTAGTTGACCTCACATCCAGAGAATTCTCAGATTGACGAAGATACTTCTTTTGAACTCCTGATTGTATTTTCTTGTTTCTACTCCCGATCTCGCATCCTTCCAATACCCCGATTGCGTCATCGTTCATATCTTGGTTCTCCGGACGTTATTGTGGTAGCTATACCCCCCGCCGCTGCTAATTTGCGTTCCGCCTGGGGTGCTGTAGGACGTTTGCGGGTCCATACAGGGTCGTTTTTGGCAAGCTAGGCCCGAACTTTTTCGTCCTTTTTGTCCTCTCGACCGTTCCGACCCGCGATCGGCACCCATCTCCCAACACTATGATTCAGCTCTCTTGGGTCTTTTACGTTTAGAACTAGCAGGCTGCTGAAAAACCCGGGAATTTTGTAACGAAGCCGCTTCGCGTGCATCCAACGGTGCATGCGAGGAAACGATCGGCAGCAAAATCACATCTTTAGCTATCTCTCACCGGAGCAG
>JAKAWN010000031.1 GCA_021827245.1 Acidobacteriota bacterium | reverse complement strand
ATGTCCACTGTGTGGTGCAGCCGCTGGCCCCGTTCGAGCTCCAGGACATCCTGCATTCATGGAAGTCGTTTTCCTCGAAGGAAGCAAACCGGCTGCTCGACCGAAGCGGGCAATTCTGGCAATCCGAATACTATGACCACCTGGTCCGGGACGAGCAGGACTTCCTCCGCCAGGTGGAGTACGTACTCACCAACCCGTTGCGCGCAGGGCTTAAAGATTGGAAGTGGGTGGGCGGTGGCACGGGCTTCCGTGGCACGGGCGTCCGTGGCACGGGCGTCCCGCCCGTGGAAGACCATGGCCCAGAAGGCCATGCCACAACCCATGGGCAAGATGCCCATGCCACTGCAAGTGGCACGGCCGTCTCGGCCGTGTCCGGTTATAACCAGGGTCTCAGTACCACGGGCGAGACGCCCGTGCCACAAGTCCAATATTTCCGCGTGCCCGAGGACTGGCGCAAAGAGCAAAAGCTCCAAGAACTGGACCGTCTATGTGCAGCTTCGAAAGCTCCCTGGGTAACCCTCACGCCTGATGCCTCCGGCCTTTGGCTCGTGCCTGAACACACCGACGAATTCAAGGCCATGGTCCCTCTCGGCAGCAAGGTTGCCAAGGCGGGAGCGTGGGAAGCTGCCGAGACGGTTTTCAAGGCCTTCTCAAGGGGAGTCGCGACCTGTCGCGACGAGGTGGCGTATGATTTCGACAAAACTGTCCTTGCCGACCGCGTCCGCCAGTTCGTCGACGACTACAACGGCGAAGTAGACAGATATAAGCGCAGCGGTGGCACGGGCGTCCCGCCCGTGGACGACTTCGTCCGGTACGACAAAATCAAATGGAGCGGAAGCCTGAAGCAGCAATTGGAGCGGCAGGCGTACGCGACCTTCGACGAGCAAAGAATTCGGGTGGCGCTCTACAGGCCTTTCTCCAAGCGATACCTGTACTTCGATCGGTTTATTAACGAGCGCGTGTACGTCAATCCGAGTATCTTCCCGACGCCTAGTCAAGGCGAAAACCGGATCATCATTACAAGTGATCTCGCCTTCCGGTCCCCGACGCCCAATGTCATGATGGCGGATCAGCTCGCTGACTTGCACCTGTGCGCTGCCGTGGACGCTCACCAGTGCTTCCCCTTCTACATTTACGACGAAGATGGCACCAACCGCCGCGAAAACATCACCGACTGGGTGCTGGAGCATTTTCGCACGAACTACAACGACCACAAAATCACCAAATGGGATATCTTCCATTACGTCTATGCCATCCTGCACCATCCCGAATACCGCACAAAATACGCCGAAAACCTGAAGCGCGAGTTGCCGCGCATCCCGCTAGTGGCAAGTGGCACGGGCGTCCCGCCCGTGGAAGACCATGGCCCAGAGAGCCATGCCACAAACCATGGGCAAGATGCCCATGCCACTGCACGTCGCACGGCTGTGTCCAGTCACGGCCAGGATGGCCGTGCCACGTCGAGCTTCTGGGCTTTCGCCAGCGCGGGCAAGGAACTGGCGAACCTCCACGTCGATTATGAGCAACTCGAACCCTATGAATTAAAATTGCTCGAAAACCGCGATTTGCCGCTTTCCTATCGCGTCGAAGACAAGATGCGGCTCTCAAAAGACCGTAAATCTCTCACGGTGAACGACTCCTTGACGCTGGCGGGCATTCCGCCGGACGTTTTCGAATACCGGCTGGGCAACCGCTCGGCGCTCGAATGGGTGATTGACCAATACTGCGTGAAGGAAGACAAGCGCAGCGGCATCCGATCCGATCCGAACCGCGCCGACGATCCCGAATACATCGTTCGCCTTGTCGGCCAGGTGATCCGCGTCAGCCTGGAAACCGTCCGCATCGTGAAATCCCTCCCTTCCCTCTAGCCGCGTTGCGTTGTGACGAAACGCGGAATTATCTTGACAAATGTCGGCTAGTGTGATAGTCTCTTTTAAGCGTCGGGTAGGATGTGGCGCCTCTGGGGGGCAATGGAGAAACGATGGCGGGATTGGCTGCAAGCTGGGCTAGAAGACTGCACGAGTTGGTGCCGGAAAACGTTATAAGCACTGCCCGAAAACGTCCACGTGGTGAGACAAATGGGACAAAAAATATCTATTTTTGCAAAACGAACCGGAGAAGTGATTGAAAACAAAGGATCGGGGTGTAAAAACGAACCGGAACGAACCGAAAAACGAAGCGGAGAAGTTGTTGAAAACATTGGAGTGCATAAAAAACGAACCGAAACGAACCCAAAAACGAAGCGGGCCATCGTGTTGAAAACAAACAATCGCCAAAAAACGAACCGGAGAAAGAAGCCGGGAAAATTCAGCCCCGCGTCG
Source organism: Acidobacteriota bacterium (assembly GCA_021827245.1). Next base: position 27,064 of record JAKAWN010000031.1, on the reverse strand, counting down.
CATCGCTTTTGTCCCAGCCTTCCCTTCCCCGCCAGGCTGATTTTACAAAGAACCGTTGACGCCTGCCGCGATGTTGGGCACTCTTGAGCACTGTGCCGGCAGCCTCCCCGCCCCGGCGGCTAGCCCGCCACTACCGAACAAGCGAGGCGCAGATCGACCGCGAATGAGAGCTCGTCCACATTTTGAACTCAGCGTGATGGGCAGGAAGGTCCGGCTGGGCGCGCGGACGCTGATCATGGGAGTGGTCAACGCTACGCCCGATTCCTTTTCTGATGGCGGTCTCTATCTCGATCCGGCAGCGGCCATCGCCCGTGGAGTTGAAATGGCTCGCCAGGGCGCTGACTGGATCGATGTGGGTGGCGAATCGACCCGCCCCGGTTCGCATCCCGTCTCCGCCGAGGAAGAGGCCGCGCGCGTGCTTCCCGTCATCAAGGGCCTGCGCCGCAAGCTGCCTGCAGTTCCCATTTCGATTGATACCACCAAGGCTTCCGTGGCTGAGCAGGCCGTGGATGCCGGCGCCTGCATCCTGAACGACATCAGCGGCCTCCGCTTTGACCCGCGCATGGCGGAGGTGGCGCGGCAGAGCGGCGCTCCGCTGATTCTCATGCACATTCGCGGGCGGCCGGCGGATATGCAGCAAAAGCCCTTCGCCCGTTCCATCTGGCGGTCTCTGCGGGAAGGACTGGCCCGGTCTATCGAGCACGCACTCGCCCATGGCGTCCGCCGCTCGCAACTGATTCTGGACCCGGGGCTGGGCTTCGGAAAGACGCGGGCCCAGAACTTTGAGATTATTGCTCATCTCGACCGGCTGCAGTGCTATAACCTGCCGATTCTCGTCGGGAGTTCCAGGAAATCGTTTGTGCGAGCCATCGTTCTGGGCGAAGGGCCCAAACCGTCGCGTAAAGGAGTCGGTGCGCGCAACGCGCCTCCGGCCGGCCCCCTCTTGCCCGAGGCATTACAGTTTGGCGACGCCGCAGCCGTGGTGGCGGCCATTCTTCATGGCGCACACATCGTCCGGGTCCACGACGTAAAGCAGATCGTCCCTGCCGTAAGAATCGCGGATGCCATCGCCCTGGCCGCCGGCCGCGGCGTTTTACGGCGCCGCTGATCTGGGCCGAAGACGTTTGATTGGGATTTCGATGTCCGTAACGGGATTGCGTCAGGCGACTGCGGAAGGAAGGAGGCAGGTATCAGTGCCCGGGCGGCGGCTGGAATTCCAGGCCGAAGGGCATTTTCAGGCCGTTCTCAACCGCGCGCATGGCTTCCGGGTAAGCGCCAGCCGTAAGAGAAGCAGCACGGTATTGAGCAAGAGCTTTGGTGCGCTCATCGTTGATGTCGTACAGCCGGCCCAGGTAGATGTGGGACCAGGTGACAATGCGAAGATCGTGAGCGGTGCTGAGGGTCTCTTCGAAATATTTCTTGGCAAGGTCAGGCTTGCGCGTGTTGCTGGCCGCCACGGCCATGCCGAACAAGGCCCGTTCGTTCTTGGGGCTTGTCTTGAGAACCTGCTCAAACGCCGTCTCGGCGTCTTCATACCTGCCTTCGTAAATGGCGTTGTCGCCCTGGTCAAGCAGCCGCTCGATCGGAGAGAGTTTTGGGGCGGCGGCCACCATCGGTGTGGCCGGTTTGACAAAGTGCACGCCTGCCAGATCTCCCAACACCTTTTGCGGCTTGATTCCCTCAATCATCTGCTGATAATAAACGTTCATGGACGCGTCCTGCTTCTCGTATTGCTGCAGCGCGTTGTAGAAATACGGAACCAGGATGAAACCGGATGCCAGCAACTGCTGGATTTGTTTTGTCGCCTGAGCTTCCGGCACTTTATCCATTCGCAGTTCGATCGCCCGCACCAGGCACTCGTCCACCAGCAGGGAAAAGTCGTTCTTATAGTCGGCACGGAGCGCGGGGGCTTTTCTGGCCAGCGCTTCCAGCGCAATGGCATGATGGATTTCCGGCGCATACTTCACTGCCAGGGGATCCAGAAGAAAATGGAGGTAATAGTAGCGGATATAATGGATTCTCAGCTTCGTAGACGGCGTAATCACCAGGTAATAATTGTCTCCATAGACGCGGGCCTGAACCTGATTCGGCGGGCCGAACATATCCAGGTAAATTGCGTAGGTCCTGCCCAGGTATGCGCCCGCGGGAAAGCGGAGATAAGCATCCGTCAGCTCGATGGCCTTGCGAGCGGGAGCGCTATAGGTCGCGATGGCGGATTGGCTGTCCACCGAAGCGCGGACCCACAGGTCGGCCAGATCGGCCTGTTTGTAGAAGGTCTGAAGCAGTGGAATCAGGCCCGCAACATTCTTGGCATCCGGCGGAAGGTCGGTGAGGGCATACGTAAGCTTAAAGTCCGGGGGGGGACCCAGCAGCAGAGCCAGGGAGACGTACTGGCCAAAATCCCGTCCCGGATGGCCCGCAATCTTGTGGGCTTCATAAAACTTCCTGATTTCCGGGAGCACGGAGATCTGCTTGCCGGCAAGGTCCGCTCGAAGGGCTTCGCGGGCCTTGCTGCCTGCGCCAATCCCCATCCCAGCGTCATAGCCAGCGTCGTCAAGCGCCGCAAGCACGCAGAAAAGCTGTTTGTTGGATTCGACCAGAACTTTCCCCTGCTGCGCCCAGGAAGACAATGGGGCAAGCCCCAGGACAAGCAGGATCACCGCCACGGCCGGGAGGATCATGCCCCGATGGCGCTTCGCCCTTGAAGATTGCAGGAGGTTGTGGGAGGAATTGCAGTATCGGGAGAGCAAGCCAGCTAACCTCGGACCGTAATTCTTCGGAATGAAAGGACCACGCTGCCGCTTGTCGGCTGGCCAAACACCGTTGCGGGTTGGAACAGGCTGAAGTACATCATCTGATCAAGCTGTTGCATCAGCCCTGGAGAATTCTGCCCGGAAAGGACTTTGTATGATGTAACCCGGCCCTGCGCGTCGACGTAGGTCACCAGCACGAGAGGCTGGCTTCCCACATCGAAATTCATTGGTGCAAGCAACTGGACGCGCGGCGGTGTCACAAGATCCAGGGGAACGTCGGGGGTATTGCTCACGCGTGGCGTACCCGCGGACAGCATCAGGAGGATGCAGATAAGGCCCAGCAGAGTCCCCGCAACCGAGGGAAACAGAACAGGCCGGAACAAATTCTCTAAACGCACCCGAAGGCACTGAAATGGATTCCGATGCAGTTCCTGCGACACCTGCACGCGCAACCGCAAGGCTAGCTGCGGCGTAACCTGCTGACGCGACAGATGATGCAACTCATTTCGCAGTGCCTGATATCGCTCAAGTTCCGCGCGGCACGGGGGGCAATGGGCCAGGTGGTAACGAACCGAGTGGTTCATTTCCGCCGGGCAGGCCCCGTCGATGTAGTCCGAGAAGAAACTCCGAATCTCCGAGCAAGATTCAAATATCATAACGACCCGCTCAACCGGGAGGCTAGTTTGCGTTTCAGCACTTCCCGGCCGCGCCGCAAACGTGACTTGACCGTCCCTTCGGCAACCCCAAGAACCTCGGCAATCTCCTCGTAACTCAGTCCCTCAATCTCTCTCAGCACCACCACAGCCCGGAAAGGTTCAGCAAGGGTTGCTAGAGCCCGCTCGACTTCGGCCTGACACTCAGCCTGCTCGTAGACATCATAAGGGCTCTTCCGCTCGTTCCCGGAAATCACAGATCGCACACTCAGGTGCAAGGCCTCATCATCCATGGAGAACGGTTCATGGAAAAGGCGCCGCCGCAAGCTCCGGCGATGATTGGACGCTTCATGCACCGCAATACGATAAATCCAGGTTTTCAGGCTGCTTCTCTCACTGAACTGGCGGATGCCGCGGAGAATTTTGACGAGCACATTCTGAAGAACGTCGGATGCTTCGCCCTGATCGGCGACCATATGCAAAATCAGGTTGAACAGAGGGTTCTGATAAACGGCCAGGAGGTAGGCAAAAGCCTCCTCTGATCCCGCTTTCAACTCAGCTACTAACTCGGCCTCGTCGCTGATTGCGGGAGCCGTTTGATCGAGAGCAACACCCACTGACCGCATCATATCCACTACACCTCCAAGATAACAGTTTCAAACCTTCAGAGCAAGGCGAAGAAGAAATCCCTTCTGAGGGGCAATCGCCAGGCCAGTCGGTCCGAACGCAAACGAATTCCTCTTGCGGAAGGCCGGATCACAGGCGAGTCAGGCAGGGGCCTATGCAGATCCTGTCGACGTTGCCGCGTTATGCAAGTCCCAGCTCGCGGCCCAGCAGAACCGGATCGAAAGGGGAACGACAGAAAATGCACGCGGCCTTTTCAAACGCGGGCACGCGGCGTCTTCCCCCGTTGGCGCTCATGAGAATTCCGCAGCTTTGGGAGCTTCTCAATATTGATTTCTTCGGACTCGAGGCCATGCCGCCTCAGAAACTGCTTGTCTCGCCAGCAGTCAAGGTACCAGCAAGTTGTATACGCTCGTAACTTGCGATCTACGGTTCTTCCAGTACAGGGCGAAAGAACTCGGACGATAGGGCGCCGAAGTACTGCCGATTGCCCGCTGCGCGGCGTTCGCGGGCATCGCCGGAACAGAGGGCATGGAGGCTGGTCGCCCGCGCAGAATAAGACGGCGAAACTCAGGACCGCATCTGCCGCGCGGTTTCCAGGCGGCACATCGCTCTGTTCAATTGTTCGCGCCAGTTCTCGACATTGGCGTCAGATTCAGAATGGGACTTCAGATATTCTTCGGCCTGCTCCCGGTCCCGCTCAGCCTGTTCGACATTAATTTCTTCCGCCCGCTCTGCATTGTCAGCCAGAACAATCACACGCTCAGGGAGAACCTCAGCGAAGCCCGAATGGACTGCCACATAATGCTTACTTGCATTCTGGCGATACATGAGCGTCCCAGACTGAAGTTCGGTAAGGAGTGGCGCGTGTCCAGGTAGCACCCCCAGGTATCCTTCCCTCCCGGGAATGGACACCTCATCCACCTCTTCTTCGGCAACCTCGCGCTCCGGTGTAACAATCTGCAATTGGATGTAAGTGGGAAGGGTATCAGCCATGGCATTTGTTCCTGAGAAAGGCCAGACATTAGGGTTTCATCCTGCCGTCTACTCCGATTTTATCCTCTCTGCCTTCTCAAGCACCTCTTCGATGGTTCCAACCATATAAAAGGCTTGCTCGGGGATGCCGTCGTGCTTGCCCTCGACGATTTCCTTGAACCCTCGTATGGTATCCTCCAGCTTGACGTATCTGCCCTCGAGACCGGTAAACTGCTGGGCCACGAAGAACGGCTGCGAGAGAAACCTCTGTATCTTCCGGGCGCGTGCCACGGTCAACTTGTCTTCTTCGGAAAGCTCATCCATGCCAAGGATCGCGATGATGTCCTGGAGATCTTTGTATTTCTGCAGGATCGCCTTCACAGAACGTGCAACGTTGTAATGCTCCTGGCCCAGAACGCGCGGATCGAGTATCCGTGACGTAGACTCCAGTGGATCGACCGCAGGATAAATGCCTATCTCGGTCAACTGACGGGAAAGGACCGTAGTGGCATCCAAATGTGAAAATGCCGTGGCAGGCGCTGGATCTGTCAGGTCATCCGCGGGAACGTAGATTGCCTGGACGGAAGTAATGGAACCTTTCTTGGTCGAAGTAATCCGCTCCTGAAGCTCGCCCATTTCCGTGGAAAGATTCGGTTGATAACCGACGGCTGAGGGCATCCGGCCCAGCAGAGCTGAAACCTCAGACCCTGCCTGCGTAAAACGGAATATGTTGTCAATAAAGAGCAGTACATCCTGACCGCCGACGTCTCGGAAGTATTCGGCCACGGTCAGCCCCGTCAGTCCGACGCGAAGGCGCGCGCCCGGGGGTTCAGTCATCTGCCCGTAGATCAGGGCAGCCTTCGATTTCTCGGTATCCCCAGGGTGGATAACTCCTGATTCCGTCATCTCCAACCAGAGATCATTGCCTTCGCGCGTGCGCTCGCCCACACCGGAAAAAACCGAAACACCGCCGTGTTTCATGGCGACGTTATTGATCAATTCCATAATGATGACGGTCTTTCCGACCCCCGCGCCGCCGAACAGCCCCGTTTTGCCGCCTTTCAAGTAAGGCTCGATCAGATCCACGACCTTAAGACCTGTCTCAAACATTTCAGACTCGGTGTTCTGATCCTCCAATGAGGGAGCATGGCGGTGTATCGGAAAGGTCGTATCGGCCTTTATCGGCCCCAGGTTATCCACGGGCTGCCCGATAACATTCATTACACGCCCCAGCGTGGCTCTACCCACAGGAGTTGTGATTGGCTGCCCGCTGTCGATCACCTTCATCCCCCGCACCATGCCATCCGTCGGAGCCATGGCAACACATTTGACCCGCCCTTCGCCCAAATGCTGTTCGACCTCAACCACAACATCGATGGGCTGGGGAACATCAAAGCCATCCGACACAACCCGGAGGGCATTATAAATTGGGGGAAGTTCGGCCTCTTCGAAGGCGGCCACAACCACCGGCCCGATCACTTCCACAACTTTCCCACTCTTTTCCTGCGTCATGGTTCTCCCTTTGGTGCGCAACAGTTCTCCTCTGAATATGATCGGGGAAGAGCTGCACCTGCCTGCCTCAGTACTCCAAAGCCTGCGCCCCGCTCACCACCTCAATAATTTCCTTGGTAATTCCGGCCTGGCGCAAGCGGTTCAGCTTCAGCCGGAGCGTTTCAATCAGTTCATCCGCATTATTGGTGGCTGAATCCATCGCCGTCATTCTCGCCGCGTATTCGGCAGCCTGCGATTCGAGCAAAGCCCGGAAAACCTGCACTTCTACATAACGGGGGAGGAGGATTTGCAGGATTTCCGCTGGCGGCTGTTCGTAGATATAGTCAGCCAGATATTCGCCTTCAGGCGGAGTGAGCGGATCGATGGGAAGGTATCGTTCCACCTTCACATTCTGAACCATCATGGATTTGAATTCGTTATATACAAAATCGACCGCATCAATGGATTCACTGGTATAGAGCTCGATGATCTTGTCCGCCAGCCCTTTGGCATGTGAAAAGTTCAGTTGCCTGAAGATGTTCACGTACTCTGCGGTAATCCTTACCGAGCGCCTGCGGAAGAAATCCCTGCCCTTGCGGCCTACGGTGATGAGCGACACTTTGTCCGCGCCACGCTCCCCGATATAACTTTGCGCCGCACGGAGCAGGTTAGCGTTGAAAGCGCCGCAGAGTCCGCGGTCTGCCGTTATCACCACCAGCAGGATCTTTCGTTCGGGACGCCGTGCCAGCAGAGGATACTGTTGCTGCTCAAGCCGGGCCGCCACGCTTTCCAGCACGGCCATCATTTGATTGGCGTACGGACGCGCGCTAAAGATCCGCTCCTGAGAACGGCGCAATCTGGATGCTGCCACCACCTTCATGGCACGGGTAATCTGCTTTGTATTTTTAACCGAGCCGATGCGACGCCGGATGTCCCGTAGGGTTGCCAATTTCCTCCCGCCTCATGCTTTCGCAGCTTCGCGCTCTGCCTTGAATTTCTTCTTGTAATCCTCGAGCATCTTCTTGATTTCGGAGCGCAACGTATCGTCAAGCTGTTTCTTTTCGAGGATTTTCCTTCCCAACTCCGGATAAGAAGAGTCCAGAAACTCATAGAGTTCTGTTTCAAAATCCCGGCACTCTTCTACTTCCAAATCATCAAGAAAGCCCTGGGTGCCGGCAAGAACTGCGACAATCTGCTTTTCGACGGGCAAGGGCGAATACTGATCCTGCTTGAGGATTTCAGTCAACCGCTTCCCTCGCCGGAGCTGTGCCTGGGTCGCTTTATCGAGGTCACTGCCGAATTGCTCGAAGGCAGCCAGTTCACGGTACTGAGCAAGGTCCAGCCGCAGCGTCCCTGCCACCTGCTTCATCGCCTTGATCTGCGCGTTTCCGCCAACACGCGAGACCGACAGCCCCACGTTAATGGCGGGGCGAATACCGCTGTTGAACAGATCCGTTTCCAGGTAGATCTGGCCATCAGTGATGGAAATGACGTTTGTGGGAATATATGCCGAAATGTCGCCCGCCTGGGTTTCGATAATCGGCAGCGCGGTCAAGGACCCTGCTCCCTTTTCCTTGTTCAGCTTCGCAGCCCGTTCCAAAAGCCGGGAGTGCAAGTAAAAGACGTCACCGGGGTAGGCCTCGCGTCCAGGCGGACGGCGCAGCAGCAACGAAATTTCGCGATAAGCGACCGCGTGCTTCGAAAGGTCGTCGTAAATCAAAAGCGCATGCCCGCCTCGGTCACGGAAATACTCACCTATAGCGCACCCCGCATAGGGAGCTAGGTATTGCATGGGAGCAGGGTCCGTAGAACTTGCCTCGACGACAATCGAGTACTTCATCGCATCATACTGCTCGAGGGTTTTAATCACCTGTGCAATCGTTGAGCGCTTCTGCCCAATTGCGACATAGATGCAGATGACATCTCCGCCGCGCTGGTTGAGGATGGTGTCAATCCCGATCGCCGTCTTGGCGGTCGGCCGCGCGCCGATGATCAATTCTCGCTGGCCCCGGCCGATTGGAATCATGGTGTCGATACCCTTCAGGCCTGTCTGCAGTGGCTCCCGTACGGGCTGGCGGTCTACTACGCCGGGCGCCAATGTCTCAAGAGGATTGAATTCGCTGGTAGAGATGGGTCCTTTGCCGTCGCTGGGCCGGCCCAGCGCATCTACAACACGCCCAATCATCGCCTCGCCCACGGGGACCGACATGATGCGCTTGGTACGCTTAACAACGTCGCCTTCCTCGATCTTGGCGTAATCCCCAAGCAGCACCGCGCTGACCTGATCCTCTTCCAGGTTTAGGGCCAGGCCTGACACGCCATGGGGGAGTTCGAGCAGCTCGGTGGCCATGACGTTCTCAAGCCCGTGAATGCGCGCCACACCGTCACCAACAGACATCACGGTGCCAACCTCGCTGACGCTCACGCTCCGGTCAAAGTTTTCAATCTGTTCACGGATGATATCCGTGATTTCGTCTGGTCTGATCTTTGCCATATCCCCCTGCTTTAGCCCACTCCAATGTCCACGGTCTCCCTTGCAGCAGGCCCGGATGCGCCGGCAACCAAGCCTCTTACATTGTTAATTCTATCTTGTGCAGGACACTCATAGATATGTTTCGTATAAAAAACCGAAAGCAAGGCAGACCCTTCAGGAGCGACTCTCCTTCCAAGGCGGTGTTTCACTCCACTGAGAATAATGTAATCGGTAAAGGACTTTTTACCGTCCGGCTAAGATGATGTCAACTGTCCGCGAAGACGCTCCAGGTATCCCTGCGCTGAACCGTCATAAACCGTGCTGCCAACCCGCGCTTGTAGTCCTCCCAGTAGTTTCTCCTCGCGGTGAAACTTTATTTCCACTGTCTTGCCGGTTACCTCTGCGAACTTCCTCCGAAGGGCATTCTGTTCATCCAAAGTCAGATCCTGGGCAAACAACACCTGCACCTCAACAATGCCAAGGCGCTCATTCGCAACTTTCTGAAAGGCCTGCAACACTTCTTCCAGCAACGGCATGCGGTAGTTCACCAGCAGCACTCGCAGAAAGTTCCCCGCTGTGACCGACGTCCCAAGTCGCGCCAGAATTGTATTCAGCACGCTCTGCTTCTGGTCCGTCGCGATCGTGGGACTGGTGAGAACCTGGCGCAGGTCACCGCTTTCCCGCCAGACGGCGGCAAACTCCTCAAGTTCCTTCGACATCGCACCAACGTTGCCCTGCGGACCCAAGACATCTGCCAGAGCTCGCGCGTAGCGGCTGGCGATGGCCATCGACATAGGTATGTGCCTTTCCGTCTCTTCCTGGGCGGCAGGGGACCGTTCCCTGCTCTGCCGCTCAGTTACTCTTCATCTTTGATCCCAGATCATCAAGAAAAAAACTGACCAGCCGTTCCCTGTTCTTTTCATCCATCCGTTGCCGGATCATCCCGCGGGCCTGATCGAGGGCTTGCTCCACAACGTAATCCTTCAGTTCCAGCTTGGCGGCATTAGTCGCGGCTTGAATCCGGGCTTTGGCGAATTCTTCAATCCGTCGAGCTTCATCATCCGACGCTTGCCGCATTTTCTCTCGTTCCACGGCGATTTCAGCCTCGGCGCGCTCTTTCAGAGCTCGGACCTCATCCTGGAGACCAGCCAATTTCCTTTCGGCCTCGGCAAGCCTGGATTGTGACTTCTCAAGCGCCTGTCGGCTTTCTTCCAGACTTTTTCGAATTGCCTCAGAACGCTCATCGAAAAACGCCTTGCCACGTTTCCGATAGAGGTAGACGAAAAGGCCCATAAGAAGAATGAAATTGATCGTCTCGAAAAGCAGTTCGTGGCTGACCTTAAGACCGCCTCCCTCTCCGGCTGCCTGGGCCGCTGGAGGGGCAGCGGCAAAAGCCGGCTTTCGTGAGACTTGGAAAGCCCCAAACAGACAGAGAGCAAGAAACCCCACTCGAAACGCCCGGCTCATGCCTGCACACCTCCCTGGTTGCTCCCGGAATAGCGAGGGGCAAAAAAGGAAACCGTCACTTCCTTCGCCAATGATTCGACGGCGGTCCGCAACGCGATCTTGGAAATCTCCGCTTCCTTGTCGAGATCGGCCTGGGCGGCCTTGACCATGGATTCTGCCCGGCTTCGTGCTTCCTGAAGTTTGCTGTCCCTCTCACCCAGAGCTTTCCGGCGCACATCTTCGCGGTGCTGATAGATCTCCTGCCGCGCCGATTGCATGGCCTGTTCGTACTGATGCAATATCTCCTCCCCTCTGCTCGCCTGTTGCCGGGCCTCGGCAAGGGCCCCGCTGGTGGCCCTGGCACGAGCGTCCAGAGTCTGGGAAAGTGGCTTAAAGAACAGGCGGTTCAGAAAGGCCAGGAGGAAAATGACAAAGACAATGGTCGGAATCGACTGGACAAGAAGACTCCCTAACTGGCTCGCAACTTGGTCCATAAACGTCCGTCAGTCCCACACATCGAAATCCCTATGATTTTAAAAGCTTACAAATTTAGCACGCCAGTCTTTTATGTGTCAAGAAAACCAGAGCATTGAGCGCCGCAAAAAGTCAAAAAAAGCTTCTTTCACACCGCCATTGGGGATCGGGCAGAAAAGAACGGCTTCCCGCCTTCCTGCGTTGGCGGCAGCAAATCACATATTGAGTGAGACTGATCACAGGCTTTTTACAATATCCCAGATGCCAACCGACTGAATTGATGAAGAATCATTGATTCAGCAGGACCGCTACGCACGCATCCCTCGGCAGGACGATTTAGAGAAATGCAATCGGTGTTCGGCACGCGGTGGATGGGCGACGCCCGCCATTCTGCCGGCTTCCTCACTCGGTGAGCTTTTGAAGGTCGGCGGCTGCAGTGTTTATCGCCTGAGCCTCGTCTTCCAGCACTTTCCCAACAATCACAATCTGCTTGCTCGCTTCATCCCACTGTCTGTGTTCGATGGCTTCACGAACCGATGGCAGGGTCTTCACGCCGTAACCGGTATAGATGCCTGGCGCGTAAAGTTCGTTCCGGTACCAGGGCCGTCCCGGCAAGCCCTTGCGCGTGACGAGCTTCCGCTCGGTTTCAATAATCTGGCGATTCACATTGGCAAGCAAGGTGTGCGCCAAGGCAGCGCCGGCCCCGCCTTCCACAGTCTCAAGCGCCTTCTGGTAGCGCTCCGTGCTTTGTTCAAGCGCTGCCACGCCATTGTCCAGAGGCGCAAAATTCAAGTAGGGAGGTATCGCTTCGGGGTTGGGCGCCACGTATGTCTTTTCCGGGTCCGAGGTTGCGGCAAAAACGCCTTCCTTGATCTCCGTATCCAGTTCCTTTGACTCGGCCTGCTCATGCGCCAGCAGATCCTTGAGCTGATTCACGTATACTCTGACGGTGTCGGTAAATTCCCCGTAGCCAAGAGGGAGAATGTCGGCGTCTGCCAGGCGCATTACGGCTGTTCCTGTTGTCTGGGCCAGAGCGCGCTCATAGACAAAACGAGTGTCGTCAAAGTGCGTATACCAAAAGAAATCATCGTACACTGAATGGTAAATGCCGGCGCTGTTACTTTCTCCGCCGTAAGAGAGGTTCAGCGACGCAATCCCCAGGTGATCAAGAAACACGGTATAGTCTGAACCTGAACCCAGCGCGCCAATCTTCAGGTCCGACATCTGCCGAAGAGCCTGGCGTTCCGCCGGTGTTTTCGCCTCGCGAATCTCTAGGTCCCAGTCCCGCTGCCAGACCGATATGCCCTTTTCCGGATCACGAATGTCTCTGGCGACGCCATTGATGAATCTTTGGAGCGTGTGCGAACCTTCCATCGAGAGATAACCGCGACCGTTCGAGTCACTATTGATATACGCAGCGGCGTGCTCTTCGAGTTCCTTTGCGTGTTCCTCTGCCCATTCCGTCGAACCCAGCAGTGCAGGCTCCTCGCCATCCCAGGCGCAGTAGAGGATAGTTCGTTTGGGCCGCCATCCCTCCTTCAGCAATTCACCCAGGGCTCGCGCTTCTTCGATCAGCGAAACCTGGCCGGAAACAGGATCTTCTGCTCCGTTCACCCAGGCATCATGGTGATTGCCTCGGATGATCCACTCGCCGGGATAGACCGAGCCCGGGATTTTCGCGATCACATCATAAATGGGCTTGATGTCCCAATTAGACTTCACAATCAGGTGAACCCTGGCTGGGCCTGGCCCCACGTGATAAGTCATACCGAGTGCGCCACGCCATCCATCGGGCGCCACGGGACCCCTGAGCGCATCGAGCAACGGTTTTGCATCGCCATAAGAGAGCGGCAGAGTGGGAATCTTGGTGAACACCTTTACGTCGTTGAGCGGAAGCCGTTTGGCGTCTTTCGTGGCGCCGATGCCGGGAGTCAGTGGGTCGCCGGAGTATTGCGTGATATCCATGACGCTGCCACGCTGAACGCCCTCGGGAGGACGGAAAGCCCCTTGTGGGTAAACGTCACCCCGGAAATATCCATCCTCATGCGGGTCGGAGTAAATCAGGCACCCGACAGCCCCGTGTTCATAGGCCACCTTCGACTTGATTCCCCGCCAACCGTGCCCATAGCGTGCGATAACAATGTCGCCTTTCACAGAGATGCCCATGCTCGCGAGCCTGTCGTAATCCGATGGAACTCCGTAGTTCACATAGACCAGCGGGGCCGTTACGTCACCGTCAATCGAGTAGGCGTTGTAAGTGGGAAGTTGCAGGGAATACTGGCCGGAAGTGGGATCAACCGGGATGGCGGGCTCCCGCATCGTCGCAATAAAATGCGAGGGCGCAACCATTTCCACTTTGCGCTCCTTGGGTGTCGGAAAAAGGACGTAAAAGGTTTCGATGTGGGCGTCAAGCCCGAATTGCCTGAACTTCGATAGAATCCACTCAGCGTTCGACTTGTCGTAGGGGGAGCCCACTTGATGGGGGTAGGCAGAGAGGTGCTTCATATACGCCCGCATATTGTCCGGTTCGGGAATGGCCTGAAACTTCACTTCCCACTGCCGCTCGGTCTGCGATCCCTGAGCGGTATACCCCATCAGCGTGCTTGAATGCTGCTCAATTGTGTTGGCCGCAAGCCCGATGCTGGCAGCACAAAAAATAGCGATAAATCCCAGGCGACGCACAAAACCCTCCCCCCACTGAAAATCCGGCACTTCCTGCCCGACCTTTTGGTCTCAAGTCTAGGCTGCGGTTCAGCAATGTTGAAATGCAAAGAATGCTGTGACCAAGATGGCCGATGGTAACAAATTCCCTGCGTCGCCACAAGCAGGTCGCAGCCGGCATCGAGTACCCGCTCCCCCCGTCTTGGTAACGTAAGCCGTGATCACACAAAACAGAAGGCGCGATGAGCAGCCCGCGGCACTGTCCAGCAAGGCTTTTGACCAATTCGGCTTTCGCTGGTTTATGGAAGTGAAGGTTGGAGTCCTGCTGGCGCTGCGTCTTCGTTGCGGCGTCGCCCAAAGTTCCTGAGAAGCAGATAGATTAAAAGGATGGCAATGCCAAGAATCAAGCTTTCGACCGGCACCTTGTAACGGTTGTTATCCTCCGGATTACCGAGCGAGGAGAGCACAGCTTCATACAAGATCACGACATTCAGCATGAGTAGGCCAGGGGACCAAAGGAGCGGTCGCCATCGCCGCCAAAAAAATGGTCCAATCAGGGCGAGAGCGTATGCGTACTCAAAAGGCAGATAGATGTACGCGTACAGACGTTTCAACCATGAAGCCCGCCCGGCCAAGACCTCGCGCAGGCCTTTGCGGAAGTCTTCCCAATTGCATCCACGCGCATAAAGGGGTGGCCGCCAGAAAACCTTGAATGCGCGCCCCGCAAGCTTGAAGTAAGCCCCTGGATGCCTCAAGAAAATACGGAAACAAATCCTGAGCAGCTCCCGCGACATCTGGGCGTCGGTCATGCCCGTCGCTTTCAGCATGGCCGGCCGGGCCTCCCAGATGATATCAAATGGCCAACTTGTTGTTCGAAGGTGAATCGCCCTGTATCGGAGAAAGATATCGGCCAGCTTCTTGTCACGGGCTGGAGCCTCGCTGAAGTAGGGGCCGAAAAACTGGGTCATGTCGTATCCCGTCAGCGTGGAGAACTGGAACCAGTTGAATCGGACCAAGTTTACCGTCGACCATCCTATGATCAGCAATACGAAAGGCAACAGGCCCGCAACTACGCCTCGAAGTATTTGGCGGCCTGCCAGGGGCGCCGATTGCGACCGGGACCGTAGAATCAACACCGCAGCGGTCACAACCAACGGCATTAGCTGCCACTCGGGCCGGGTAAGGCTTGCCAAAGAGAAGAAAAGGCTGGTAAGGAGAACTCCGGGCACGAGTCTGGAGCGATGACAGCAGGTCCTTACGGCAAAGAGTGATCCCGCAGTCACGAACAGCGTCGTCAAGGTCTCTGCTAGCGCCCAGGCCTGGAATTGAGCGGTACTTGGGTTCAGGTTATAGACGATGGCAACAACCACGCCAATGGCCGGGCGGCCAGTGATCAGATTGAATATCTCGAAAAGCAGCAGTGAAACGACGATTCCGATCACCAGGTGAATTGCGAACATTACCTGAAGGTTCTCTCCGGCGGCGGCCAGAAGCAAAGGAAAGAGGGGTGGCCGGAAGCCGTTATCGACGGCAAAATAGTTGCCGTGGGAGATAGCGAGGGCTGCTTGAAGGTATTCCTGACTACCAATCAGGTAGGAAGGAACGTATCTGAACCAATGATCGATAGCGAGAGGAATTGCGACAACCAGGACGATGCCGCGAGCAGCGCGTGCAGTCAACTCCCAGACAAAACTTCGGCCCGCAATGGGTATTTTAAGACGCAAATCCCTGCTGCATTTAACGCGTGCGGCCCCCAGATCGCGGTGTTTGCGGCCTGTGTGGTTACCTGCAAGCGCGAAATCAAAAGTTCGATTGTATCAGCAAGAATGTTGCATTATGAAGGAGGAAAATGAGAGGCCCGGGTTCTGGCTTCCCGGTTCAGAGCAAGATTCTTCATGGAGTTAACCAAGGGCCCCAAGAGCAGATTTCTGCTAAGTTCGGGATGATGCGAAGCGCGAGGAGTCCGCTTGATAGAAGCGAATGAAGACCGGAGTGGCACGGTTCCGAGACGTTTTCAGCAACCTGCCAGGCGGGCCGGCCCATAGAAGATGGCTTTATCCGGACGGCGCGCAATGGAGTAGACATGCCAGCAAAAATCCTGGCTGTTGTTGACGACATATTCTTCCTTGCAAAAATCCAGCAAACCGCACGTCGGCTGGGTGTCGCGGTCGAGGCGGCCACCCCCGACGCCTTGCAAGACCGCGTTGCATCGGACGGCCCCAGCGCGATTCTCCTCGATTTGAACCACCATTCCGGAAGGTCGATCGAAGTGTTGCAGAGTCTAAAGAACGATCCTGCCACACGGGCAATTCCGGTCATTTCATTTCTTTCTCACGTGCAGACCGACCTGGCCACGGCGGCACGCGCAGCGGGCTGCGACCGGGTTCTGGCTCGGTCAGCTTTCAGCCGCCAACTGCCGCAACTGCTCCGCGAATGGTCAAGAGAAGAAAATTCTGATCAATAAGCGCTTGAGCGATTAACGGATTCTCCAAATGTTTTATCCCGACCTCAAAGTTCGAGACCGGCGTTACGAAGGTCCTGTTCAAGCTGGGCGGCGTTCTTGAAATGCAGCGCCCGGAGACCGCACCGGACGGCGCATTCGACATTCAATTCGCGGTCATCAATGAACAGGCAATCCTCTGCCTTCCGCTGGCTCAGGTCAAGAGCCAAGTGGAACACTTCATCCTCGGGTTTCTTCACGCCCAGGAAGCTGGAGGTCATAAAGATGCTGAAATATCTGGGCAGGCCGAAACGTTCGATGCGGTAGAGGTTGAGCTCTCTCGATTCATTGTTCAGAGTTGCCATCAAATATCGCCCCGTGCGAGCAAGCCGGCCCACAACTTCGAGGGTGCCTTTGATCGCCTTTGATTGCGCAAACATGTATGCCTTGAACTCGTCCTTCCCGTAGTCGCGGGGACGGTAAAAGATGGTGCGTTCAAGATAATGATCCAGGCTCAGCCTGCCCGTTTCAAAGCGCCCGACAACCAGCTCATGCCGGTCTTCAAAATCTTCCCAGTCCAGTTTAAACCTCTCTGCTGCGCGCTGGCGGGAGTGCCGGTCCCACCCGTTGGTCAGCAAAACGCCACCCACATCCCAAAACAATGCTGTAATTCCTGCCATACTAAAACCTCCAGTAAATTGGACTTTTCATTAACAGAGTGTATGCGCGCAACACGGGAATCGCCCCGTAAGAACTAATTGATGTGATGCGCTATCCATGTCCATCGTTTGCAGAATGGAAAAGGACATCGAGTTTTCCAAGCCTATTTTGTCCGCAAAACGCGCTCGATGGCCTCCACGGCGAAAGCGGCGGCCGCAATTCGTTCCCAGAAACGACCTTGCGCTTTCCTGCTTCAAAGTTTACGTGACCTCTGTACAATACTAAGCAGGACCCGGAAACTGCCGGAATTCAAACGCGGGTCCAAGGAGCGGGACTAACGTGACGCGAAGTACAACATATGTGGCGCAATTCCTATTTCTGATGGTATTTGCAGGATCGATTCCTTATGGGATGGCAGTGCCGCAGTCGGCGACGACACCGAGCACGCAGGCCGCATCTTCCACAAAAGCCGTAAGCGGATCCGACGTGGAAGATCTGAAGAATCCCAATCCCAAAATAAGGGCAAAAGCCGCGCGCGAGATAGGCCAGACGGGGGATCCTTCCGCTGTCCCTGCACTGATCGCGGCGCTCAGCGATCCCAGCGCCAAAGTCCGGCGGCAGGTGGTGGTGGCGCTGGCGTCCATCCGCGTGCCCCAATCGCTTCAGGGGCTGATCCAGGCAACGAGTGACAATGATTCCGAGGTGCGTTGGCTCGCGGTTAAGGGCATTGAGGGTTACTACACAGGCGTGACGCCCAAAACAGGCTTCTTCGGTTACATGGAGCGGCAATATCGAAGCGCGAAGAGGAAATTCGAGGGCGGCACAGTCCACGTCAATCCTGGTACTGTGATAAATCCTCAGGCCGTTTCCGCACTCGAACGCGTGATGATGGATACCCAGCATTTGCGGGCCGCGCAGGAAGCCACACGCGCACTCGGCATTCTACTGGCCCGACAGGCTGTTCCGGACCTCGTGCTTACGGCGCATTCCCCCAACGTGGATCTTGCCCGCGAGGCATTGAATTCGCTGGCCAAGATAAAGGACACTTCCGCCGGGCCCAGGTTAGTGGATCTGCTGAATTCATCCAACAGGGATATCCGGCAGGATGCGGCTGTCACCGTAGGAATCCTGCGCGCACGCTCTGCGGTTCCAAAGCTCCAGGCCATGTATGAAAACGCTCCCAACCGCCAGACCCGTGACAAGGCGCTGGAGGGATTGGCTTACATCGGCGATCCGGTTTCTGATCCGATTTTCCTGAAAGCCCTCTACAGTCCACGTGCTTCAATTCGAGGTTATGCCGCGGAAGGGCTGGGGCGCGCCAAGGACCAGCAAGCTCTTCCCGATCTGCTGCGGACGGCTCCGGCGGAAAAAAATGCATCGGCAAGACTTGCCATGGAATTTGCCATTACTGCGCTGGGGAGAAATGATTACGTGAGCTCGCTTATCAATGCGCTGGGGTCAGGAGAAGAAGACGCGGCACAGACCTATCTGGTGGAACTGGCTCGAACACCAGGTTTCCTCTCCGAGCTTTACCCATACCTCAACAGCCGCAACGCGGACGTCCGGCGAGGGTTGTGCAACGTCCTCATGTATGACGGCGACAGCACCAGCATCCAGCCGCTTCAGCAACTCTCCCAGGACCCCAACTCCGACGTGGCCGCCGCAGCCTTACGTGCGCTGAGCGCGGTGCGTTCGCGAACAAGCGCCTCTTCCCCTGCGGGAAACTGAAAGGGAATCCTGCCGGCCTGAAGATTGCCGTTACAAGACCAAAATGCGCCATCAGCAGATGGCATAGCCTTCCATGCGGAATGCCGACCTGCGGTATACTGGAATTTGCAGAACAGTGAGCAGTTGCACACCAAGCTACGACGACTTCGTATTCCCCTTCTGGCGGGATGCCTGCTCCTGACCCCCTTTTTTCTGGGGGCGCAATCCTCTCCGCCCAGCGACCCGGTCACCCGGGAAAGCCTGAAATTCGCGCGGATATACGGGCTGGTACAGGAGCATTATGATGCCCCAATCCACCCTGATCACGCGATCCTTGACGGGGCAATACGCCAGATGCTCAGCACTCTTGATCCGTTTTCGGCGTTTTTCGATCGCCAGCAGTTCAAACTTCTACAGGAAGAAACAAGCGGTGAAGCGCTGGGGTTCGGCTCAATTCTTTATGTTCAGCCCGGAAAGGTGCTTGTGCTCCAGACGGCCGAGGGCTCGCCGTCATTTCGAGCGGGATTGGGTCCCGGCGACCAAATCCTGGAGGTCAATGGACAACGAGTCGACCAACTCGATTTGAAATCCCTGATTGAACTATTAAGCCGCTCCCGATCGCATCCCGTCCGCCTGGAGGTCCTCCATCCGGGCAAAGATGTGCCGCAGGATGTGCGGCTTGTCCCGACGGAAGTCCAGCTCCCGACCGTTGATAATGCTTTCGACTTTGCCTCCAGCTACATCGGCTACATCCACCTTTCGGGGTTCGATGCCAAGACAACCAACGAGGTCGAGAACGCCGTCGAGAAACTGGGAGGATCAAAGTTGAAGGGGCTTCTACTGGACCTCCGAAACAATCACGGCGGAGTCCTTGCGACCGCAGTCGGCGTGGCCAGCCTCTTCCTCAGGCCGGGGATTCCTGTGCTGACTATTAAGGGACGCGGCATCCCAGAAAAGGTTTACAACACAACACCGATGAACATTCATTTCCCCATGCCGATGGTGGTGCTTGTGAACGGCGAAACCGCCAGTGCGGCTGAGGTACTGACGGCAGCTCTGGAAGAACACGACCGGGCCGTCGTGGCTGGAGAGCCAACGTTCGGCAAGGGCCTCGTTGACAACATCATGCCTCTTTCCGACCATACGGGCCTCGCCCTGATAGTGGCCCAGTACTTTACACCGAGCGGCCGCTCGATTCAGCGCCCTTTGCCCGGTACGGCGCTTGCCGACGCTGAACGCGGACTCGGCAAAAGCAAGGATTTCCACACGGATGATGGCAGGCTCCTTTCCTCCGGGGGAGGAATAAAACCGGACGTCATCATCGCCCCCCGGAAACTCGACCCGTGGGTTATGTTCCTCAATCAGCGGGGCGCTTTTACTGATTTCGCCTCGCAGTACCTCACCTACCATACCGATGTGAACAAGTCGTTCAAACCCGATGCCGACGTGCTGTCGGATTTTCGGAATTTCCTCATTAGCGAAAGGGTCCGGGTACCCCTGGAGTATTGGGTTCAGGACCAGGATTACCTGAAACTCAGAATCAAAATGGCAATCTTCAACCTGCTTTATGGACTGACAGCAGGAAACGAAGTGGGAATCAAGGGCGACCCTCAAGTCCAAAAGACATTGGCAGTATTCCCGCGGATTCCCGAGATCCTCAAAGGCCCGCTGTCCGAAGGAGTTAAGCGCGCCAAGCAAGTTGCCGACCGGGAGGACTTTCACGAGCACTCCACTCCCGGCCAAGCAATACAGCATTGAAGAACCGCTGCGAATTACCGCCCTCAGCAAACATTCTGGTTCAACTTCACGCCACCGCGAGCGCTTCGATCTCCACCAGCATCTCGGGATCGACCAGGCGCGTGACTCCTACGAAACTGGTCGCAGGGTGCACCTCACCAAAGCATTCCGAATGTCCCTTCGCCACCTCTTCCCATCGGTCCATATCGGTGAGATAGATGCGGGTCCGGACAACATGTTCGAGACCCAGGCCCAGTCGCTTCAAGGCGTTCTCGATGTTCCGGGAAGCCTGAACAGTCTGCGCGTATGCATCACCTGGAGCAAGGACCTTTCCTGAAGGGTCCGTCGCGGTTGTCCCCGAAACATAAACCATGTCACCCACCTGCACGGCGCGTGCATAGCCGACCTTGGGCTCCCAGGGAGTTCCGCTAAAGATTTTTGTGCGCTTGTTCTTCATCCATCCCTCCTTGACAGATCCAGCCAGATAAGCACCAGGGCTCACCGACCTGAGCTGCTGTCTGTTTCCAAACTATTTTTGCTTCTGTTTTTCGAAGTAGCGTTGATGTGCTCGCGCAGCGGCTGCCAGGCGATGTCGGCGCCTGCTTAAGGCTTCCCGGTACGCATGCCTCTCGTCCTCTGTCAGCGGAATCACCGGCGGTACTCTTGCCGGTTGCCCTTCAGCATCCAGAGCCACGTAAGTGACAAAAGCCGAACTCGTCTGCCGACGCTCGCCGGTGAGCAGATCTTCAAGATGCACTTTCACCGCCACTTCAACCGAGGTACGGAAAGCCCGCGTGACCTGCGCGCGCAGGATGATCAGTTGCCCGACCCGGATCGGATGGACAAAATCCAGGTTGTCCACAGAAACCGTCACCACCACGCGGCGTGTGTGACGGTGGGCCACAATGGCTCCGGCAATATCGATCAAATGCATCACCTTGCCACCAAGGATATTGCCAAGTGGGTTGGCATCATTGGGCAGGACCACTTCCACCATTTCCACCTTGGACTCGTTGACTGTTTTCCCGTTCCGTTTCCGCTTCTGCAATTTTCAACAGGCTCCGCAATGGTCCAACTCTGTCTTTGCTACGCCCGGCCAGTCCGGCAGCTTCATTTCAGCCTAAAGGAGAAATGCTTAGGGCCCCTCCCTACCCATTGCAACTCACCGCCGGCCGATTCCACAGCGCCGATGGGTCCTCAACAACGTTTGCTAATTTGCTTCTTCTTAATTACTTATACTACGTCACTCACGAACTCAATACAACCCGATTTGAAGAGCTGTCGGGTTCTCGGAAGCAGACTGAACAGGCAGACCTTGCCTGGGGCCATCGCTGCCAACAACATCCCTCTGGCGAGGCCATAGTCCCGGCCGTACAAACTCTCTCATGCTGATGACGGACCCGATCAACGAAATTCACCGACTGGCCGGAGGCGAACACGCGTCGATGCGCCGCATCGCTCGCCATTAACCCAATCCGCCTGGCAGATGGCTGGCGGTTTGGGCTGATTAGTGGCACGGCAATCACATAATGGGGGCAGGAAAGGAAGTTTTTGAGTCCGTAAATAGGCTAGATAATTTCGGATGCGTTTTTAGGTTCGTTTTCGGTTCGTTTTAGGTTCGTTTTTTCAACAGGCTATTGTTTTCAACAAGATCGGTAGCTTCGTTTTAGGTTCGTTTGGCCGTTTTTTCGGTTCGTTTTTCAGGCCGATCCTTTGTTTTCAATCACTTCTCCGGTTCGTTTATGAAAAACAATACTTTTTGTCTCACATTTTTGATGCCAAACTCAACTGCCATGTATTTTCAACAGCTTAATGACGAAATAACGGTCTAGTCAGACTGTCTATTTCCTGACCAGCGATTGAGACCGGCCGACCTGCCAAACACAAAATAGACTAGCACGGTAGCCCTCCGTTGTCAAGCAAATTCGCGTTGACAGCAGATTCGCGCGCAGGGTGATATCAAGCGGATAGATTCTCTCATAGCTGGGGAGGATACAAGCCGCGGCAGTGGTTTTTTTTCGTCGATTCGTCGCGATGAAAACCCCGCGACGGAGAGAACACCTTTGGGGAAGCAGTCGTACTCTTGCTGTTAAGCCAGATATTATCAAGAATGACCTCCACCTGGGGGAGCTTCCGTGCCAGCCTGGCAGCAATCTATGGGCTATTAGGGTCCTAGCCTCACAGATATTTGGGAAACCGGCAAATCCGCTGGTGGACTTGATTCATCCCCTTCTTAGTTGAGGCACTCCTTTCCGCTCGAAACAACCGCCTGCTCCAAAACGACGGCGCGGGGAAATAGGATGTTGTTTTCGAGGTGGACATGCTGATGCAAGTCGGCTTCAAAGGATTGTAAAGCGTCGTACAACGCACGGTAACTGCCGCAGGCATCCGCAGGAACCTGGTAGTTGTAGCTCAGCCTCCGGATTTCATGCAGAGCTGCACCGGCGCTGTCGTGATCCAGTACCAACTTTTGAACTGGGCTTTGAACAGGGCGAAGAGTTGCCTGCGGAGACGGCATCCTATGGGTCGCAGCATCTTCCATGCTGGCGATCTGGGGAAATAATATCTGCTCTTCTTTAAGAAGATGGACCAGGAGCTCTCTACTGAGCTCCGTAAATAGCGCCTGGATGCGCCGCAGCTCGGAATGAACGTCGCCGTGCACCTGCGTTACTTTGTCGAGAAGAGCTTTGAGGCGTGCGATTTCCCTCCGGCAAAAAGTGTGATGTTTTTGCACAATATGATTCATAAGCTCGGTAAGAGATTGTTTGTTCCAATCGACAACCTCGTCCTCTGTCGCAGCTGAGCTTTTTCTGGCCTTGAGCAATTGTGCAACATCTTCAAGGTTGACGCCGGCCGTCCGGCAGGCGTCAGCAAGAGGCCTGTTGCCGCCGCAACAGTAATCGATCCCTATCTGCTCAAACACTTTTGCAGAAGCCGGCTCCGCAAGAACAATGTCCTTTACCATTCTTGTTGCATCGATCTCCATCTTTTTACCCCTTTCGGTCAAGCAATTTGTCTGCTTCGATCGAGCTCTAGACAGTTGCCGCGGAGATTGCTTGACCCTCTAAACTCCTGGTCATGGCGCCACGGATCACCCATTGCAACTCTTCAAGGGGCAATGGGTAGCTAACGTAGTCCATGATGCCGAGCTCCAATGCATCGATTCGAGCCCCCGAGGAGCAGTTTCCTGAACATAAAACAACCATCCCCGTGAATAACCTGGGAGCGAGGGGAAGCAGTTCGCGGAACGTTCCGTCACCGAGATGGGCAGAACAAATAACCAGAGAGGCCCGTTCGCGCTCCAGGATTTTTCGAGCCTCACAAAGGCTTGAAACGGCAGTTACCCCGACGCCAGTTTTACCTATAACCTCGGAGATACTTTTGCGCATGTTCGGATCCGAAATGACCGCAAGGATATTCGGCGACGGCCTGCCAGGCCGGAATTCTTTGCGTTCCATTCCCCTGGAAATGCTGGTTAAACGCTGGACCCTTCCCGTGTGGGTCGGCAAATCCCGACTGGAACAATATGTCTGCGAGATTTTACCCTCCAATGGTTCGTTCATGTCTTTTTCCGTCGTAATCATGTAATCCCTTTCGCGAATAAGGCTTGTCTACTCGGCCTCTTCACAATATGACTTAATGGCGCCTGTGCACCCTTTGAGGCCAAATATCTAGACTTGAACCAGGCTCTCACTTCGAGAAGTCAAGCACTCATGGACCGACTCGGAGATGAAATACGCCGATTTCTCTCTGACAACGCAATCTCCGCAGATATCGGACAATCTCTTTGTCCTTTCCGGACCAGTCTGTGGACTCTCAAGAAGGACCAGCGTAGGTTTGCCGGGAAGGCGATGAACCGCCCGCCAGATCTCTTCGCAACTTGCGTCGTCGAAATAATCGCATAGTAAGATGACGTCGAATTGCCGGGAACGCAGTTGCGTTAATACTTCCTGTCCGTTCCAGGCGGTTGTTGCTTCATACCCTTTATCCTCGAAGAAAAATGCAAGGCGGGTGAGAAGATCATCGTCAGTATCAGCTATGAGAATGCGCTTCATCTTCGCCATGATTTACTTCGCCTCTCAATCCTTCGGCACGAAAGACATGTGCTCTTCCTGCGCCATTCGAGTAAAAGGCGCTAAGGTGAAACCTAAACATAGAGGCATCCAGGGACGATTGCGATGACTAAAGTCCCACATTCAGGAATTATATTGACCTTAAATGCGAGCATCGGAATCTCCCCCCGGGACTGAGTGGCATTGCTGATCCGAATACTATGACATTTCCTGCGTTGCACCTTTTCTGCCGTGCAGCGTCCTCATACCGATTGAACCGTTGTGAGAGTCATCCCGCCCACGTAACCTACGTGGGCCAGTCTGACACCCCTCACTCCGGACACTCCAGATTGATGTATCGCACCCAGTCGAGGATAGCCCCGGCGTTCGCGCACGAGGGGTTTCCGTCCCGGCAGATGTGCCGAATTTCTCCGTAACGATCGACCACGTATATGACAGGCCTGAGGTTCCTTTCATTCACTGCCACGCCTGCCAGATCGTGGGCATGGCCTTCTTTATCCCGTAGAACCGGAAACGGCAGGTCCCGCAAAAGCTCCGCCCGGTCATCGGCGTCCAGGACGATGATTAGCACCTGCGCTTCCTCACCTTCGAACTCCGACCTCTGTTCGAAAACCTGTCGCAAAAAGCTGCGAGTCTCCTTCGAGTTACCTCTCGCGCAGAAAACTAAAACCAGATTACGCCGACCGCGATGGTCGGAGATCCGCACTCGCTTCCCATTCATCGAAACGAGAATGAAGTCAGGCATCATTTCGCCTGCTGAGAGAAGTCGGTTTGTTTGGCCCCAATCGTTTTTCCCTTCTGCGCCGCATTCGATCATCCGGATTACCTCTACCGTGTCTTCTCGAACTGCACCCGCCACACCTCCGGACCATTTGCGATCCGATTCAAGGGCCCAGGCTAAATGTTGGATCGAGTATTTTTGCCCCGTGCAAGATCATGGACGATGGTTCATGCAATAGGTATGACTTAAGTCACAAGGGTCTGGCAAGCATCCTGGCTTCATTTGTCGTATGCAGAGCGAATCGAAGGGTTGGGGCTAATCCGTACCGCAGCTTTCCTCGGAGAACCGCAGGCTTGATGTGACAAAAGTCCTCGCTGACGAAAAGGAAATTCCTTACTGTTTGTATGCGGGCTAATGATTGCATTTGAATAGGTGCGCTAAGGAGAAATTGCCTTATGAAGCAGATTTCGGGGTCCACCAGCATCGCCGAGATATTGAAACTGTGTCCCGCCGCCCGGCGGATCTTTGACCAGCATGGGCTGAAAGGGTGCGGCGGAGAGAATGGTCCAGCGGAGAGCCTCGAGTTTTTTGTCTCCGTGCACCAAGCCGATCTGGAGGCCTTGTTGCGGGACCTCAATGCAGAAATCCAAAACCCTCCACGCGAGCCTTACGTTTATGAGGAATCGCTGGCGGACTACATCTACCGGCGCTTTTTCAAGACGGCCATTGCAATCGTGCTCGGTTTGGGCGGCTTGTGGGGAGTTATCGCGCTGCTTCAAATCTCTCTGCACAAGGAATTACTCCAGCCCCAGCTGCTGCCCCTTATTCATGCGCACGCTCACGCCATGATCTTCGGCTGGGTTGGGCTTTTTGTCATGGGTTTTGCCTACCAGTCCTTCCCGAGATTCAAGGCCACAACCCTCTGGAGGCCTCAACTGGCCAATCTCACGCTCTACCTGATGGTCTGCGGCATTCTGGCGCGGGGCGCCGCTGAGATGCTCCGGCATGGGGCTGCGGCTCTGGCGTTGGGCTCTCTCTCCCTGGTTGTCGAAGTAACAGCGATAGCGCTATTCATGACGATCATCCTCAAAACCTCATCTCAGTCGATCTCTCCGCACAATCCCTATGAAACCCTGATTATTGCATCCTTTGTGTGGTTCCTTACCCAGGCGATTTTCAGCGGCCTCTTCTTCTTTGCGGAATCGACGGCAGCAAACTCCATTCAGGCGACCTTCCGCATCGGTCTGCTCGATGCTCCGCTGCGCGACATCCAGTTATATGGCTTTGCCGCACTCATTACCGCCGGTGTAAGCCAGCGCTTCGTGCCCATGGTTTATGGGCTTGGCCAGCAGAAGCACGACCATCTGCAGATGATCTTCTGGCTGATCAACGGGAGTCTGGTGCTTGATCTCGCAAGCTATTTTGCTTACTTCGCCACCGGCAATCCTGTCTCTGCTGTATTTCTTGAACTTTCCTACTTATTGATGACCGCCTGGGCAATCCTGCTGGTAATCCAGCTCCGTATCTTTAGGCGGCCGACCCAGCCGGACCGTAGCTGGAAATTCATCCGTGCGGCTTACATCTGGCTGTTACTAGCGATGGCGATGATGCCGCTGCTGATTCCATACAGCAACTGGAGAGGCGAGGGATTCTCTCATGCTTTCTGGGGAGCGCAGCGCCATGCTTTTACGGTCGGGTTCGTCAGCATGATGATTCTGGCCGTCTCTTCGCGCGTCGTTCCGATTCTTGCAGGGGTCGACTCAAAACGCCTCACTTCACTGTGGGGACCTTTTATTCTGCTGAACGCGGGCTGCGCCGGCCGCGTCACTCTGCAAATTCTTACGGGCTTTGTCCCTGGCATCGCTTATTCCCTGATTGGGATTACAGGCATTATGGAGTTGAGTGGTCTGGCCTGGTGGGGAATAGGACTATGGCGGGTAATGAATCTTGCAAAGACGCATCGGGCCAGCCTCTTGAAATCGCCTGTGCCAATCGGGGCTCACTGACACAATCGCGCTTGGCTTCAGGGATGGGGGCTCCGACGACGCCCTTGGCTTGCCAAGCAGAGGAACTATGAAGATTCTGGCATTTGTCGTTGTTGTTTACGCGCTGGTTATGATTTTGCTCCACGTGTCTAGCGGGAAGATCCTGAAGATCTGGCAAGAGCGACCCGGCG
>JAKAWN010000456.1 GCA_021827245.1 Acidobacteriota bacterium | reverse complement strand
CAGGCAACTGCCAGCACCGAGAATCCCAATGGTGGGAGCAAACCCTCCCGCCGCCTCAAACACTTGTGGGACCCTCTCTTCATGTTCCGATTGATTATTCATCTCGAGTTCCATGATGGCCCGGAGTTCTCGCGGTTCTGTCCCGTCGATAGCGAGCATAAGAGATTTCTTAAGAAACGGATTCTCAATGGTTTCTAATTCGTTATCGAGAGCGATTATGCCTTCTTTGCGTGCCGTCTGGACATAACGGACGATTTCCTTGATCAGCTTTTCCGGATCATTAGTAGTTTCTGAAAATACCTGGGTGAGTCTTTTGAAGCTCGCGACGACCACTGGGAGGGGGAAGGCGATCATGACCGCGCCGAGCGTGCCTCCCAGTACAATCATCGCAGCCGTCGGCTGAAGGATCTGGACGATTTTCCCGCCTTCCATAGTCATGCCACCGATAATGCCGCCAATCGCGATGAGGATTCCTGCCCAAGTGCCTTTGTCCAATGGTCGTCCCTCATTCAGATTCGTCGTGCAGGGTGTGTGGCTCAGACAAAACGGTCCGTGGAAGCGTGGCTAGAGAAGCTGGGAACAGTCGTCGTCGAAAAAGGACGAAACGGTCGATGACTTCTTCAATGGTTTCCGTGACCACAACCTTTTCTCCGGTAACCAGCGTGATGACCGTGTCTGGAGCGTTCTCGATGAACTCGATCAGATCGGAATTCACAACGATAGACTTTTTATTCAACCGCGTGAGCTGAATCATACGCTTGACGCCACATTTCGTTCGCTGGGGGTACGCTATCTCCCCGGCCGGAGGTTGACCTCTCAACAAGGTCTTATCGGCAAATGTGGACTTGACAATACAATCGCGAGTGGACAAAGCAGGAAGACCTTTGGCATGGCAGATGCTCTGTCGCGTTGAGGAAGTGATAATGGGCTACGGCTTCATGGGAAAGACCTCATTAGAGAATTGGAAGAATGAAACGTCTTTGGAAACTGAACCGTAGTGCAGGCTTTAGACTTCGAGAACGGTTGAGGCAACTGTGCCGTGGCAGCGTGACAGATGCGCATGCCAGGCAGCTTGGTTCGCAAGCAGCCGATTACAGCTTGCATAGAGAGGTTGTTCGGCGAACGCGCAATTCAGTGGACAATTCGTTTCAGGTGGCAAATCAATGCCGGACATGACAAGCCTTTGTGGACGTCAACACCAGCAGGCGCTGAAGTTCTTTCAGGAAAGTCGATACAAGGAAGCGGTACAGGTCCTGGACCAGGTATTGAAGAGTCTGGAGACCAGCGAGATTTGGAATGACTGGGCAACAGCACAACTGATGTGCAATCGGCTCGTCGAAAGCGAACAGGGGTATCGCCGTGCCTTGTGGATAGACCCTCGAAACACTTCAGCGGCAGGCAATCTTGGCGTTCTCCTGGCAAGGACGGGCCGCCTTACGGAAGCCCTTCCATTTCTTAAAGGAGCGGCCGGCAGGAGTTCAGGGCGGGAGCGAGATGCCTTGCTCCGCCTTGTGAGAACCTGTCGCGGAGAGGAATCCGGACAGAACCAGGCAACTACCACGCTGATGCCCGGACATCTTACTGCTCAGCGTGACGCAGGGTCAGCCACGGTCGTCTCCTCTCATGCCCATTGCGCCCAGGCAGGAATATATTTCAAAGGCTTTGTTTACGGGGGAAGTGGTTACGCCGAAGAGGCCTGGGTTGAAGCGCTTGGAGTGTCTGAGTGCGGGATTCCCGTGCAGCTTGCGCCTCTTGGGCCTGCAACCGATACGAGCAACCTGCTTCCGATCGAATCCCGGCACAAGCTCGAGGCTCTCCAACGCCGAGCGGTAGATCTGAGCCAAAGCATATTCCTGCAGTACTCGATGGCCAGCGCCTGGGACATGGAAATCTACGGCCGCTGGTGTGTCGTCCGAACCATGTTTGAAACGGACAGGCTCCCTGACGGTGTTCGTGAGCGGTGCAACCGGATGGATGAAGTCTGGGTCCCGACCCGCTTCAATCTTGAAACTTACGCCCGGGCTGGCGTGGAAGAGAAAAAACTTCGGCTTGTTCCTCCGGGAGTTGATACGCAACTCTTCCGACCCGGCGCCATGCCACTGCAAATTCCACGGAAACGCGGATTCAATTTCATTTCTATTTTTGACTGGCAACTGCGCAAGGGCTACGACATTCTGCTGCTTGCTTACTTGCGGGAATTCAAGCCTGATGAAGACGTTGCCTTGATCCTGAAGGTCAGCCAGCTTCATGACGCTTTTACGGACCTGCAAGGCCACATCACCTGGTTTGTCGAGCGCGAGGCAGGCCTGCGGCTGGAAAATGCGCCACCGATCATCCTGATCAACGGATATATTCCTCAGCGTGAAATGCCGCGTCTTTATGCGACGGGAGATTGTTTTGTGCTGCCGACGCGTGGCGAGGGTTACGGCCGTCCGTTCATGGAAGCGCTCTCCTGCCAGATTCCGGTGATCGCAACCGGCTGGAGTGGTCAGGCCGACTTTTTGAGCCATGAAAACAGCTATCTGATCGACTATAGCGTCGCCCCTGTGCCCGAGGACGTGGATGTCGAAATCTTTGCCGGGCACCGATGGGCGGAGCCCGATGTGGACCATTTGCGCCAGCTGATGCGGCAAATCTTCTCTCACAGGGAGGAAGCGCGCCAGCGCGCTGAACAGGGACGGGCATGCATGGTGCAACAGTACGACTGGAAGGTGATCATTCCACGGTGGGTGGCCGAATCCCGGCGGCTGCTCGACTGAAGGCTTGCTTGTCATCGGCTGAAGGTTTCGATTCCGGCGTTGCGGCGCGTTCATTCTGCCGTCAGCTTGATTTGGAGAAAAGCCCATGTCGTTATATGTGGTGAACCCCGATTCGCTCTCCATCGAACATGCCTGCGAACGGAGTTCGGTCATGCCGTTGCTCACCGACTGTGCCTCGGATGGGGAGATTCCATCCAGCCTTCGAGCGGCCTGCGACCGGGTGGAAAGGAAACCGCTTTCAATTCTGCTGGACAATCGGCTTCCGGAGGGATCAGACGCCGCCTTTCTCTGGATGGCGGGAGAGAGATTACTGGAAGGGTCTGCTGTTGGCCTGCGCAAAGCCGCGTCCACTCCCGGTGGGCGATCTTTTGTTGCGATCCACCTGCCATGTTTCGCAGAGATAGACCTGATCGGACTTCAGCCTCGCTTGTGGAAGAAGGGCTTTCAGCCTGACGTCACTCAGCCGGGTCTGCGTATTGCCGCAACGACAACACCGTCGGCTGAGCTGAAAGGATTACTGAGAGAGAGCCTGGAACTCTGGGCACCCTTCTATTTGGCCCTGCTCGAGGAGCAGCAAGAGCCGGGAATGGGCCTCGAGCGATTGTCGCAACTGTGGCGGGATAGCACGGCGCTTCCCAAGCCTTACGCTTCGCTACTGATGCGGAACCTGATTGTCCTTCTCATCCGGCATAACCAGCCCGATGAAGCTGAGAGATTGCTGAAGCTGGGGATGGACTGCTTTCCTCTCTACGCCGAACTTCCATATCTGGCTGCTTTGCTTTGCGCCTCGAAAGAACGGTACTCGGAAATCCCCGGCTATGTTCGTCAGGCAACCCAGAATCCCGACCCATCCTATATAGGAAGTGGCGGCGAGAATTCCTATCGCATTCTTTGGCTGCTGGGCTGGGTGTTCGAACTTGCGGGCAATCAGGAGATGGCGGCGAAGTGTTACCTCGCAGGTGTCCGGACGCGCTCCGCCTATCCGCCATCGGTCTTCGGCATTTTGCGCCAACGCCTTCCTTACGAGACGGTCCAACACCTGCGCTATCAGGGTCTGGGGTCGTTACCACTTCGCGAGCCACAGTACTTGGAGCCGATCTTTGAATACTTTCTCCTGCACCGGCAGATAGAGGCCGCCCGCTGCATCCTGGAATCAACCCAACTGGCGGAAGCCACAAGAGAAAGGCTCCAAAAGTCTCTTGATGAAGTGGTTGCAGCCCACCGGCCAACCTCGAGGGTTTCGGGCGTCAAACGGGGAGTGATGCTGGTCGGGCCATTCTATGTCCATTCAAGTCTTGGTCGGATCAACCGCGAAATTGCCGGTGCTCTGATGACCGGGAATGAATTAGAAACTGTGTTGGAGCCGCAAAGCTTCAGCGAAGTCCCGGGAGCCAGTCTACCTCACTTTGACGCGGTTTCAAACGGGCTCAAACGGAGAATTCGCCGGCTGGACCTGACCATCAGGCATCACTGGCCACCGAACTTCGACCGGCCTGCGTGCGGGAAACTTGCGGTCATGATCCCGTGGGAATACGGAAGCATCCCCAGGAGGTGGACCGACCAAATCAACCAGTTTGTGGACGAGTTGTGGGTCCCCTCGGAATTTTGCCGGCA
This sequence comes from Acidobacteriota bacterium, assembly GCA_021827245.1. The sequence continues at coordinate 1,006 of JAKAWN010000456.1, read as the reverse complement.
GGTATTTGCCCGCGGCGGCGTGCCGAAAGATAAGGTCCAGGTAATCCCTGAGGGTATTGATCCGGAAATCTTCAGGCCGGAGGGACCTGTCTGGCGTCCGGAAGGATGCCGGAGTTTTGTTTTCCTCTTTGTCGGCGGGGCGATCCCCCGAAAAGGAGTCGATGTTCTCTGGAACGCCTACCGCCGCGCCTTCACTTCTGCCGATGACGTCACGCTCGTGATCAAGGATATCGGCTCATTAACTTTTTACAAGGACATGAGTCTGCTTGAGAAGTTTTCGCGCGAAACCCATGATTTGCGTTCGCCTCACGCGGTGATCCTGACCGAAAAGCTCGAAGACTCGAAACTTGCGTCACTTTACCGGGGCGCAGACGCCGTCGCCCTGCCTTATCGCGGAGAAGGGTTCGGAATGCCCCTGGCGGAGGGGCTTGCCTGTGGCCGGCCCGTGATCGCCACCGGGCTTGGGCCTGCACGGGAGTTTTGCCCACCGGAGGCCTCCTTTTTCATCTCTGCCCAGGAGGTCGAGAAATCAACTGCTAAGCTGAGTTTCGGTCCCATGACCGGCCCGCTCACTTGGTTCGAGCCCGATGCGGAGGAGTTGTCTAGAGTGATGCGCTGGGTTTTCGAGCACCGGGAAGAAGCTTCGCGGCGGGGAATGTCCGCCGCAGAGAAGGTGCGAACATCGCTGAGCTGGGCCAGAGTTACCGGCATGCAGCTAGAAAGGATCCGGCACCTGGTGGGCTGATGACGGCGCGTGGCGATGCCGCACCTGAAGATCCAGACCTGCCACCGTTGGAATGCGGAACAACATGCCAACGCTTGCACTCTCAATGATCATCAAGGACGCCGAGGCGACCCTTTCCCGCTGCCTCGAAAGCGTGCGCGGAGTGGTGGATGAAATCGTTACCGCGGATACAGGTTCTACTGACAACAGCCGGAAAATCGCTCGGGAACACGGAGCCCGGGTCTTCCGGATTCCATGGGAGAAAGATTTTGCCACGGCTCG
>JAKAWN010000455.1 GCA_021827245.1 Acidobacteriota bacterium | reverse complement strand
GATTGAGTATTTCAAAGAGAATGTCTCTGCACCGGCCGAGGTACATAGCTCATAGGGCAGTCCACGCATGTGTGTCGACTACGCTCGCTCCTCCGCCACCAACTGGTTTCGAACGCTCTATCGCTGTATGGCGTTCAGTTTGCCAAGTACATACTGCCGCTGGTCACGGTTCCTTACCTCACGCGCGTTCTCGGGCCTTCAGGTTGGGGTTTGGTAGCTGTCGCGCAGGCCTACGGTATCTACCTGAGCTTGCCCGTCAACTACGGATTCAATTTCTCGGGTACTCGGGACGTCGCGCGTCTCAAAGATGACAGGGACAAGCTTTCAGACGTTTTTGCGAACGTTACGGGAGCGAAAGGCTTGCTGGCGGCTGCATGTGTTGTGCTCTCTCTGGGAGTCGGGCAGTGGGTGCCGGTTTTCCGTAATCGCCCCTTGCTCTTGTGGATGGGAGTGCTCGCGGCGCTCATCCCATGTTTTACGCCGATCTGGTATTTCGCAGGCCTTGAACGGTTGAAGCTGGTAGCTGCTCTGGACGTTACGGCCCGCGTCGTAGCAACGGCCGGCATTTTCTTTGTGGTTCATCACAGGAGCGACGCGTGGAAGGTGCTTGCCGTCCAGAGCGCCGGCGGCTCTGTCGTGCTGTTCGCAGCAATGTACATCGCTTACCGCGACCTCATTCCGCAATTCCCATCGCTGAGCCGTATCTGGGACGTGCTGAAGGCTGGAAGAAGCATGTTTGTTTCCTCCAGCGCAATCGGCCTGTATGCCTCCGGCAATGCGTTTATCCTAGGGCTTTTCGCCACGCCGTCCGTGGTCGGTTATTACGCAGGCGCGGAAAAGCTGGTCAGGGCGGCCCTTCAGTTGCAGCAAACGCCTGTCCAAGCGCTGTTTCCGAGAGTAAGCAGCCTTGTTCACCGGGATCTGCCTGGCGCCTTCAGACTGGCGCGGCTGTCTGCGGTGTTTTTTGCGGGCGTAAGCTTGCTTGGGGCTTTTTCGATCTTCGTCACTGCTCCTTGGGTCGTTAGGATTGTGCTAGGTGCTGGGTACGAGTCGGCGGTTCCGGTGTTGCGGCTGCTTGCCGCCCTCTTGCCGCTGGTCGCCATCAACACCGTCATGGGGCCTTTGTGGATGGTGCCTCTCGGCATGGACCGCCCGTTTGAGCTGGTCACCCTTGGGGCGGGAGCTACTAACGTCGGCCTAGCCGTGCTCTTATCACCGCGATTCTTAGGTCTTGGCGTAGCGTCCGCCGTCGTTCTGGCCGAGTTATTCGTGACTCTCAGCATTTTCCTCTATCTGAACTCGCGAACGAAAGGCTTTTGGACGGTTGCATCTGAATCTCAGACAGAGTTCGAGAAGGAAAAACGGGACTTTAATACTTTGGCATGAGAATACTCGTGGTGTCGAACTTTTATCCTCCTTTTTTTATCGGCGGATACGAAGTTGCCTGCCGGGACGTCGTCGAACAGCTCAGGTCGCGTGGCCATGATGTTACGGTCCTTACAAGTACCTACGGGCTGGGTCATTCTCTGTCGGAAAGTGGCATCCTCCGGGTGCTGCGCATTTCAGTCGACCCCGTGAGACACTCCGCCGCTCGATTTATCCGGGCGGCACGAAGGGAGTACCACCACCGACGTTTGACTGCGCGCACGCTTAAAAAACGGCACTTTGATCTAGTCTACGTGTGGAATCTGGCCGGACTCTCTCTCAACGTAGTCCTTCTCGCCCAGTCGTGTGGTATCCCGGTGTGTTACTACGTGTTCGACGGGTGGCTATCCCAATGGGACCACAACCCATGGTACAGATTTTGGTTAGACGGTTCCCAGCCTTTTCTTTCCCGCGCACCGCGCCGCTTGGCCTACCCGGTAGCAAAGGGTTTGGGAATAGTCCCCCAAGGCTCGCTGAACCTTCGCAACGTCCAATTTGCCAGCGCGTACCTCAAAGAGAAGGCGGTCCAGGCGGGAAAGCCGGTGACCGATGCTGAGGTTTTGCCTTGGGGAATAGATACTAGAGTCTTCGGGTTCAAGGAGAAGGCGGCTCGACCCAGCCGCCTCCTGTTTGTGGGGCGCTTTTGTCCGGAAAAGGGGCTGCCGACCCTGATCGAGGCAATGAGGCTGCTTGTCTGGGAACACCGCGTCCACCGTCTGAAACTTACCATTTTGGGCGGTAACCATCTAGACCCAGATTACGGCCAGGCGATGAGGAGATTGGTGGGTGCTTCGGGGCTGGAGTCTAGTGTCGAGTTCATGGATTTTCTGCCGCGTGAACAATTACCTGGTGTATACAGGGAGCACGACATCCTAATTTTTCCCTCTACATGGGACGAACCCTTCGGCATCACAATTCTTGAGGCGATGTCGAGCGGATTGGCAGTTGTTGGCACTGCGACGGGCGGAAGTGCGGAGATAATGATTAGTGAGGTGAACTCGCTGGTTTTCCCCAGAGATAACCCGGCGTGCTGCGCAAGGCAGATCGTCCGTTTGCTGAACGACCCGGAGTTGTACGAAAAGCTCCGCCGCGCCGGAAGGCGGACGGTGGAGGAAAGGTTTCAACTGGAACAAGCAGTCGAACGAATTGAGAAATCGCTTTTTGTGATCGTGGAGCGCTCCCGTCCTAGGCATGTGGCTTCTAGCGTGACCAATGTTGTCCTTTGAAACTGAAATCCTGACCGAATGCATGGTTTGTGCGAGCCAGGTAATCGAGGTTATAGACCCAGAGGCAGCCCTCTCAAGGTGCACGTCCTGCGGATATGTTTTTGACAACCCGAGGCCCACCCTCAACGCGCTTGTTGAGTTCTACTCGGTTCCTACGAAGTACGATGCTTGGCTCGCAGAGGAGGAGGGCCGTGTGAAGATGTGGCAGAGGCGGCTGAAAAAGATGTGCGCTACGGCTCGCCCTGGGAACCTGCTCGATGTGGGGGCGGGCATCGGGCAGTTTCTTCACTTGGCCCGCCCAGATTTCACGGAGGTCTGCGGCACGGAGGTTTCCTCCTCGGCGGTGGCTATTGCTAAAGAAAAATACGGCCTCGAGTTGTTCCACGGGACGCTGGACGGCGTCTCGCTTCCATGCGAATCCTTCGATAACATAACTGTATTTCATGTGCTGGAGCACGTGCCGAATCCGCGTTTAATGGTCGAGAAATGTTTTTCGTTGCTACGCAGCGGTGGCGTCCTGGTGATTGCGGTCCCTAACGATTTTAGAACCGTCAAGTCTAAAGTACGCGTGATGCTCGGCAGGCTCGGCTATAAGAAATTCCGCGGCGTTACGCGTTTCGGCCTGCGAAGGATACAATTGGACGGAAACATGACGGAGATTCATCTTTCGCACTTCACCCCGAAGGTGTTAAGACGCCTCTTGAAGAGCGGCGGTCTTCAGGTGATTCAGGAAAGCGTCGACCCGGCCCACGTCCCGCCCCTTGGATGGTCAGGGCTTGTGCAGGACACTCGATACCTGGCCGCCGTTGCGGGCGTTGGGTTAACCGGGATAAACATTGGGGACGCAATATGGATGGTCGCCCGGAAGGAGAAATAGGCTGGGCGAGTGTGCACCAAAATCCGTCCTCTCCTACCCGGTGGCCTCCCACTCGTAGGACACTGGGACCATGCAGAGACGGACCAATCGGTGGGCCTGCTGTATCTGACTATGGCGCGTAACATCACGGTCGATGGTCTCTTTCTAACGCCACGCTTCTTCGGGTGCGGAATCAATAGGTACCTCGTCTGCCTGCTTCGCCAGGTGCAGCGGCTGGCTGACGAATTCCGCGACCTGCAGGTACGGGTGCTGGTGCCGTCAAAGCGTGAGGCCGTGTGGCACGATGTCGGCGGACAACGCCGTGGAGTCCAATCCGTTGTCTGCCCCGCGATGCGGCTGCGAAAGCTTTGGCGGCTTGGCGTCTTTCAATGCCTCCCAGGAATACGCGTGAAGTCGGATGTGCTTTTCCTCCCCTCGCCGGCTCCTCTGCACTTCAAGCGCGACCGCCTCGCGGTTACAGTGCATGATATCATCCCGATTCTTTTCCCGGATGAGTTCCGCTCATTCGGCGGGCGACTACTGCGGCATTCCGTGCTGTCCAGCTTGAAAATGGCAGATCTGATCCTCACTGACTCAAATTACTCCAGAGTCGACTTGGTTTCGAGATGCGGTGTGCCGGAGGAAAGGGTGGTCGTGACCCACCTCGGTTTCGACTCTCAACTGTTCAACCACGACCGGCTGGACCCGACCATAGCCAGAGATGTCCTGTCCCGTCATGGAATTGAGGGCTCGTACATTCTGCATGTCGGCGCCATCGAGCCCAGAAAGAATCTGGTGCGACTGATCCGCGCATACCGGCTTCTCGTGAAGAGACAGAAGCCACCGGTGCTGCAACTGGTGCTCTGTGGCCGTTTGGCCTGGGGCTTTCAGGAGGTGGTTGCGCTCGTCCGCGAACCCGGTCTCCAAGGGGCAGTAGTGCTGACCGGCAGCGTGCCTGATAACGAGTTGGCCATTCTCTACAAGAGCTCCATCGGATTTGTGATGCCCTCTCTCTATGAAGGCTTCGGTCTGCCGCCCCTGGAAGCCATGGCGTGCGGCGTCCCGGTAATAAGCTCCGACCGCTCGTGCCTGCCGGAAATTTGCGGGCACGCTTCTGTTTATTTCAATCCCGAGTCGGAAGAAGAAATCGCTGATGCGATGGAGCGGCTGTTGACGGATTCAGCTTTGCGCGCGAATCTGATCGAGCGTGGCCTCGCACGCGCTAGGCTCTTTTCTTGGGAAGACTGTGCTCGGAAGACGCTCTCAGCGCTGAAGGCGTTATAATCGCCTCACCGGCCGACGCTGCCGGACCAGGCCGAAACATTATGATCGACCTTATTTTTCTTGCGGCTCTGGCCGCAGTCCTGATGCAGAACAAGCTTGCGCTTCTCGCCGCCGGGGCGCTTTTAGTCTGCCAGGCCAGAGGAGCGGCGGGGTGGTTGTCCCGCAAGAGGAAGTTTAGGAGGCTGGAGGTTGCCATTGTGTTGTGCATTGGCTACTGGCTTTTGAACTACGAATGGTCAACCCGCAGCTTCAATAACCTCGTGTCCTTCCAGTTCCTGCGTCGGGACGGGGCGTTGCTCATAACCTATCCGGCATTCTTCTTCTTCCTTCAGTGGAGGCTCGTGCGGAGGTACTTCCGCACTTTTTGGTTCTCCCTGCTTACCGTATTTGGCCTGATGGCGTGCTGCGCGGTGCTCGTCCTTCGGAATTTTCCTTACACTGGCCCCTTGGAGCGACTAAAGCTCGTGAGCAGCGGGGCGCAGTTCATGGGCTCACGCCTGTTCTTTGGGTGGTACCAGGCGCACGACACCGCCGGCGGCATTTACACGATGGCCTGCATGATCCTACTCGCTCTGCTGATCGACGGGAGACTGAGG